>NZ_JBFCVS010000040.1:0-14787 GCF_040704725.1 Leisingera sp. JC11
TGACCGCCTGCTGCCGCGCCCACAACCTGGCCGAGCCGGAAGGCCTCACCGCCTGAAGCGCAGACCGCTGAAGCCTGAACAGTACCGCTCCCGCCGGACGCCTCCGGCGGGAGTATTTTTTGCAAAGAAGAAGGCGGGAGGGTCAGAAGCCCAGGTAGGCAATGCCGCCGAAGGTGACAGCGACGCTGATCCATTGCGCGCGGTTCATGCTTTCGCGCAGCACCAGCCAGGCCAGGACCACGGTGACCAGGCCGAACAGGGAGGCGCTGACGGAGGCGAATTCGGGCCGGGGAAGGGTGCCGGAGTAAATCACCAGGCCAAGTGCTGAGGCATCCAGCGCACCCATCAGGCACAGGAGCGGCAGGACCTGGCGGGACGGAAACCGTACCGCCCGAGCAATGAACGCGAGACCTGCCACCAGCAGGATGGCGGCCACACGGGTCACGATCAGCACTGGCAATTCGGCGCCGGCCTGAGTAGCGGCCTGGCCTGTGGCGAAGGTCAGTGCAAAGCCGATTGCCGCCATCAGCCCCCAGCCGCCGGCCTGCAGATTGAGCGGGCTGCTGTCATCTTTGCCTGAAAAAACTGCAATGCAGCCCACCCCGGCGACCACGGCGGCCACCGCCAGCCAATGGCCCGGCCCAACTGGTTGCCCCTGCAGCATTGCCATGCTCAGAGAAAGCACCGGATAAGCGCCGATCAGCGGTGCCACCAGCTTGACCGGACCCAGCGCAAAGGCACGGTACAGCGCATAGGAGCCAAGTCCGAAAAGGACCCCGGATGCCCCGGCGAGACGGGCGGCCGGAACTGTCATTGCCTGCCAGTCGCCGAACATCAGGGCGGCGGCGGCAACAAGAATCGCGCCAGTCGCAAACACGGTCAGAAGGGCGGTTAGAATGCTGGTTCTCTGCGAAACAACACGTACGCAGAGGTCATGGATCCCCCAGGCAAGGGCCGCGGCCAGGCCAAGTAGCAGCGAGTGCATGGCGTTATCCTTTTGTTTGCGGCATTCACCCCCAGGAAAATGCCGCATCCCGGGCATCCGCCGTTTTTCCGCAGAAAATCAACATGTTTGTTGATTAGAGTGGAGGAACGCAATATTCTTTTCAATAAATAAATATTCCGGCCGTGCAATTTTTCGCCGGGGTCCAACAGGAGATGCGCGATGAATGACATGAGCTTCCCTGAGGTCGTCAAAGGGCCGCCGAAGCCCTCTGGATTGTATCAGCCGTCGGTGTTTTCGCTGCCGAAAGGAACCGAGCGTTACGTGGTCGAGGGCTGCGGTGCGATCCTGATCCGGGTTGAAACAGGCGACCGGGTGACGGTGATCAACGATGAGGGCGGGCAGCCCTGCGAGATCATTGCCGCAGAAGACAAGGGCCGCATTGATGCCGGGATCATTGGCGCCGCAGCCAACAACGATGCCAGCGGGCTGAAGGCGTTGCTGACCTCTTCGGACCAGTCGTTGCGCGGTTTGCGCCTGGGGATGGAGGCGCGCGGCATTGACCTGGCGCAGGGCGGAGCGGTGCGCTTCTTTGAGAGCACAACACCTGCCAAGACCGAAGAAAGCTTCACCGCGCAGCGCGACGGCGTGGTGATCATCGCGGCGCCCGGCGGGATCATGGATTTCGAGAAGCAGGACACTGCGACCTCGCTGACCGTGATGGTCAAACGTGCCGTGATTAAGCAGGTGGCCCGGTTTGAGCTGCCCGACCCGCTGGCGGAGCCGGTGAATGAGGTGCGGGTGCACAGCGCCACCGCGGAAAGCTATTTCGTGAAGGCGGGCGACTACATCCAGATCATTGATGTGGACGGGCGCCAGTGCACGGATTTCCAGTGTTTTGCCGCCCGCAAGCTGGACAAGGGGATTGAGCACGCGCTGGACGTGACCACCACCCGGACGCTGATGGGCCATGCCTATCCGATGCCGGGGCTTCATGCGAAATACTATGATCAGGACATGCTGCCGCTGGTCGAGGTGGTGCAGGACACCGTGGGGCGTCACGATGCCTTTGCCCTGGCCTGCGCAGCGAAATACTACGATGACATCGGCTATCCCGGCCATGTGAACTGTTCGGACAATTTCAATGCAACGCTGGCCCAGCATGGTGTGACCCCGCGGGCGGGCTGGATGGCGATCAACTTCTTCTTCAATACCGGCCTGGACGATCACGGCGTGATGTACGCCGATGAGCCCTGGACCCGGCCCGGCGATTACGTGCTGCTGCGGGCGCTCACCGATCTGGTCTGCGTCAGCTCGGCCTGCCCGGATGACACCAGCGCCGCCAACGGCTGGAACCCCACCGACATTCACGTCCGCACCTACAGCGGAACAGAGACCTTCAAGCGGGCGATTGCGTTCCGCGCGACCCCTGAATCGGAGCCCAAGATGACCAAGGAAACCGGTTTCCACGACCGCCTCAGCAAGATGACCCGCAATTTCGTCGAGTACAACGGGTTCTGGCTGGCCAATTGCTACGCCGAATCCGGACCGCTGGAGGAATACTGGGCCTGCCGCGAGAAATGCGTGGTGCTGGATCTGTCCGCCCTGCGCAAGTTCGAGATCACCGGGCCGGATGCCGAGGCGCTGTGCCAGTATATCTTTACCCGTAATATCAAGAAGCTGGCGGTGGGGCAGGTGGTCTATACCGCGATGTGCTACCCGCATGGCGGCATGATCGATGACGGCACCGTGTTCCGCCTGGGCAAGGACAATTTCCGCTGGATCGGCGGCTCGGACTACGGCGGCGAATGGATCCGCGAGCAGGCGGAGAAGCTGGGCCTGAACGTTCTCATCCGCTCCTCCACCGACATGCAGCACAATATCGCTGTGCAGGGCCCCGAAAGCCGCGATCTGCTGAAGAAGATCATCTGGACCATGCCGCACAACCCGACGCTGGAGGAGTTGGGCTGGTTCCGCTTCACGCCCGCGCGCATCGGCGATGACCAGGGCGTGCCGGTGGTGGTGTCCCGCACCGGTTACACCGGCGAGCTGGGATATGAGATCTTCTGCCACCCGAAACACGCCAGCGAAGTCTTTGATGCGGTCTGGGGGGCCGGCAAGGCCCATGGCATCCGCCCGATGGGGCTGGAGGCGCTGGATATGGTGCGGATCGAGGCCGGGCTGATCTTTGCGGGCTATGACTTCAGCGATCAGACCGACCCGTTCGAGGCGGGCATCGGCTTCACCGTGCCGCTGAAGTCCAAGGAGGATGATTTCATCGGCCGCGACGCGCTGATCCGGCGCAAGACCACGCCCGCGCGCAAGCTGGTGGGGCTGGATATCGACTCGGCCATCGACGTGGGCCACGGTGACTGCGTGCATATCGGCCGGGCGCAGATCGGCGAGGTGACATCCTCGATGCGCTCGCCGCTCCTGGGTAAGAACATCGCCCTGGCGCGGGTGGATGTGTCCTGCGCGGAAGCCGGGACAGAGGTCGAAATCGGCAAACTTGACGGGCATCAAAAACGGCTGCCGGCCAAGATTGTACCCTTTGCGCATTACGACCCCAAGAAAACCCGGCCTCAATCCTGAGGCCGGCCGTTTGCGGGGCAGGGAGGTTAAATGGTTCAGAAGCTGATTGAGCAGATCGGCGGCGAGGAAGTGCTGCGCACCCTGGTCGAGCGGTTCTACGACATTGTCGAGGAAACCGGGACCGGCGCCCAGATCGTAAAGCTGCACAAGCGCGGGCATGGCATGGACCATGCCCGGATCGAGCAGTTCAATTTCCTGTCGGGCTTCATGGGCGGGCGCCGCTATTATGAGGAAAAACACGGGCATATGGACGTGAAACTGATGCACGCCCATGTGCCGATCACCGAGGAAGACGCCGAGAACTGGCTCAAGTGCATGGATCAGGCGCTGGCGGAGCTCAAGCTGGAAGGGCCGCATGTGGAGCGGCTGCGCCAGGTGTTCCGGCGGGTGGCGCTGATGCTGGTGAACGATCTGGCCGAGTGGGGCGAGAAGCGCGTGCCGGCTTGAACGCAGTGCCTGCGGCAGCTGCGGAAGCCTCTCCTGTCGGCGGCAAGGCCGCCTGCCGGGCAGCGGGACGGGAGTATTTCCGGAAAGATGAAAAGCGGGAGCCGTCCAGTAGTTAGCCGGGCAGCCTCAGGAAAACCTGCACATCGGCCACGTTGGTGCCGGTGCCGCCGGTGATCAGCAGCGCGCCGGCGGCTTCCAGCGCCGCGTAGCTGTCGTTGTTGGCCAGCAGCGCGTCCGGGTCCTGACCGGCAGCCTTGATAGCCTCCCAGGTGGCGGGGGCGGCGATGCCGCCCGCCGCGTCCGTGGGGCCGTCGCGCCCGTCGGTGCCGCCGGAGAGGAACAGCCAGTCGCCGCTGAGCCGTTCCGCGCCCAGTTTGGCGACGCGGAGGGCCAGTTCCTGGTTGCGGCCGCCGAGGCCGGTGCCGCGGAGCTGCACCGTGGTTTCACCGCCGAAGATCAGCGCGACCGGCTTGTCCTTGGGAGCGGTTTCTGCAGCTGCCACAATGGTTTCGGCGGCTTCAGCCACATCGCCGACCAGGCGGTGGGAGATCAGCTTGGGCCCCCAATCCTCTGCCGCTGCGGCCATCATCGCCTTGAGGCTGTGGCGGTTGGAGCCGATCAATGTGTTGGTGGCCGGGGGCGGCGTGTCCCGGACTTCCTCAGCGGCGCTGAGAAGGGTTTTGACCGCTTCGGGGGCACAGTCCCAGATGCCGGCGCGCTGCAGGATCTCCTGCGCCTGTGCGCGGGTGCCGATGGGCGCCACGGTGGGGCCGGAGGCAATGGCGCGCAGGTCGTCGCCGATCACGTCCGACAGGATGAAGGCCTGCACCCGGGCGGGCGCGGCGTGGCGCAGCAATCCGCCGCCCTTGGTGTCCGACAGCTGCTGGCGGATCAGGTTCATCTCGTTGATCTCAAGGCCCGAGGCGAGCAGCAGCTTGTTCACCGCGGCCTTGTCCGCCAGTGTCAGGCCGGGGGCAGGGGCCACCATCAGGGCGGAGCCGCCGCCGGAAATCAGCGCAATCAGCCGGTCATTGGGGCCAAGGGAACGGGCCAGCTCAATGGCGGCCTGACCAGCAGCAGCGCTGGTTTCATCCGGCACCGGGTGGGCACCGCAGATCACCGTGGCGCCGGGAATTTCCGTGTAATTTTCGGGGTTTGTAATCGCCAAAGCCTGGTCTGCATCCGGGATCAGCGCCAGCGCTTCGCGCATCATCGGGATGGCGGCCTTGCCGACGGCCAGCAGCACGTTCCTGCCGCCTTCGGGCAGGGAGGAGAGCGGCGAAGACGCCAGCTGGGCACGCAGCGCCTGCGCCGGGTCAGCCCGGTCGACAGCGGCCTGAAACAGGGCCTTGGCGGTGGTCAGCAATCCGGTCATCTGCGTCTCCCTGGCATAGCGCCGCTTAGCCGCCCCGGCCAATGCCGGGACGGCGTAAGGTCTTGAAAGCGGACGGCGGCTTAGTTGCCGGCGATCTGCTTGGCTTTTTCCACCAGCACTTCTGCCTGACGGATCGAGGCGTAGTCAATCAGGCGGCCGTCCAGCGACACTGCGCCCTTACCAGCAGCTTCGGCCTCAGCCATGGCTTCCAGGATGCGGTGCGCCTTGGTGATTTCCGCGTCCGACGGGGACATCACCTCGTTGGCCAGTTCGATCTGGCTGGGGTGGATGGCCCATTTGCCTTCGCAGCCCAGAACCGCAGCGCGTTTGGCGGCGGCCTTGTAGCCTTCCTTGTCCTGGAAATCGCCGAACGGGCCGTCGATCGGACGCAGGCCGTTGGCGCGGGCGGCCACCACCATGCGGGCCAGGGCGTAGTGCCACATGTCGCCCCAGTGCACGTCGCGCGAGCCGTCCGCGGCCGGGTCGGTCAGCACCGAGTAGTCAGGGTTCACACCGCCGATGATGGTGGTGCGGGCGCGGGTCGAGGCGGCGTAGTCGGCAACGCCGAAATGCAGCGATTCATTGCGCTTGGAGGCTGCGGCAATTTCACTCACGTTCTGCATGCCGAGCGCGGTCTCGATGATGTGCTCGAAGCCGATCCGCTTCTTGTAGCCCTTGGCGTCTTCGATCTGGGTGACCAGCATGTCGACGGCATAAACATCGGCTGCGGTGCCGACTTTGGGGACCATGATCAGGTCAAGGCGTTCGCCTGCCTGTTCAACCACATCGACCACATCGCGGTACATGTAGTGGGTGTCGAGTCCGTTGATTCGCACCGACATGGATTTGTTGCCCCAGTCGATGTCGTTCAGGGCCTCGATGATGTTCTTGCGGGCCTGGTCTTTCTCGTCCGGCGCAACCGCGTCTTCGAGATCCAGGAAGATCACATCGACATCAGATTTTGCTGCTTTTTCAAACATTTGGGGCTGAGAGCCGGGGATTGCCAGCTCGCTGCGGTTCAGGCGGCCAGGGGCCTGTTCGACGGTATGAAACGACATGGGTGCGCTCCTCATTCGCAATGGGGTTTCGTCCTCTCCTCCTTAGGCATTCCCCATCAAGGTGTTTCCTGTCAAGAAAAAAGTTTTCATTTAAATACATTCGCGCGGGAGCGCGCCCGCGCGTCGCGCCCTCGCGTGCGCCCGCGTATGCGAGCACGCACGCGAGGCGCGGGGCGGCAATCCGGGGTCATTCCTCCAGGCTGAAATCGCCCTTGGCGGCGCGGTTGGCGTAGTAGAACGCAATCGCCTGGGCGCGGTTCTTGACCGAGAGTTTTTCGTAGAGGTTCGACAGGTGGAACTTCACCGTGTTGGTCGAAATCTCCAGCTCCTTGCTGAGTTCCTTGTTGGTCAGCCCCTTGGACAGCGCCTCGAGCATGGTGCGCTCGCGGCGCGACAGCTGCTCGATCGGATCGGTCTGCAGGCCGCGGACGTCGAGGAAGGGGAACACCATCTTGCCCGCGGCCACGGCCAGGCAGGTGTCCAGCAGCCCGTCGACGGCGCTGGAGCGCGGCGCAAAGCCGGCCGCGCCTGCGCTCATCGCCTTGCGCGGAACGTCGCCGCTGTCGTCGGCATAGACCACCAGCCGCGGCGCGTTGGCCTGGTCGCGCAGCACCTCGATCAGCTTGGCGCCGCCGAGCGCGGGCAGGTTCCAGTCGATGATCCCGACCTGAACCGGCACCCGCATCACCGTTCCGAGGAAGCCTTCGGCGGTTGCGGAGGTGGCGACCAGCGAGAATCGCGGGTCCTTGTCGAAGATCTCGGACATCGCCGACAGCACCAGCGGATTTGCGTCAGCAAGCATGACCGATATCGGGGAAACTTTGTCGCTTATAGGAGCCATTTGGTGCCCTTTTGTTAAAAACTACCCAAACGGGTAGGGTCGATTTTGGTATGCAACGGTATTTTTACCGGTTTGGGTAGGTTTTTTGCAACCCCTTTAGATACCCAAAAGCAGGATATAGGAATGTTGCGGGTTTTGTCGACCTGGGTTTTCCTTGGGTTAACAGATGTTGCACGACAGGAAACAAACCTTCCCGCAGCGAAGATCGCGGCGCAGAAGGCCAGGGACCTCCGGCACATCGCCGAAACGAAACCAGCGAGGCCTGACCCCGATGACTGAACCCACGATCTTCCCCAGCCTGGAAATCCCGGAAACCCTGGCCGCCGGCCCTGGCCCTGGCAATACCGACCCCCGCGTGCTGCAGGCTTTTGCCAACACCGGCCTGGCCGACCACATGCAGGCGGACGTGCTGCGCGGCATGATCGAGTGCAAGCAGATGCTGCGCGACCTGTGGGGCACCGCCAACACCTACACCTACGGCGTCGGCGGCACCGGCTTCTCCGGCCTGGACTGCATGCTGAACGCGATCCTGCCCGGCGACACCGTGGTTGCCTTCCAGAACGGCACCTTCTCGGGCATCGACGCAATGACCATCCGGATGAAGGCCGCCACCCGCGAGGAACTGGCCGCTGACGCGATGAACCCGCAACCGGCCTCCGTGACCGTGGTCGACGTGCCGCACGGCGAGTCGGTCTCCGGCAAGCTGGTGGAGCAGGTGCTGGCCGAGAAGAAGCCCAAGTGGGCCTTCATGGCGCATTGGGAAACCGGCTCCGGCCGCATCAACGACCTCAAGGGCTTCTCGGACGCTTGCGTCAAGCACGGCGTAATGGGCCTGATCGACGCGGTGTCGTCGCTGGGCATCGAGGATTTCTCGATCGACGATTATCCGGGCGTTGCCGGCTGGGCGTCCTGCCCGCAGAAAGGCGTGCTGTGCCTGCCGCTGACCTATGCGCCGGTCTCGTTCACCGACCAGTACATCCAGACCGTGCGTGAAAACGGCTGCCATTCCTATGTCCACAACCCGATCCTGGAAGCCCGCCACTGGGGCATCGTGGACGGCCAGGACGTTGCCGCCGGCACCTACCACCGCACCCATTCCGGTTATGCGGTTGCCGCCTTCCACGAGGCGCTGCGCATCACCCTGCAGCACGGCCGCGCCCAGAAGGCCCGGGATTACGCCTTCCACGAGAAAGCGCTGCGCGACGCCGTGACCGCGATGGGCTGCGACGTGACCAGCAACATGACCAGCCTGGTGGTTCTGAACCTGCCCGGCGATCTGGCAGGCCGCGAAAAGGAACTGGTGGGCAACTGCCGCGCCGTTGGTTTCGGCATCTGGCCGACCCTGTCGGAGCCGGTCCAGGTCCGCATCGGCATCCTGAACCAGATCACCCCCGCCGCCATCACCGACATCGTCAACCGCTTCGGCAAGGCGATGAACGATATGGGCGCAAACGTCGACATGGACGCGATCAACGCCCTGCTCGACCGGCACTACTCCGCAGCCCTTGAGGCCGCTGAGTAACTAATTCCGACATCCATGAGGAGGAGAGGACCATGGATATCCACGAGTATCAGGCCAAGGAAGTTCTGAGCAACTTCGGCGTGACCGTTCCCCCGGGCGCGCTGGCCTACAGCCCCGAGCAGGCGGCCTACCGCGCGCGGGAACTGGGCGGCGACAAATGGATCGTCAAGGCCCAGGTTCACGCCGGCGGCCGCGGCAAGGCGGGCGGCGTCAAGCTGTGCAACTCGGAAGCCGAGATTTACGAGGCAACCGAGAACCTGTTCGGCAAGAAGCTGGTGACCCACCAGACCGGCCCCGAAGGCAAAGGCATCTACCGTGTCTATGTAGAAGGTGCGGTGCCGATCGCCCGCGAGATCTACCTGGGCTTTGTGCTGGACCGTTCCAGCCAGCGGGTGATGATCGTTGCCTCGTCCGAAGGCGGCATGGAGATTGAGGAGATCTCCGCCGAGCGCCCCGAGTCCATCGTGCGCTCGACCGTTGAGCCGGCCGTCGGCCTGCAGGACTTCCAGGCGCGCGAGATCGCGTTCCAGCTGGGCATCGAACCGGCGATGACGCAGCAGATGGTGCGCACCCTCAAGGGCTGCTACCAGGCGTTTTCCGAACTGGACGCCACCATGGTTGAGATCAACCCGCTGGTGGTCACCTCGGACAACCGGGTCATCGCGCTGGACGCCAAGATGACCTTTGACGACAACGCCCTGTTCCGCCACCCGCAGATCGCGGAGCTACGCGACAAGAGCCAGGAAGACCCGCGCGAAAGCCGCGCGGCCGACCGCGGCCTGTCTTATGTCGGCCTGGAAGGCAACATCGGCTGCATCGTGAACGGCGCAGGCCTCGCGATGGCGACCATGGACACCATCAAGCTGGCCGGCGGCGAGCCTGCCAACTTCCTGGACATCGGCGGCGGCGCAACGCCTGAGCGGGTCGCCAAGGCGTTCCGCCTGGTGATGTCCGACAGCAATGTGCAGGCGGTTCTGGTCAACATCTTCGCCGGCATCAACCGCTGCGACTGGGTTGCCGAAGGTGTCGTACAGGCGCTGAAGGAAGTGCAGGTCGACGTGCCCGTGGTGGTCCGTCTTGCCGGCACCAACGTGGAGGAAGGCCAGAAGATCCTGGCCCAGTCCGGCCTGCCGCTGATCCGCGCAACCTCGCTGATGGAAGCCGCCGAGCGGGCCGTCGGCGCGTGGAAAAACGACCTTGATCAAAACACTCGTGTGAGGGCCGTCAAATGAGCATCCTTCTTGATCGCGAAAGCCGTGTCATCGTCCAGGGCATCACCGGCAAGATCGCCCGGTTCCACACCAAGGACATGATCGAATACGGAACCAACGTCGTGGGCGGCGTGGTGCCGGGCAAAGGCGGCGAGACCGTCGAGGGCGTGCCGGTCTTCAACACCGTGAAAGAAGCGGTTGAGGCCACCGGCGCCAATGCCTCGCTGGTGTTCGTGCCGCCGCCGTTTGCAGCCGACTCCATCATGGAAGCGGCGGATGCGGGCATTCACTACTGCGTCTGCATCACCGACGGCATCCCGGCCCAGGACATGATCCGCGTGAAGCGCTACATGTACCGCTATCCCAAGGAAAAGCGGATGATCCTGACCGGCCCGAACTGCGCGGGCACCATCTCGCCGGGCAAGGCGCTGCTGGGCATCATGCCGGGCCACATCTACCTGCCGGGCACCGTGGGCATCATCGGCCGTTCGGGCACCCTGGGCTATGAGGCCGCGGCGCAGCTGAAAGAGCTGGGCCTGGGGGTTTCCACCTCGGTCGGCATCGGCGGCGACCCGATCAACGGCTCCTCCTTCAAGGACATCCTGGAATGGTTCGAGAAGGATCCGGAAACCGAGGTCATCGCGATGATCGGTGAAATCGGCGGCCCGCAGGAAGCGGAAGCGGCGGATTACATCAAGAACCACGTGACCAAGCCGGTGGTGGCCTATGTCGCGGGCCTGACAGCCCCCAAGGGCCGCACCATGGGCCACGCGGGCGCGATCATCTCGGCCTTCGGCGAATCCGCCTCCGAGAAGGTGGAGATCCTGTCGGCCGCCGGCGTGACCGTTGCCGAGAACCCCGCCGTGATCGGCGAAACCATCGCAAGCGTGATGAAAAAGAACGCCGCCTGATCCGGCAACGGAACAGGCGCAACGCTCCACCCCTGGCCCGGGGCAATGGCGGGGGTGGGGCGCATTAATAAAAGCACAAGCACGTCAGGGAGATGAAATCATGGCAAAGCCCAAGGTTCTGGTGACCCGCCGCTGGCCCGCCGCAGTGGAGGCGCAGCTGTCCGAGGCCTTCGATGCTGTGCTGAACACGGGCGACAAGCCGCTGACCGAGGACGAGCTGCGCGCCGCTATGACGTCTTATGACGCGGTGCTGCCGACCGTCACTGACAAGATTTCGGCCAAGGCGTTCGATATGGCCAAGCCGCAGGCGCGGATCCTGGCCAACTACGGTGTCGGCTACTCCCACATTGATATGCATGGCGCAGCCGGTCACGGCATGACGGTGACCAACACGCCGGATGTGCTGAGCGAATGCACCGCCGACATCGCCATGACGCTGCTCTTGATGGTGGCCCGCCGCGCCGGCGAAGGCGAGCGTGAGCTGCGCGCCGGCGAATGGACCGGCTGGCGCCCGACCCATCTGGTCGGCACCAAGGTTTCCGGCAAGACGCTGGGCATCGTCGGTTTCGGCCGCATCGGCCAGGAGATGGCCCGCCGCGCCCACCACGGGTTCGGCATGAAGATCGTGGTGCAGAACCGCTCCCGCGTGTCCCCCGATATACTCGCCCGCTACAACGCCACTCAGGCGGACAGCCTGGAAGAGCTGATGCCGCAGTGCGACTTTGTCTCGCTGCACTGTCCGGGCGGCGCCGCGAACCGGCATCTGATCAACACCCGGATGCTGAACCTGATGAAGCCGGACGCCTTCCTTATTAATACGGCCCGCGGCGAGGTGATCGACGAGCTGGCCCTGTCCCGTGCCCTGTGGTTCGAAACCATCGGCGGCGCCGGGCTGGATGTGTTCGACGGCGAGCCGCGCATCAACCCGGACCTGCTGGATTGCGAAAACCTGGTGATGCTGCCGCATCTGGGCAGCGCCACCCGGGAGGCGCGCGAGGCGATGGGCTTCCGCGTGCTCGATAACCTGACCGATTTCTTTGCAGGGCGCGAGCCGCGCGACCGGGTGATGTGATGGGCAATCCTGCCGAAACAACCCATGCCGCCTATGAAGACTCCGGCTATGCCGCCGGCCTGCGCTCCGAGCTGCACGCCCTGTGGCTGGACGTGCTGCGCCAGCGGGCGCCGGAAGTCGCGGCCAAGGCGGTCTCTGAAACAGCCTGGGACCTGTCCGGCGGGCAGCCCGCGACCGCCTATATGCAGGCCTTCAACATCTGGTTCCAGCTGCTGAAGATCGTCGAGGAAAACGCCGCCATGCGCGACCGCCGCATGGCGGAGACCCAGGACGGGCCGGAAGTGGTCGAGGGCAGTTTTGCCCGCGCGCTCGATCTGGCCGGTGAACAGGCCACGCCGGAGCGGCTGCAGGAGGTCGCCAGCCAGTTTTCCATCGGCCCGACCCTGACCGCGCATCCGACCGAAGCCAAGCGCGTCACCATCCTGGAAATCCACCGCCGCATATACCGCGGGCTGGTGTCGCTGGAGGCCAAGCGCTGGACCCCGCGCGAGCGCGCTGATCTGCTGGAGGATCTGCGCTCGGAAATCGACCTGTTGTGGATGACGGGCGAGCTGCGCCGCGACCGGCCCAGCCTGCAGGATGAAATCCAATGGGGGCTGCAGTTCTTCCGCGACAGCCTGTACGAGGCGGTGCCGCAACTGTTTGAACGCTACATTGCGGCGGCGGAGCCGCGCCTGGGCGGGATTGCTGATGCGCCCTGCCTCAAGTTCCATTCCTGGATCGGCGGCGACCGCGACGGCAACCCGAATGTGACGGTGGACGCCACCGCTGCTGCGCTGACCGCGAACCGTGCAGCGATCCTGAAGCGCTACCAGAAGGCGCTGACCACTGCTGCCGAGCGGATCTCCATTTCGGCTGCCGTGTTTGCCCTGCCGGACAGCGCCTCTGCCCGATTGGCAAAGGTTATCGCCGCCGCACCGGGGGCTGCGGCGCTGTCGGCCCGCAATCCGGGCGAAGTCTTCCGCCAGGCGCTGACCGCAATCCTGGCGCGGATCAAGGCCACCGCTGCCGAGGAAACCGGTGCCTATAAGCACCTTGGCGATTTCGTCACCGACCTGACGGAAGTGGAAGAGGCGCTTGAGGAAATCGGCGCGCACCGCCTGGCCGCCCGCTACGTGCGCCCGATCCGCTGGCAGGCTGACGTGTTCGGCTTCCGCACGGTGACGCTGGACGTGCGCCAGAATTCCACCGTGACCACGGACACGCTGACCGAAATCTGGGCGCGGTCCGGCGATGTGCCGGAGTTCGGCAGCCCGGACTGGTCGGCGCGCCTGCGCAAGGAACTGGGCAGCGCCTCGCTCCCCTATATGACACCGGATGAGCTGAGCCCGCAAAGCGGCGAACTGCTGAAACTGCTGCGGCTGATGCGCGATGCCGGTGCGGGCGAGGATCCGCAGGCGATGGGGCCGTTCATCCTGTCGATGACCCGTTCCACCGATGACCTGCTGGGGGTCTACCTGCTGGCGCGCTACGCCGGGTTCGGCGCTGAAAAAGCTGCGCTCAAAGTGGTGCCGCTGTTTGAAACCATCGGCGATTTGCGCGCGGCGCCTGGTATCCTGAACGGTCTTCTGGACGTGCCTTTTGCCCGCCGCTCGCTGAAATCCGGCGACAACCGGATTGAGGTGATGCTGGGCTATTCCGACAGCAACAAGGACGGGGGCTTCCTCTGCTCCACCTGGGAGCTGGAAAAGGCGCAGCGCCTGATCACCCGCACCCTGGCGGCGCACCGGATGCAGCCGGTGTTCTTCCACGGCCGCGGCGGCTCGGTCTCCCGCGGCGGCGCCCCGGCCGAGCGTGCCATCGCGGCCCAGCCTGCGGGCACCATCGCCGGCCGGATGCGGATCACCGAGCAGGGCGAGGTGGTCAGCTCGAAATACGCCAACCGCGGCACTGCCCTGCACCAGCTGGAGCTGATGGCGTCCTCAGTGCTGCGCCATTCGCTGCAGGAGGGCACCCCGCCGGTGAACCCTGAGTTCGATGACGCCTTCGAGGCGCTCTCGGGCATGTCTCAGGCAGCTTACTCCAACCTGCTGAACGCACCCGGTTTCCTGGACTATTTCCAGCAGGCCAGCCCGGTCGAAGAACTGGCCATGCTCAAGATCGGCTCGCGCCCTGCGCGCCGTTTCGGCGCCGGGTCGCTGGATGACCTGCGCGCAATCCCCTGGGTCTTTGCCTGGTCGCAGAACCGCCACATGATCACCGGCTGGTACGGTTTCGGCTCTGCGGTTGCCAGCTTCCGCAAGTTCCGCGGCGCCCGCGGCGATGCGGTTCTGCAGGACATGTTCGCGGGTTCGCCGCTGTTCCGCCTGGTGGTGGATGAGGTCGAAAAGACCCTGCTGCAAAGCGACATGGAGATCGCTGCCGATTACGCAACGCTGGTGCAGGACGCTGAAATCCGCGACCGCATCTTCGGATCCATCCGCAAGGAATACCAGCTTGCCTGCGAAGCAATTGCATTCCTGACCGGCGACAGCAGCCTGTCGCAGCGGTTCCCGCGCCTGCGCGCCCGCTTCGGCCGGGTCGAGAACATGCTGCGCGAAATTCACAAAACCCAGGTGCGCCTCCTGCGCGAGGAGCGCGCCCGCAAATCTTCAACAGTGCCGGTCCCGCTGATGCAGTCGATGAACTGCGTTGCCGCGGGCCTGGGCTGGACTGGATAGACAGGAGCCCCGAATGTCCAAAGATCTGTTTTTCACCCAAGCGCTGTCTGAGCGCGATCCTGAACTGTTTGCCTCGATCACGGCCGAACTGGGCCGCCAGCGCGACGAGATCGAGCTGATCGCCTCCGAGAACATCGTCTCCGCCGCGGTGATGG
>NZ_JBFCVS010000041.1:0-12277 GCF_040704725.1 Leisingera sp. JC11
ACAACACTAAGCGGCCTCACAGCGCCTTGGGATACCGGCCGCCTGCGCCGGAAACCATCGTCCCGATGGACCAAAGGCCAGTCATGCACTAACAATCAAACCGGACCAGTCAGATCAGGCTCCCCAGCAGCTGGTGGATGATGTGCTGGACTACTCGAAAGTGGTCGGCCACCAGTTCACGCCGGAACCGGTGGATCTGCAGCAGATGGTGCAGCAGATCCTCCAGGACATGGATGCCCTGGTCGCCAGTTCGCAGGCCGAAATCCAGGTGGGGGCTTTGCCCGCGGTCCTGGGCAGCCCGTTCCAGATCCGGGTTCTGCTGACCAATCTGCTGTCAAACGCGCTGAAGTACAGGGTGGAGGGACAGAGAGCCCGGGTCCGGATCGAAGGCTTGCCCGTTGATACTGCAGACAAGGTGCGCCTATCGGTTTCCGACAACGGTCCGGGCATACCGCAGGAACAGCAGGAAAAGGTCTTCGACTTGTTCAAGCGTCTGCACCGTCATGACGAACTCCCCGGCTCGGGCATAGGACTGGCCCTGTGCAAGCGTGTGGCAGAAAACCACGGTGCAGTGGTTCATGTCGCCTCGGAGCCCGGGAAAGGCGCAACCTTCAGCGTTGACCTGAATTTGGAGTAGGAACAAATGCGGAGCCGCGCAAAAACAGCTTACGTCATAGATGATGACAGGATGGACCGGAAGTTTGCAAAACGGACCATCGGCAGATCGCAGCTGTTCGAACGGGTGGAGCTGTTCGACGGGCCTGTAGCTGCAATGAAGCACATCGAGGCAGGAGGGGATACGCCGGAACTGATCTTTCTTGATATCAATATGCCTCCGGTCACCGGCTTCGAATTCCTGGAGAAATACGGCGGGCAGCTCCAGGCCCTTGATCCCGTGCCTGCCGTTGTCATTGTCAGCACCACGGTTAACCCGGCGGATCTGGAACGCGCGGCCCAATTCCCGCTGATAAAGAAATTCTTCTCTAAACCATTGTCTCCGGAGCACATCACTGAAGCGAATTCGCTGCTAGGGCCCTGTGAGCCATGATCACAATGATCGGCGCCGCCAGCCGTGATTCCGCAGTAAGGACATTTGCGGATCCCTGATCCGGAGTTCCAGGCAGGCGGGCGCATTGACGCGAGACCCTTCCCCGGAATCCCGGCAAACTACGGCAGGCCCGCCGCAGCAGCGCGACGGATGAAGCGGCGAGGGCGAAAACCATTTGGGACCGACCCAATACTGTACGGCGATTTGTAGGGCAAACCGCCCGTCAGCCGAATAACAAAGCCAGCAAAATCAATTGCTTCACCTGCATGTTCGGTTTTTCTTTGAAGAAATGGTGCCGGGGGCGGAATCGAACCACCGACACGAGGATTTTCAATCATATTACCAGAAATGAAACCAATCAGTTGCAAGAAATTGTACAATTGTGTGCATAACTTTCCAAACCTCATCCAAGGATCAGGTTCAATATATTGAAATAAAAAGAAATTTTCAGGATTGCGAGCATTTACACTGTCATCGACAGCTACACTAAGTTTTTGGTGAGCGCCCGGTGAAGCCGACCTGACGTGCGCGCAGGGGGAGGTCTAAGTGTCCACTATCGATTGTGGACACTCTGAGGCACTTTATTCGCAGGCTAAACCATCACCATCACGGTCGAGACCATAAATGTCATTGCCAATGACCCGGATTGGCCCCCTGACATATTCAGGGCCGTTACCTCCGCCACCTGCACAATCAACATCACTCGCATTCGGAACGCAGCCAGAATAGTTGCTGTTGCACCCTGACCTTCTGGTAGTCGTCTTGCGAGAAGATGTTTGAGCACGGTGGCAGTGGTATGGCTTAGATCCTGCATGACATCCACTGGCATTGAGCCCGCCAGAGTGGCTAAAAACCATCGTTGGAAATGAAACAGCCAGAGTGGCGCCAAGCGCGAGGCCTAAAGTTTTCATAACAATCTCTTCTCCTAAATCTGATTGTATTGACTGTTCACCACTCATCTTTAGGGGTTTCTCTAAAGCCCGACCAGCCCGATAATTCACTCTTAGGCTGCATTGGTGCCATCGCTCTGATGCGACTACAATGACCCCCGCTACGCTCCTGTCGCAGCGCGGGCTACCCCCACGTCCAAACAGACATCTTTTGCTCCAGCAAGTTAGCTGCTACGACTGCTCTCGACATGGCAGACGCGGCCATGTTGGGGCGTGGAAACCCCTCAGTGACTTAGGCCGTTTCAGCGGCTGAACACCTTTGACCTATGGTCGGGGTGCCTGTGTTATACAACAGGCTCCGGCTAAAGGCACAGGGTCCGTGTCACTGCGGATTTCCAACACCCCGATCACCAGTCAACCGCGAGGGCGCTCGCTGATCGGGGCGCTATGCAGACAAACACACTGAACCCTTGCCAGATGACAGGCATGGCGATCAGCAACACGGATCGGTTTGCCCGCGATGTGTGCTGCACAGCCGCCCCAACTTTTCCAACCCCAGCCCATTTAAGCCCGTTGGACTTCAGCCGTTCAGGAGGGATCGCCTTCTGGCCAGAGTGCGGGGCGACCCCAAACACGGCTGGCCCTCGGCAGGCCAACGGCTGCCAAGAAATTACGGAGGTCCGGTGTGACTGAAGCGAATACAGAATGGTTTTACATCATCGGCGGTGAGCGTCTGGGGCCGGTCACTTTCCCCGACCTGAGGGCGCGCTACGAGAGCGGCGAGCTGACAGAGAAGACGCTTGTCTGGACCAAGGAATTTGCCGACGACTGGAAGAAGGCCGCCGAAGTTCCTGGGATGAGGGAAGCGAGCGAACCGCCGCTGGTTCCTGCAACCGAGATACAGAACCATTGGCTGTACATGCTGATCTCGGTCCCTCTGGTGATGGCCTTCGCCGAGGTCATTTTGCTGAGGCACGGCACAGAATCTTTCAACACGGGTGGACTGCCCGGACTGTCGTTCCTGCTGTTTTTCTTTGCCAACACGATCTGTGCGCTGCTCGACCAGAACGCTGTTGAGCGAAGTGGCCGTAGGGATGCTGTGAACGGCTTGCTGCTTTGGATTCTGCTGCTCGTCCCAGCCTACATCTACCTGCGCTCGAAGCGGACAGGCCTCGGCAGCGGCCCATTGGTGGCGTGGATTGTAGCCTTGGTGCTGGGAGGCTTCATCACTGCGGCATGGCCAGGAGGCGTCTATGTTGGGGCGAGTCTGCCGAAGTGCGACAGCAAGGCATCCTTGAGCATGGTCGAAGACCTCTATCCTGATATCCCGATCAATTTCGGCAAGGCGAAGGCGGTCAGCATCACTGACGTTGAGCAGGTTTCATATTCGGAAGCATCCAGTCAGCGAAAGTGCCGGGCCGTAGTGACCAACACCAGCGGCATCGACACACCAATCGCTCTCACGATCTCCGAGCAGGACGGTCAGTACTATTTCCACGTGCGTTTCGATGGCTTCTAGGCACCCGGCCTCCCAGATTTCAAACCAGGAAAGCATCTAGCAATGACAAGGTTTTTCAAACTCGCCGCGGCAACAGCAACGCTCCTGACGACACAGGCATGTATCCCGGCATCGGTCCCTATCAGAAACGCTGATGGAGAGGCGTTGATGGTAAGATTTTACCCAGGTGGCGAAATGCTGCTTGATCTATTGATCATCAACGACGTCAACTACTTCGGCAAAGCGCAGTACCAGTTTGACGACAATCTAGGGGATATCGGGTTTCGCTTCGAGACCGGGGAACGCGTCCGGGCCGAATGCATCGAGGCCGGGAAGGACATACTCGGCCAGGACCAGTGCTTGCTGTACAAAGTTTTCTGGAGCGACTTTGACCTGTTTCCGGTGGGCACCATCGCTCCGAACCCGATCATCTGAGCCGACAGCCAAGAACCCGGTGGCACCGTCAGAGCGGATGTCCACGTCCGCTTCGAGTGTCATGGCAGACCTGGGCAGGTTTCCTAGGAATGGCGGCCATCGGGACTAAGCCGACTTTAGGAAATCGAGCGAAACGCGCATAATCGTTTCCCATGCGTCTGTTCCCGGCAGAGGCACGTGATTTCTACCCTCCACGATCCTCAACTGTGCATCTGGCAGCAACGAGGCCATCAAGCTAGTTTGGCTTATTGGATTGACGGAGTCTTGAGTAGTGTGAACTACGAGGACCGGCACCCGTACTTGGTCGAGGATGTTTGATACGTCGAAGGTGTCTATCGAACGCCTCAGTGCGATTGCAGTATCCGGTGATGCAGAGGCCAGTTGCATCTTGCACATGTCATCAATCTGCGCCGCCGATGCGTCGGGCATGAATAGCGTCGCATAGGCCTTGCCAAAAGCACCGCCGGGCTTGCCCCAACCTTCTGATATGAGATCAAGGAAGGTATCCGCCTGAACTGAGTTCGGTTCAGGCTCACGGACAGCGCGGCCTTGAACGAAACCACCATACAAGACCATTCGGCTGATACGCTCGGGATGGGCCGCCGCGAATGCCAGTGACACTGGCACCCCTTGTGAGGTCGCCCAGATGGGAAAGCGGTCGAGTTCGGCGTCGTCGGCCACAGCAAGCATGTCCTCGACCAGCCGTTCGAGCGTGAAGTCCGTCGCGGGGCTTCCCGAAAGCCCCGTACCCCTCTGATCGTATCGCGTCAGCGAAAAATGTGCGCCGAGGCGATCAAGCGTCGGTCGCCTGACTTCACTCTCCCAATCCATGTTCAGATGCGTTAGGAATTGCCCGGCCCTCATCAAGGGTGGACCTTCGCCGCTCGTGGCGTGGGCGATGACAGTGCCATCCGCGGACCGAGCAACTTTGATGACCTGGTGCCCGGAGCTTGGTCCATCTGGGCTTGTCCGTGTGTCGCTAGAGACTTCAACAGAGAACCGGTAGCCCCGCTTACTCAGCGTTTCGAGCATGCGATTGGCGCTGTCGTTGTCGCCAATGGCCCGTCTGACCGTATTGATCCTGGTTGAAATTGTTGAATCTGAGACAATCCTGCCGCCCCAGACAGCTTCAATAAGGTCGTCGCGCGAGATCACTATTCCTGGGTTCTGCAGGAAGTATGCCAACACGTCGAAGACCTGCGGCTCAAGCCGGACAGACCTACCTGACTTCCAAAACATCTGCCGACCAGTATCGACGGCGCAATCTCCGAAAGTGACCCTCATAGGCAAAGCATGCCTCAAGGTGGGCCATCCGAGAAAGCAGAAAATTTCTTAAGAAAATCTGGCTGCACTCTTCAAGCAATCGCCTACCTGCAATGGCACCGTGTTCCTATCGCTGAAGGAGCAAACACATGCCAACCTCAAATTCTCAAATGCCTGACCTTCGCCAAATTGACGCCGATTGTGCATTCGGTCGTAGCCAGCAATGCGATCACATAATCAGCGCTGTTCGTTCACTGTTCACGCGACTTCGCCGTTCTGCCAAGAACTTGCAAGGCAACAGAAAGCAAAAATAGGCTCCGAAAGCTTCTTTGCCGCGCCAGCACCAATGTCTTACATGGGCGCTATGGCAGACCTGGGCAGGTTTCCCAGGAATGGCGGTCATGCGAAGACAAAAAGAACTTTCGCCGCGACTGCCCGAATGACCGCTGCCCAAATAATTCTCGCGTTTGCTCGTTTCAGGAGTTGCATTTTTCCTGTATGGTATAGGGGGGATTCCAATATGAGCACATATCTACTTGTCGGCACCGCAATGGGAGCCATCGTCGGTTTTCTACACATGCTAAACATTCTTCAGGCGCGGCTTGGTCGTCCGGGGCTGGCTCCATTCAAGACAGTTTGGCAAGGCATCTGGACATGGATTCTTTGGACCCTGTTTGGTGCCTATGTCCTGACGTTCTGGATTTTGGGTGCGGTCTTGTTGGGCGTTTCAAAACTAATGAACGGTCCGCGAGAAACGCCATGATCCAGGGTGAAATCAAGAACGCTGTTATCATCGGCGCGGGAATTTCCGGTCTCACAACGGCCAAGAATCTCAGCAGAATAGGAATTAGCTGTACGATTTACGACCGTAATCCCAAATTGGGCGGCGTCTGGGCGGACGGATATCATGGGTTTGGCGTGCAAATTCCGAAAGATCTCTACGAATTCCCGGATTTCCCATTGCCTGAAAACGTGTCGCATTACACGCCGGGTCCTGAATTTCAGAAATACATGGAAGACTATTGTGATCATTTTGGTATTCGCGACTGTCTCCAACTGGGCACGCGCGTTACGGCGCTGCGGCGATCGGGCGATGGTTGGGCGCTTGAAGTCGAAAATGAGCGTGGCACCAACAACGTACAAGCCGATCTGGTCGTCATTGCCACCGGGCTTTATTCCGAAACACCACAGATGCCCGAGATCGAAGGGCAGGATCGTTTTCTCGGTGAGGTTCTTCACAGCAGTCAGGTTAAGGATATTGAGGTTTTGCGTGGACGTCGCGTGGCTGTTGTCGGCTATGGCAAGAGTGCGTGTGACATCGCGGGGGCAGCGATCGGAGTGGCCGACGAGGTACATCTGGTCTTCCGGAGCGCCCATTGGCCGGTGCCCAGAAAACTTCTGGGCCTGCTTCCCTTCAAGTGGGGCATGCTGACACGGCTTGTTGCCGCGATGATCCCGCCCTACGTTCGGCCAACGCCTATCGTTCGTTTTCTTCACACCGCCGGATATCCTTTGCCGTGGATTTTTTGGCGGGTGGTTGAATTGCTGCTGCGCACCCAGCAAAAACTGGGAACGAAGATCGCCAATGGAAATAACCTGGTTCCCGAGCACCCAATCGAGTTTGACGCCTATTCCGAGGTGACGATGGTCCCAAGACCAGGGTTCATAGATAGCATCCGATCCGGTGAGATTTCCGCGCATCGCAGTGGCTTGCAGCGGTTCACCGAAAAAAAGCTGATCCTCGAAGACGGTGACACACTGCCAGTGGATTGTGTCGTCTTTGGCACCGGCTGGAAAACCGGGTTTGATTTTCTCCCCCAGGACCTGCGCACTGCAATGGGTGAGGAACCGGACGGCATATACCTTTACCGGCACATTCTGCACCCTGACACGCCAAATCTGGCCTTTGTCGGCCGTGCCTCGTCTTTCATGAGCGTGACGACCTTTGCGCTACAGGCCCGCTGGCTTTCCGAGGTCGTTGCCGGGAACATTGCGTTGCCAAAAGAAGAAGATATGCGTGCTTCGATTGATGCATTAAAGCGCTGGAAACAATCGTGGATGCCGGAAGGTGCGGCGCGCTCGGCGACGCTGCTCTTGCACATGGCCCATTATCACGACGAGCTACTGCTTGACATGGGTTCGGAACCGCTTCGGAAAGAGGGCTTTCTTGCTCCTGTAAAAGAGCTGCTGGTTCCCTATCAAGCCAGTGATTTCCAGGATGTTGTTTAGCGCGAATTGAATGTCGGCAGCCCGCCAGTTACTGCCGTTTGTTTGTCCTGTGACACCTGACCTTTTGGGGCTCTGACCACTCCTTCGCGGCGGATTGCACCAGTGTCCGCTATTGGGCATGGACGACACCCCTAAAGCCTCAAGCCAGTTGATATTCCGGCCAACCTTCCGGACGTCGTCTACGACAAACCAACGTTTGTCGTCTACGGAGAGAGCAGAATGGCCGAATATGTTGTCTACTATCGGGTTTCGACGGAACGGCAGGGGAGATCTGGCCTGGGGCTGGAAGCGCAGTGGGCGATGGTTGAGCAGTTCCTTCAGCCCGCCGACAACGTGATCGCCGAGTTCACCGAAATCCAATCCGGCAAACGGGACGACCGGGCGGAACTGTGGAACGCGATCAACCTCGTCAAGAAGACCCGGTCCAAGCTGCTGATCCCGAAGCTGGACAGATTCTCCCGGAAGGTGTCGTTCATATCGGGGATCATCGACCAGGGCATAGAGCTGACCGTCTGTGAGCACCCGAACGTCTCAACCTTCTTCCTGCATCTGCTGGCCTGCTTTGCCGAGGAGGAGCGCCGCCAGATATCAGAACGCACCAGAGCCGCGCTCAGAGCCGCCAAGAAGCGGGGAACCGTGCTTGGCCGGAATGCCCAAGCCTTGGCCTCCCAACGGCGGTTAGAAAAGCGGGATTTCTTCGAGACTGTGCGTGCCGAGTTCGAGCGGGCGGTTGCCGACGCAGGATCATTTTCCGGGGCTGCAAGGCTGCTGAACGAGAGGGGCGTGGAGACCGCTAAAGGCGGAAGGTGGTATCCACAGACCGTTAGAAACTATGTCTCCTGCTGTGACCTCAAGCTGCCGGATCACGGGGAGGCAGAGTCATATCTGCATCCTCCACATCAAGGCTGAACGCAGCCTCCGGGGTCAGAAACTGCTCCACCTCCAATTCGGGGAACAGCGTCTCCTTGATGCGTTCCAGCAGTTCTACGGATTGTGCCGTTCGTGGTACCTGATCATGATCACGACTTCGTCCAAGTGCCGTTTGTCAAACGGCGACGTACGGGACTTTCGGACCTGTGCCGCAGTTTGTGGCCGAAATTGCGCACCCATGACCGGATCGTTTCGAGGACAACCAAGACATCGCGTTCTGCAAGCAGAACTTCAACATCGCGCAAGCTCATCGCAAATCGGTAATAGGCCCAGGCCGCGTAAGAAATGACTGAGCGAGGGAAGCGGTAGCCCTTCAGGTGGGGCATGAAAGCACGGCTGATCATGGGGCCGCGCTATGCAGTAGATGGTGCAAGGTCAACAACTTGACGCTGCCCCAGCGTCGCCACGGGGGGGGGCGATTGGGTTGGCATAGGAACGCGGCCCGGACTGAAAGCCATGCATCCTTTTCATGGCGGCTTTCCCGATTCATGGGATTTAAAGCCTGTGGATGTCCCTATCTACTAAGGCGAATGACCCACAGGGTCACAATGCAGACGAGACTAAACCGATGAACGACATAAGCTTTGAAATCCCGACCAACGCCGAAATCCGCAAGATCCTGGCCCGTGCGCATCAACTGCGCGCCGAGGCTTTTCGCGCAAGCCTTAACAGCGCCGTCGCCTCCGTGAAGTCGCTGTTCCAGCGCGAGAGCAACGCTCCTCTTCGCAACCGGGTGTGACACGCTACACCTTGATGACAAGGGCATGGATCATGTCCGTGGCGCGCCGCATCATCCCCAGACCCAAGGCAAGATCGAGCGGGTGGCATCAGACCCTGAAGAATGTCAACGACTGCTCCGCCCTGCACACCGACCGCTGGCGGCTAATTAACCAGATGTCCGCTTGTGGTGAGCAACCAGATTAATGCAACGGCTGCTTCGAACTGTGATCGACATACTGCTGCAGCGAGGCGGTCTGACCTGGACAACAGCCTCGGCTCAAAGCGGCATTCAGTGATCAGTGTCCAGACTGAACTTTTGAATTGGGACCAGGGGCAGGTGTTGAGGCTATAGTGTGCCGCTTTGCCAAAAATGGTAAAAGTCATGCGCCTACATCCATATGGCACTTTTACTATTTTTACCAGCCAGGATGGCAGTCAGGGCAAGCCGCCAGGGCCGTGGGATAATCTGCCCTGTTCCCCTGTGTTTGGGGAACATTCTCCCTTTTTCACCAAATCGCCCTGAAATTCAGGAAACTCACAGTCCCCGACGTATAAATAACCCCACATACAGAAACACATCGCACACACAGCCATATTGAACACAGCTCGCAGCTCTCTCGTATCAGGAACGCGATACAAACACACACATAGACAGCCCGAAGCGTCATGCAATCGGACCCAGTAGGGTCACGGCAATCTCCGCCAGTGGTGCAGAACCGAATTGAGTAGGTCGGCAGACATGACGTCATCGAAAAGTAGGGTTAGGAGACAGCGAAAGCGGGGGAAGGATGAAAGCCCCCATCAGAGAGCCAGAGCAAAATAATTGTCATCACGAGACGGGGAAGTGCCGTCGCCGAGCTAGCCGAACTGCCGTCCACGTAAAGCTAGCATATCGGTCCGCTGTTTGAGCAGCACGTAGGCTGAGACCGGATAGCCGCCAGCCGCGCTTTGGAAAGCAATCGTGTGTGGATGGTTTGTCAGACCTTCGGGTCTCTCATGCTTCTCCTCAACGGATAGGAGAAGTATGTCCAAAATCCAAAAATTCCAAACAGATACAAACGCAGTTCTTGATCACGCAGTGATCAAGCGATTGGCCAAAGATTGGCTATGGCTTCACTTCGTGAAGTGCTTCGCAAGTGCCTTGAGCATTACTGGCTGGTTGGGCTGGGCGGGCTGAGTTTAGAGTTCGGCCTCCGACCAAACTGGTTCTGCAGCCCGCCTGCCGTCTCATTTGCCGAAGCGGCTGCGGATGGCCGAGGCAGCACCTTCCAGCACATCATCCAGCTTTCCTTCGCTGGCGAGGGCCTTCAGCTTCTGAAGGTTCTCAGCCACGTCCTTGGCATCGGTGCATTTGATAGCGTTCAGGCCAGGGGCCAGCTCAAGTGCTGCTTTCCCGTAGCGGGGCGAGATGAACCAGTCGCCCTGGTCCGATTTCCAAACCCAAGTGCTTTTGATTGTGCTGGCATCACCATCCGGCATGCCCGCTAGCTGCTTGTCGACGGCGGCGATGAATTTTTGACGGCGCTGGCTCGACGGCTGGCTTGCCTTCGGCTTCTCGGCGGCTTCAAGTTTGAACTGTTTCTCAAGTGCCATTGGGGTCTCCTTTGCTACCCCAACGGCGTCCCCTGGAAGCTTGCCACAGACAACACGCCTATGGCCGCAGAATGCTCTGGCTGTCGAATTTGGACGTTCTCGGTGACAATACTGGAGGTATCCAAGGCAGGACAAAGCCACCGTTTCCTTTGGAAGGGCCAAGTGTCCGCTTTGCGGAGAAACAACAAGTTTTGGTTCAAAGACGCATGCTCATCTCATGCCATGCCATTCCTCCGTGGTCGGAGGCAGACGGTCTCAGATAGCCATAGCCGAGCTTCTCGTAGAGCGGCACGTGATGCTCTTTACACATCAGATGAATCGTCGCCTTGCCCATCTGCTGCATCCGCTTGACAAACTCATCCATCAGCGACCTTGAATAGCCCTTGCCTTGTTCCGTGGGGGCCACGACGACGGACATGATGACGACATTGGGTGCGTCAGGGTCGTGGCCGATAAGTTCTTTGAAGTCCTCGTCAGACATTTCGACCTCGTGAGCGCATCCGCAATTGATGAAGCCAACAACCCTCCCATCCACTTCAAGGATCAGAAAGCCCTCAGGGTAGGTCTCAATCCGCTTGTAGATCTTGGCGTGGGTTGCAGCTTCGTCACCTTCGTAGGCGGAGGTCTCGATTTCGAAGCAGCGATCCGCATCGGCAGGTTGGGCATTTCTAAACTTGCTCATACAGCTCTCCCCTTTGCTAAGGAGGAGTTTAACCAAAAATATCCAAGGCTGTCTCGCAGCCAGCAAAGCGTGTCGATAACCAGACCTTGGTGCGCAGAGCAGCATCCAAGCACTTGGGCTCAATGTGAGCTTTCGCGGCTCACCAGCTCAAGGTCTGAACTGGTGACATGGCAATATTCACGTCGCCTTGTCAGTCATCCCCACGGGTCTGAAGGTTCTCGATCAGTTCCTTCGTTGGGGCCATGTTCTTCAGGTAAAAGCGTTCCAGCTGGTCCACTGATGTGCCAGCATTCTTGGCCAGCGTATAAAGGTTCACCTTTCCCTGAGAGCCTCTGAGGCGTGCCTGGATGGCATAATGCCGTAGGGAGTATGGAGACAGCTTTCTGTCTTCATCCAGCAGCTCGGCCTTTTCCAGGATATGGTTGAACAGGCGGCGGGCGGTGTTGATGGCTGTCCTGCGGTTGGAATATTCCGGCATCCACACATAGCTGTTCCGATCCGGGCTGCTCTCGTCGAATGGGTTCAATGTCCCCTGATAGAGAGGAACAGCCAAGGGCATGGTTACGCTAGTGCGGCCACCGGTCTTGCCGCCACGGACGTTCATTTCCAAGTGCGGCGGATCGCCTTTGACCTGAATATCCTTGTGCTTCAGTCCGAACAGCTCACCCTCTGTGGGCCGGAGGAACGTGTGAACGACAAAGCGGAACATCTTGGCATGATGGCCAGTGATCTGGACGCCACGGACCACGTCGCCGCGTTTGGCACACTCACCGGCAGCCCTCATGAACCGTTTGTATTCGTCGTCCGTGAAGGTGTGTCGTGGCGTGTCCACGGTCTTCTGCTTCGGCATCACCGGCAGCACGTGTCAACGCCGTTTGAACTTTCCCCAAAAGTGCCGAAGTAAAATTCCCCACTTGCTTGGTCCCGGTGATCAGCCGGCGTCAGTGATCAGCGGCTCCATTCCTTGTCTTTGGCGGCCGTCCACGGCG
>NZ_JBFCVS010000042.1:0-11960 GCF_040704725.1 Leisingera sp. JC11
GATTTGCGACCGCTTAAACGACACACCTAGAAAATGCCTCGGGTGGCGCACACCGGCTGAAGCGTTCAGGGACGAACTCATGAAACTGAGATAGCAGGAAACGTCGCAACGACCCTTGAGCCTTCACGGGTGCGCGCCACCCGCAGCTGCGGCTCTGTGAAGCAGAAGGCGCGCGTCCTGGAACCGGAACCGGGTGGCAAGGGCTGGATACCGGAAAACGGATGCAGTGTGCCTGATTTCCAGTCCAATATCGCAAATGCGCCTTACACGGGTCCGGGCGCCGCGCGCACAAGAGCTTAGCAAGGAGCGAACTGGCCCCAAGGCCAACTGATGGGCCCGCGGCAAAGACGGTTGCCGCAGCGGCGCGAAGAAGTTAAGCAGGGGTCCGGCGCGGTCCGAATTGCGAGGCGACATTGAAAGCTGTTTCTGGATGCCCCGGTTCCGCTGCCGCAAGCCTGGCCAGGAAGCGGTCCTTGTCCTTTACGCTGCTGCGCGTGATCCGCGGCCATCAAAGCGCAGATGACATTTCCTTGGGCGCCTTTCTGGAACAGCTTGGCGACAGGTCCTTCGGCTGGGCCATCCTGCTCTCTTGCCTGATCAACCTGCTGCCGCTGCCGCCGGGGGCAACGCTTGTCACCGCCCTGCCGCTGCTGTTTTTCTGCGCGCAGATGGGTCTTGGCTTTTCCAGCGTCCGGCTGCCGGGCCGGATCGCGCGGATCCGGGTTTCCGGTGCGGGCATGCGCCGTATCGTCCTGCGCCTGCGCCCGGTGTCGCGGCGGCTGGAACGGATTGCCCGGCCGCGTCTGCGGGCGGTGTTCCAGCCGCGGCGGGAACAGCTGGTCGGCGGGCTGCTGTTCCTGGTGTCCCTGGCGCTGTTTGTGCCGCTGCCGCTCAGCGGCTGGTTTCCGGCCATCGCCCTTTTCATCACCAGCATCGGGCTGCTGGAACGGGACGGGGCGATCGTGCTGGCAGGCGCCTGCGCGGGGCTGTTGTCGATTGCCTTGACTGTGTTCGTGGCGGCCTCGATCCTGATCGGGGCAAACAGCCTGATGCACTGAAACGCATCCGCCAGCGGGCGCTGCGGCGCCGCAGCCGGACTCTACTTCAGCGCCAGGCCCGCCGAATGGGCCGCAATCCACTCGAACACCAGGTTCGGGCCGCGCAGGCGGCTTGAGTAGTCGCGCGACATGACATACCCGGCGTCGCTGGCCACCACATCCCCGGTCACCTGCACCAGCCTGCCGTCCGCCAGCAGGTTGTCGATCAGCCCCAGCCACCCTAGCGCGATGCCGTCGCCAGCCACTGCCGACTGCACCACCATGTCGTAATTGTTGAAGCTGATGTAGTTCTTGGACCTTTCCCCCGCGATGCCAAGGGTGTCAAACCAGCCCTGCCACGTCTGCCATTCCGCCGACGCCGGTTTCGACAGGCTGAGCAGATGGCAGTCCAGCAGTCTGGCGGAGGCCGGGATCGGGCCGTGGGCGGCTAGGTAGGCGGGGCTGGACACAGCTGCGACCCGTTCCTGCAGCAGCATCACATCGCCGTCCGCCATGCTGCTGCGCGGAGCGACGTGGATCTTGATGTCGCAATCCTCGCCATAGTCCGCCGGCGGCACCTGCGAGGCCAGGATCTGGATTTCGATCTCATCCCCCAGCTCCGACCGCAGATGCGACAGCCGGGGCAGCAGCCAGAAGCTGGAGAAGGCGAAATCAGCTGATATCCGCACCCTCGGCTTGGACTTCCGCTCAAGCAGCGAAGCCACGGAATTTCCCATCTGCGCCATTGCCGGGCGGACAACATTGAGCAGCCGGACGCCCTCGTTCGTCAGCGAGACGCCGCGGTGCTCGCGCTTGAACAGGGCAATGCCCAGTTCCGTTTCCAGCCCCTTGATCTTCTGGGACACCGCCGACTGCGTCAGCCCCAGCGCCTCGGCGGCGCCGGTGAAGTTGCCATGCCGGGCCACCAGGTCGAAGGTGTGCAGCGCCACCAGGTTGTAGCTCAGCTTCCTATTAATCCCGCTAATGTCGCTCATAAATTATTGCCTACTGCAAAAGGAAAATTTTTTATAACAAAAAATGCCCTGCGTAAGTTCTGCTAAGGCCGCAGCCCCGGCGGCATCAACGAGCAGATCAGAAAAGACAGGGATACTCTATGTCAATAAAACCTCCTTTAACGGATCTGCCGATCGGCACGTCCGACAGCGGATTTTACCGGGGTTTCAGCCAGATCGTCACCATTTCCTCCAAGCTGATGATCGGCGGGCTGGTGGTCTGGGCGATTGCCTTCCCCGAACAGTCGGGCGCGGTGCTGAACTCGATCAACGGCTTCATCCTCGCCTCCTTCGGCGCCTGGTACATCTGGACCGTGGCGCTGTTCGTCTTGTGCTGCATCGCGCTGGCAATCTGGCCGACCGCCGGGCGGCTCAAGCTGGGCCAGCAGGGCGACGCGCCGGAATTCTCCAACTTCTCCTGGTTTTCGATGATGTTCGGGGCCGGCATCGGGGTCGGCATGCTGACCTGGGCGGTGGCAGAGCCGATCTACCACTGGAACAACAACCCGGAAGTGATCCAGGGTCTGACCAATGGCGGCACCGCGGACAATATCCGCATGGCTTACAAGTGGTCTTTCCTGCATTGGGGTCTGGGCGCCTGGGCCTGCTATGCCATTGCCGGGCTGGCGCTGGGATTCTTCAGCTACCGCCGCGGCCTGCCGCTGACCATGCGCTCCTCGCTGACGCCGCTGTTCGGCGCCCGCCTCTCCGGCTCCATCGGCCATCTGGTGGATATCGTCGCCGTGGTCGCAACCATCCTCGGCGTGGCGCAGACCCTGGGCTTCGGGGTGGAGCAGTTTGTCTCCGGCCTTACCCGTATCGGCATTACCGGGCTGACCAATGACGCAGGCACTGCCAACACCACCGGTGTGCTGGTGGCCATCGTGGTGATCATGGCCGCCTCCACCGCCTCGGCGCTGTCGGGCGTCGGCAAGGGCATCAAGTGGCTTTCCAACCTGAACATGGTGCTGAGCATCGCGCTCCTGAGCTTCTTCCTGCTGTTCGGATCCACCTTCTTTGGCCTGCAGGCGCTGCTTGTCGGCATCTGGGATTACCTGGCGGCGCTGCCGGACATGAGCTTCCGCGTCTGGACCGGCGACGGCAACCCGGACAGCGTGGCAACCAAGCTGGAAGGCTGGCAGGGCGGCTGGTCGGTGTTCTACTGGGCCTGGTGGATTGCCTTCGCCCCCTTCGTCGGCCTGTTCCTGGCCCGCATCTCCAAGGGCCGCACCATCCGCGAGTTCGTGCTGGGCGCGATGATCGTGCCGTCGCTGATGTGCTTTGTCTGGTTCACCTGGGCCGGCGGCACCGCCATCGACCTGGAACTGAACGGCGGCGCAGGCGGCCAGATCTCCAGCGCGCCGGATGGCGACAAGATCTTTGCCATGGTACAATACATGCTGTCGCCCTGGCTGGGCTGGGCGATGTCGGTGATGATCGTGGTTCTGCTGATGACCTATCTGGTGACCACTGCAGACAGTGCGGTGCTGATCGTTAACACCATCAACGCCGCCGGCGACGAAGGCCCCAAGGCCCGCCCGCACATCCTGTTCTGGGGTGTGGCGCTGGGTGCGGTGGTCACGGCGCTCTTGCTGGTCGGGGGCCTGAAGGCAATCCAGACCGCGATGGTGATCGGCGCCCTGCCCTTCTCGCTGGTGATGGTGCTGCAATGCGCGGCGCTGATCAAGGCGATCTACAACGACGGCCGCCGCGCGCAGGCAGGCGTGGCCGCCACAGTAACCCAGGAGCCCGCTGAATAAGGCATCTCCCCGGGGGCGGCGGCCGGCGGGCAGGGCTGCCGCTCCATTCTCCAGACTGCTGCCCGCACCTTTTCGTGTGCCGGACACAGCAATAAAAGGAAGCAAAATGACCAAATACTACAACAGGGAAACCCTCCACCCCGCGGCTCTGATGCACGCAGAGGAGGCGGCGCAAGGCAAGCTGGACCGCCGCGAATTCCTGAGCCGGGCAACCGCGCTGGGGGTCACTGCCTCTGCAGCCTACGGGATGATCGGCCTCAGCCAGCCGGTGCAGGCGGCGGCCAATGCGCAGGAAGGCGGCACCATCCGCATCCAGCAGGTGGTGCGCGCGCTGCTGGATCCGCCGCTGTTCAACTGGCCGCAGCTGGGCAACCTGGTGCGCGGCTATCTGGAATATCTGGTGCAGTACAACGCCGACGGCACCTTTGAACCCCGCCTCCTGGAAAGCTGGGAAGTCAACGAAGACGCCACCGAATATCTGCTGCACATCCGCCCCGGCGTGAACTGGAACGACGGCCGCGGCACCCTGACCGCCAAGGACGTCGCCTATAACTTTGCCCGCTGGTGCGATGGCAAATGGGAAGGCAACTCGATGGCGGCCCGCATGGGCTCCCTGCAGAACGAGGCCGGCGACGGCCCGGCTGAGGGCGCGCTGGAAATCGTTGACGACCTGACCCTGAAACTGAAACTGACCCGCCCGGACATCACCATCATCCCGGCGGTGACCGAATACCCCGCCGCCATCGTGCCGGACGGCTGGTCCGGCGATCCGGGCGCGGATCCGGTCGGCACCGGCCCGTACAAGCTGGTCGAATACGAAGTCGGCGTGAAGGTGGCGCTGGAGAAGAACACCGACCACGAATGGTGGGGCGAAGGCGCCTATCTGGACCGGATCGAGTTCATCGACTTCGGCACCGATGCATCGACCCATCTCTCTGCCGCGGAGGCCGAAGAGATCGACATGACCTACGAGACCGTGGGGGAATACGTCGACATCTTCACCTCTATCGGCTGGAACGTCAGCGAGTCCGTCTCCGCCAACACCCTGGTGCTGCGCACCAACCGCGACGCCATCGTGGACGGGGCAACACCCTATGCCGACGCTCGCGTCCGCCGCGCCCTGGCGCTGGCCTGCGACAACGCGGTGCTGCTGGAGCTGGGCTATGACGGCCGCGGCACCCTGGCCGAGAACCACCATGTCTGCCCGATCCACCCGGAATACGCCGACATCGGCGCCCCGGTCCGCGACGCCGAGGCCGCGCGCCAGCTGATGGAGGAGGCCGGGATGCTCGATTTCGAGCATGAGCTGATCTCGATCGATGACGACTGGCGGCGCAACACAACCGATGCGCTGGCGGCGCAGATGCGCGATGCCGGCCTCAACGTCAAACGCACCGTGCTGCCCGGCAACACCTTCTGGAACGACTGGGACAAATACCCGTTCAGCTCAACCGACTGGGGCCACCGCCCGCTTGGGGTGCAGGTGCTGACGCTGGCCTACAAGACCGGGGTTGCCTGGAACGAAACCGGTCTCGCCAGCGCCGAGTTCGACAGCATGCTCGAAGCCGCTTCAGCGATCGCCGACGCCGATACCCGCCGCGGGCATATGGAGAAGATCGAGCAGTTCATGCGCGACGACGGGACCATCATCCAGCCCTACTGGCGCTCGCTCTACCGGCACGCGCGGCCCGGCATCATCGGCGCCGAGAGCCATCCGATCAACGAAATCCACGTTCACAAGCTGGCGCTGGAGGCCTGACCGCCGACAGAACGATCGGACAAAACAGGGCGCGCACCGGAACCGGTGCGCGCCCTCAGCCTGCGCCTTCCACAATCACGATATTGGCGATACCGGCGCCAAGGCGGTGGTTTTTTGCTTCCTGATACTCAGGCGAGTTGTAGCAGGACAGCGCCGCATCAAGCGTCTCGAACTCAATGACAACATTGCGCGGATGGCCGTCGCCCTCGAGCTGCTCGCAGGTTCCGCCGCGCGCCAGCACCCGCGCGTTGAACTTTCGGAAGGCCTCCGTCGCCCCGGCGGCATAAAGGGCATAGGGCTCGGAATCCGTCACCGTGACATGTGCAATCCAGTAGGCTTTGGGCATTGGGCATTCTTTCAGTTTGATGTCTGCAGCACGCCCCGGAGCGGGCTTTCCGCTCCGGGGCCTTATCTTACTTGTTCAGGATCTTCGACAGCATCAGATAGGCGGCACCGGCCACGAACAGCCCGACGAACCAGGCATAGGTATAGATCGTGGCAAAGAAGTCCGATGTGCCTGCAGTGATGCCGACACCGGCCAGGAAGCCGGGCAGGTTCGGCAGGATGCCGATCACCAGCGCCCAGACCCCGGCCCAGTTTGTGCCGTTACTGCCGGAGTAGATGCCGTTCATCTTGAACAGGTCGGCCACTTCCAGCTTGGTTTTGCGCAGCAGGTAGTAGTCCGCCAGCATCACGCCCGCGATCGGACCCAAGAGCGCCGAATAGGCGATCAGCCAGCCGATGATATGGTTCACCAGGATCCAGGGGAACATGGCAATACCGATGCCCGCGGTGATGTAGCCGCCGCGCTTGAGGTTGATCTTGCTCGGCGCCAGGTTCGAGAAGCCGTGCGCCGGCGCCACCACGTTGGCCGCCAGGTTGGTGGTCAGCGTCGCCACGATCAGCGCAAACAGCGCGATGATCACCGAGAACCCGCCCATTTTCTCAGAGAGCTGGATCGGATCCCAGATCGCCTCGCCATAGATCACCACGGTTGCCGAAGTCACGGCGGAGGCGATGAAGGCAAACAGCGCCATCGGGATCGGCAGGCCGACCATCTGGCCCAGCAGCTGGTCCTTCTGGCTTTTGGCATGGCGGGTGAAGTCGGGGATGTTCAGCGCCAGGGTTGCCCAGAAGCCGATCATGCCGGTCAGGCTCGGCCAGAACACCACCCAGAACTGGCCTTCCTGCGGCTGGCCCGGATCAAAGGCGCTGGGGGTGGACAGCATCTCGCCGAAACCGCCCGCGTTGACATAGGCCCAGGCCAGCAGTGCCAGCCCCATCGCCAGCAGGAAGGGAGCCGCATAGGTTTCCAGCCAGCGGATCGACTCGGTGCCGTTCTTGATGAAGTAGAGATGCAGCGCCCAGAAGGCGAGGAAGCAGATGAACTCACCTGCGCTGATGCCCAGCACCGGCAGCGCCTCGCCCGCCAGCGCCCCGCCGGTGAGGGTGTTCAGGATCACGAAAATTGCCGAACCGCCGACCCAGGTCTGGATGCCGAACCAGCCGCAGGCGACGATGCCGCGGGCCACAGCCGGGATTTTGGCACCTGTCGGCCCGAAGGACGAGCGCAGCAGCACCGGGAAGGGGATGCCGTATTTGGTGCCGGCATGGCCCACAAGAACCATCGGGATCAGCACAATAGCATTGGCCGCCAGAATGGTCAGCACCGCCTGGTCCCAGCTCATGCCTGATCCGATCAGATAGGACGCCAGAAGATAGGTCGGGATGCAGACCACCATGCCGACCCAGAGCGCGGCAATCGCCAGCCAGTCCCAGGTGCGTTCCGCCGCCGTGGTGGGCAGCTGGTCCTCGTTGTAAAGTTCCGGGTCGATCCCGGTCAGATCCATCCGCGGCGGCACCTCGGCGCCGGATGCGGAAAACCCGCTGGTGATATCAGCCATTTTCAGTTTCCTCCCTGTTTTTGGCTTGCTGCCGCCCCGTCCTCCACAGGGCAGCAGATGCAAAAGCCCCCGGCCTGCGCCGGGGGGCATGATCAGACGCAGGCCGGCATGTTTTCAGCCGAGCGCACGACCTGGCGGGGCGCGGTCACCTCTTTCCATTTGGACAGCGCCTTGTTCACTTCCGGGAACGTTGGCCGGTCCACAAACCGTCCGTGTCCCGGGGTGGCGCAGACCGTGCCGTCGTCCACCGCCACCTCGCCGCGGCTGAGGGTATAGCGCGGCAGGCCCGTCACCTCGCGGCCCGAGAAGACGTTGTATTCCACAACCGATTGCTGGGTTTCCGGCGAAATCACCTTGGATTTCTTGGGATCCCACACCACCAGGTCGGCGTCCGAACCCTCCAGAATCGCCCCTTTACGCGGATAAATGTTGAGGATTTTCGCGATATTGGTGGCGGTGGCTGCCACGAACTCATTCGGGGTCAGCCGCCCGGTGTTCACACCTTCGCTCCACAGCACCGGCATCCGGTCTTCAAGGCCGCCGGTGCCATTGGGGATCTTGGTGAAATCATCTATGCCAGTGCGTTTCTGATCCGCGGTAAAGGCGCAGTGGTCGGTTGCCACAACCTGCAAGGAGCCCGCCTGCAAACCGGCCCACAGGCTGTCCTGATGGGATTTGTCCCGGAACGGCGGCGACATCACCCGCTGCGCGGCGTGGTCCCAGTTGGGGTGGCGGTATTCGCTCTCATCCAGCACAAGATGCTGGATCAGCGGCTCGCCATAGACGCGCATGCCCTTCTGGCGGGCCCGGCGGATCGCCTCATGCGCCTGCTCGCAGGAGGTGTGCACGACGTACAGCGGAACGCCCGCCATGTCGGCAATCATGATGGCGCGGTTGGTGGCCTCGCCCTCGACCTCCGGCGGGCGCGACAGCCCGTGGCCCTCCGGTCCGCGGATGCCGTCAGCCAGCAGCTTCTGCTGCATGGTAGCGACCACATCGCCGTTTTCAGCATGCACCATCGGCAGCGCACCCAGCGCGGCGCAGCGGCGGAACGAGTCGAACAGTTCGTCGTCGTCCACCATCAGCGCGCCCTTGTAGGCCATGAAGTGCTTGAAGGAGTTGATGCCGAGGTCCACGACCTGCTGCATCTCGTTGAACACCTGCTCGCTCCACCAGGTCACTGCCATGTGGAAGGAGTAGTCGGCGCAGGCGCGTTTCGACTTGGCGTGCCAGGCCTCCAGCGCTTCCAGCATCGACTGGCCGGGGCTGGGCAGGCAGAAGTCCACCACCATGGTGGTGCCGCCCGCGAGGCCCGCGCGGGTGCCGGACTCGAAGTCGTCCGCCGAATGGGTGCCCATGAAGGGCATTTCCAGATGCACATGCGGGTCGATACCGCCCGGCATGACATAGCAGCCCTCGGCATCAAGCACCTTGTCGCCATTCAAATTGGTGCCGATCTGCACGATCTTGCCGTCCTCGATGGCAACATCGGCCTCATAGCTGCGGTCGGCGGCAACAATGGTGCCGCCCTTGATCACGGTTCTCTGACTCATGCCGCTCACTCCACGATCTCTGCGGTTTCCAGCACCGCATGCAGCAGCACGTTGGTGCCCGCCGCTGCCCATTCACGGCTGATTTCCTCATCCTCGTTGTGGCTAAGGCCGTCGACACAGGGGCACATCACCATGGCGGTCGGCGCCACCTTGTTGATCCAGCAGGCATCATGGCCCGCGCCGGAGATGATATTACGATGCGAATAGCCCAGCTTCTCCGCCGCCCGGCGCACCGCATCAACGCAGCCCTCGTCAAAGGTGACCGGGTCGAAATGCCCAGCCCGTTCGATCTCCAGCCCCAGTTCCAGCTCCTCGGCGATCCGGGCGGCCCCGTCGCGCAGGCGCTGCTCCATGTCGGTCTGGGTGTCAAAGCTGGGCGAACGGAAGTCGATGGTGAACACCACCTTGCCCGGCACGATATTGCGGCTGTTGGGGTAATAGTCGCAGTGGCCCACCGCGCCCACGGCGTCGGGCTGGTGGCTCATCGCGATCTCGTGCACCAGATCGGTGATCCGCGCCGCGCCAAGACCTGCATTGCGGCGCATCGGCATCGGGGTGGATCCGGTGTGCGCCTCCTGCCCCGTCAGCGTCACCTGCAGCCAGTTCAGGCCCTGGCCGTGGGTGACGACGCCGATGTCCTTGCCCTCGGCTTCCAGGATCGGGCCCTGCTCAATATGCAGTTCGAACATCGCGTGCATCTTGCGGTTGCCCACCGGCTCATCGCCCTTGTAGCCGATCCGGGCCAGCTCCTCGCCGAACTTCTTGCCATCCGCGTCCTCGCGGGCATAGGCCCAGTCCTGGGTGTGGACACCTGCAAAGACGCCGGAGGACAGCATCGCGGGGGCAAAGCGGGTGCCCTCTTCGTTGGTCCAGTTCACCACCACGATGGGGCGGCGCGGTGTGATGCCCTGATCACGGATCGAGCGCACCACCTCAAGCCCCGCCAGCACGCCCAGTACGCCATCGTATTTGCCGCCTGTCGGCTGGGTGTCCAGGTGGCTGCCCATCATCACCGGGTCCAGATCCGGCTCCGCGCCTTCCAGCCGGGCAAACATGTTGCCCATGCTGTCAACGCCCACCGTCATGCCGGCCTCTTCACACCAGCGCTTGAACAGGTCGCGGCCTTCCTTGTCGGCATCGGTCAGCGTCTGGCGGTTGTTGCCGCCGCGCACCCCCGGGCCCTTCTGCGCCATTTCCATCAGCGAATCCCACAGGCGGCTGCCATTGATGCGGGCGTTGCTTTGTACGTCTTTCATATTGTCTCTCCCTTGGCGGCCGGCCGCCCCGCGCGCTCCTCCGCGGCGGGCCGCCGGCCGGTTGATCACGTGATGAGCGACTCGGCCAGGATGCCGATCAGCTCGTCGATTTCGGATTTTTCGATGATCAGCGGCGGTGACATGGCGATGATGTCGCCGGTGGTGCGCAGATGCGCCCCCTTATCCCAGGCCCGCAGATAGGTCTCAAAGGCACGCTTGGTCGGCGCACCCGCCACCGGCTCCAGCTCCACCGCGCCGACCAGGCCTGCACAGCGGATGTCCTGAACATGCGGCAGGCCCTTAAGGCTGAACAGCGCCTCCGCCCAATAGTCTTCCAGCGCTGCCGCACGCTCGAACAACTCCTCCTCGCGGTAAGTGTCCAGCGCTGCCAGCGCCGCCGCACAGGCGACCGGATTGCCCGAATAGGTATAGCCGTGGAACAGCTCGATCATGTGCTCCGGCCCGGTCATGAAGGCATCGTGGATTGCGCTGCTGATCATCACCGCGCCCATCGGGATCACACCATTGGTCAGACCCTTGGCGGTGGTGATCATGTCCGGCTCCACACCGTAGTAGTCGGCGCCAAAGGCCCGGCCCAGGCGGCCATAGGCGGTGATCACCTCGTCGAAAATCAACAGGATGCCGTGCTCTCGGGTAATCTCGCGCAACCGCTGCAAGTAGCCCTTGGGCGGCAGGATCACCCCGGCGGACCCGGCCATCGGCTCGACGATCACCGCCGCGATGGTTTCCGCCCCGTGCAGCTCGATCAGCCGCACCAGGTCTTCGGCCAGTTCCGCGCCATGCTCCGGCTGGCCCTTGGTAAAGGCATTGCGTGCCGGGTCATGGGTGTGGCGCAGGTGGTCAACGCCGGTCAGCAGGCTGCCGAAATGGCGGCGGTTGTTGACGATGCCGCCGACCGAGATGCCGCCGAAGTTGACGCCGTGATAGCCCTTCTCACGGCCGATCAGCCGGGTGCGGCCCTGCTCGCCCCTGGCCTTGTGATAGGCTAGCGCGATCTTCAGCGCGGTCTCCACCGATTCCGAGCCTGAGTTGGTGAAAAACACATGGTTCAGATCGCCCGGCGCCAGATCCGCCAGCCGGTTTGCCAACTCAAAGGCCTTGGGGTGCCCCATCTGGAAGGCCGGTGCATAGTCCAGCTCCACCACCTGTTTCCGCACCGCCTCAGTGATCCGCGGCGCCGCGTGGCCTGCATTGACGCACCACAGGCCCGCGGTGCCATCCATCACCTTCCGCCCGTCGGTGGTGGTGTAATACATCCCTTCCGCCCCGGCGATCATCCGCGGATTTTCCTTGAAATGCCGGTTGGCGGTGAATGGCATCCAATAGGCGCCAAGGTCGTTCTTGGGGGCCGGAGCAGCAGTCATGACGGTCGTTCCTTCTTGATTGATCTGCGGGGGTCAGGCGGCAGAAAGATTGAGCAGCGTATCGAGGCTGGCTTTCGCGTCGCCGTAGAACATGCGGGTGTTTTCCTTGAAGAACAGCGGGTTCTCGATGCCGGAGTAGCCGGTGCCCTGGCCGCGTTTGGAGACAAACACCTGTTTCGCCTTCCAGCATTCCAGCACCGGCATGCCGGCGATCGGCGAGTTGGGGTCCTCCTGCGCCGCCGGGTTGACGATGTCGTTGGAGCCGATGACGATCGCCACATCCGTTTCCGGGA
>NZ_JBFCVS010000043.1:0-8404 GCF_040704725.1 Leisingera sp. JC11
GGCCGGCGCTCAGGCTTTCGACCACCTGCTGCTGCTGGCGCTGCATCTCGGCGCGCTCCTCCTCGGCGGCGCGGGCCAGCTTCAGGTCGTCCTGCATGGAGACCAGGGTCCTGCCGATCTTGCCGATCTCGTCGGTGCGGCTTGCCGCTTCCACCTCGGTGTCGAGATCGCCGGAGGACACCGCCTCCATGTCGGTGCAGATTCGGTCGATCGGCTTGGTGATCGACCGCGCAAACAGCCAGCCGAAGAACGACATGCCGCCGGCGCAGATCAGCGAGGCCAGAAGCAGCATATTGCGCTTCTCGGCCGCTGGCGCCATCAGCTCAGACCAGTCCTGCTCGGCAATGATCGCCCAGTTTGCAAATTCCAGCGGCAGCGGCTCGGAATAAGCAAGCACAGCATGGCCGTTCAGCCCAGGGACGCCTTTCTGGACGTGGGACTTTCCGTCAAAAGCTGTGGTTACCTGCGGGACCGAAGGCAGCTGCGACAAGACCTGATAGCCGTCTTCGAACCGCGACGTGGTCCGGGCCATCATGTCGGAGCCGGCAATATATATCTGGGTGGTTTGCCCCATGCCCTGATCGTTGTTGACGATGGCTCCCAGCAGGTCCACCGGGATCTGGACCGCCAGCACGCCTACGGTCAGATTGGCATCGTTCACCACCGGAGACGCGGCAAAGGCTGCGGCGGCACCGCCGGAGGGCGCATAAGGCTCCATATCCGCAAAGAAAACCTCCCCGCGGCTGCCTTCCAGCGCCGCACGGTAAACGTCAGCCAGGCCGGAATCCTTGAACGGGCCGGTCATCATGTTGGTGCCGTAGTCGTTTTCCTTGAACACCGAATAGACGATGTCGCCGGCCAGGTTGATCAGGAAGGCATCATAGTAGCCCTTGCTCTCGATCAGCGTCTTGTAGGCCGGGTGGAAGGTTTCGTGGTGCATGTGATAGGGCGAGTCGCCCTTGCCGCGCACCAGGAGATGTTTCTGCCCGATCGGGTTGGGGTTCTCGTCGATATAGGCCTGGCGCAGGATCTGGCCCGGATTTCCATCCAGATCGTTCCAGGTCATGGTCAGCCATTCGATGGCAGTGGCCGTCGACGGCACCGCCGCCAGGGTCTGCACATCCGCATGAATACCGTCCAGCAATGTCTGCACCGAAAACTTCCGGTCAGCCACCATGGACCGGAACTGGTCCTCGGCATTCTTCTCGGCGCTGCGCTGGAAGCTGATGGTGCTTATGGTGACGAGAATCGCCGTCACAAGCACACCGAACCCAACAACAAACAATGGCAACTTATGTGCCAGCTTGAGCGATTTGAACGCTTTCATTCCGTCCTCCTAAGAGCAATGCGGTCTAGGCCACCGCAATAATGATGCCAGCCAGATTGCGGCTCAGGTGTTAATTTGCCGCTTACGGCGCATACCGCATGCCGCATTTTGATGCGGAAACAGGCCGAATTCTGCCGCGCTCCGGCGTCACTTTCTGAAGGTCCGGTAAAGATGCATCCGCAGGCTGTGCGGGGGGCTGGAAACACGCCTGCCGGCTCGCTGCAGGTGATTCTCCCGGCCGTTAGAGCACAGATAAAAATTGATCGGATTTTTGCTGCGGAAGTTGCCGCCGCTCTCCTTATGAATCCCGCGCGGCGCGGCGCAGGCGGCAATCAAATATTAAGGCCCGCCGCCTAAAACTTGCCTCATCGAACTCGAACTGATCGCCGACAACGGGGGTGCGAATCGCCGAAAATGACAACGGAAACGCAAAAACACGTTTTGGATCTGCCGAACGCTTTCGCGGAGCTGGATCCACTGATCGCCTTCCTGCAAGGAGCGCGCGCCAAGGCGGTCGAAATCGACTGCAGCGGCGTTGCTCTGATGCCCTCCCGCTGCCTGCAGCTTCTGCTTGGTGCGGAACAGCAGTGGCGGTCCGAGGGGGCAGGCTTCGCAGTCACCAACATCACTGAATCCTGCCGCAAGTCCCTGACGCTTCTGGGGCTGGAGCCCAACCGTTTTGAAGACGAGGAAACAGCATGAAAACCAAAGTTCTGGCAATCGACGATTCCCGCACCATCCGGAATCTTCTGGCCGCAACCCTGGAAGAAGCCGGTTTTGAATACCACTGCGCGGTCGATGGCCGCGAAGGCGTGGATATGTATTCCGACGTGGATCCCGATGTGGTGATCACGGACATCAACATGCCCAACCTCGACGGTTTCGGCGTGATCGAGGAGCTGCGCGGCACCGGTATCAATTCAAAGGTGCCGATCCTGGTGCTGACCACCGAAAGCGCGCCGGAGCTGAAAGCACGCGCCCGCGGCGCCGGGGCCACCGGCTGGATCACCAAGCCGTTTGACGATGCCTCGCTGATCTTTGCACTCAAGCGCGTGACCGGAGCTGCGGCCTGAGATGTCGGGGTCTATTCAGGATACCTTCTTTGAGGAGTGCGAAGAACTCCTCGAAGCAACGGATGAGGGTCTGACCGCCATCGAAGGAGGCGATCACGACTCTGAAGTGGTCAATGCGATTTTCCGCGCCGTGCACTCGATCAAGGGGGGCGCCGGGGCCTTTGGGTTGGACGACCTGGTGGCTTTTGCCCACCGGTTCGAAACCGTGTTTGACGAGGTGCGCTCCAACCGGCTGGATCTCGACGAGAAGCTGATTCAGCTACTGCTGCGTTCCAGCGACCATCTGTCGGCGCTTGTTGAGGTGGCCCGTGACGGCGGCCAGATCGACGAGGCGCATCACGATACCCTGCTTGCGGCGCTGGACGAATACATCCCCGAAGAAGAGGAAGACCTCACCTTCGAGCCGATGGGGCTGGGCGGTCCGGCACCGATGATGGACCTTGGCGATATCGGCGGCGCCCCGGCGGAGCCGCAGGAAGAGACCTACCGGATCCGCTTCCAGCCGCTGAAGGAAATGTACGGCACCGGCAACGAGCCCTTCTTCCTGTTCCAGGCGCTCAAGGATATGGGCGAACTGACCGTCGCGCTGGACGAGAACGAACTGCCCGGCTTTGACACGATGGACATGGGCGAAGCCTATCTGGCATGGGACCTAGTGCTGGTCACCACGGAGCCGCGTTCGAAGGTTGAGGCCGTTTTCGAGTTTGTCGAAGGACTGTGCGAACTGTCGATCGAAGGCGACGGCGATGCCGAGGCGGAAGCCAATGCGCTGGCAGCCCTGGACGCAATGTTCAGCGCGCCCCCCGCCCCGGATGCCGCAACCGCCGCCGAGGGGGAGGCGCCTGCAACCCCTTTTGAACCGCCGGTCCCCGCACCTGAACCCGAAGCCAAACCGGCAGCCGCCGAAGAAAAGGCCTCGGCCCCGAAAGCCGAGAGCGGCAAGCAGGAGCAGCGCGGCGGTCCGAAGCCGACGCTCCGCGTCGAGCTCGAGCGGGTGGACCGGCTGATCAACGCTGTCGGGGAGCTCATCATCAACCACTCGATGCTTGCCCAGCAGATCGCCAATCTCAACGTTTCGGACACCCGCGATGTCGAGACCGAGCTGGAAGGCTTCAAGAATCTGGCACGCGACATTCAGGAAGGCGTCATGGCCATCCGCGCGCAGCCGGTGAAGCCGCTGTTCCAGCGCATGGCCCGGATCGTTCGCGAGGCCTCGGCCGCCACCGGCAAGACTTGCAAGCTGGTCACCGAAGGCGAGAACACCGAGGTCGACAAGACGGTCATCGAACGGCTGTCCGACCCGCTGACGCATATCCTGCGCAACGCGGTTGACCACGGCATCGAAAAACCCGAAGACCGGGAAGGCGCGGGCAAGGTCAAAACCGGTGAAATCCGGCTGTCGGCCTCGCACCGTTCCGGCAGCGTCTGCATCGAGATCAAGGACGACGGCGCCGGTGTGAACCGCCCCCGAGTCAAACAGATCGCGATCGAGAAAGGCCTGATCCCGGAAAACGCCGAACTGACCGATGGCGAGATCGATAACCTGCTGTTCGCGCCCGGCTTCTCGACGGCCAAGGAGATCTCCAATCTCTCCGGCCGCGGGGTAGGCATGGATGTTGTGAAGAATGCGGTGACCGGCCTTGGCGGGCGCATCAATATCTCTTCCTCACCGGGCAAAGGCTCCACCTTCACCATCATCCTGCCGCTGACCCTGGCGGTGATGGACGGCATGGTGGTGTCGGTGGCCGATCAGACCATGGTGGTGCCGATCACCTCGATCGTCGAGACCATGCGCGGCAGCGACGACATGATCAACAGCCTGGGCGCCGACGGCACCCTGCTGTCGATCCGCGGCAACTTCGTGCCGATCTGCGATGTCGCCGGCGCTTTGGGCCTCTACCGCGAAAGCGATCAGCAGGCCGGCGTCTACCTGCTGGTGGAAACCGAAACCGGCCAGCGCTGCGCGCTGGCAGTCGATGACATCCACGATCAGCGCCAGGTGGTGATCAAGAGCCTGGACGGCGTCTGCGGGGAAATCCCCGGCGTCGCCGCGGCCACCATCCTGGGCGACGGCAAGATCGCCATGATCCTGGACCCTGAAAGCATCATTGCGGCCTCGCCCACTGCGGCCGCCTTTGACACCGAGCGGAGAATGAGCAATGCAAGCTGAAGTGAAGCAAACCGATCAGGAAGTGAAACACGCTGAACACAGCGAGTTTGTGAGCTTCACCGTGGCCGGCCAGGCGTTTTGCCTGAAGATCACCCAGATCCGGGAAATCAGGCGCTGGTCGCCGGTGACCATCCTGCCGCATGCCCCGGCCGATGTTTTGGGGGTGATGAACCTGCGCGGCGCGGTGATCCCGATCTACGATCTCTCCGCCCGCTTCGGTCTGCAGCAGACCGAAGCCAGCGAGCGCAATGTGGTCATTGTTGTCTCCGTGCACGGTAAACCGGTCGGCCTGCTGGCTGAATCGGTCTCCGAGATCATCTCGATCAACCCGGACGACATCCAGGACACCCCGCCAGTGGATAGCCGCAACACGATGGAGTACATCCAAGGCATCATCTCGCATGATGACACCATGGTGCGCATCATCAATCTGGATGCGGTGATCTCGGCTCCGGAGCAGGTGATGCCGTGAGCGCAGAAGGCACGATCACTCCCAATGCGGACAGCTTTTCGCTGTCGGACCAGGAATTCGAAGCCATTGCGCAGTTCGCGCACAAAAACTTCGGCCTGGCGATGGCGAAAAGCAAGAAGCCGCTGGTGTCATCGCGCCTGGCCCGCAAACTGCGCCAGCGCAACATCACCAACTTCAAGGACTACCTTGCCAGCCTGGACGGCCCCAATTCCGACGAGGAACGCAGCGGTCTGTTGTCGCTGCTGACCACGAATGTGACCCATTTCTTCCGGGAGCCGCATCACTTCGAAACCCTGCGCAATGACGTGCTGCCGCCGCTGGTGGAACAGGCGCGGCGCGGCGGCCGGGTGCGGCTGTGGTCGGCGGGCTGCTCCAACGGGCAGGAGCCATACTCGATTGCGATGACGCTGCTGGACGTATGCCCGGAGGCCGCCAAGCTGGACATCAAGATCCTGGGCACCGACATCGACCCGGTGGTGGTGCGCCACGCTCAGGCTGCCAAATACCCCGAGGACGAACTGGCCCAGATTGACGCCAAATACAGCAAGCTGGTCCCGAAGCGCGATCCGGACGGGCGGCTGCCGGAAAGCCTGCGCAATCTGATCACCTTCGGGGTGCTGAACCTGATCGAACCTTTCCCCTTCCGGGGCAAGTTCGATGCGATTTTCTGCCGGAACGTTGCGATCTATTTCGACAACCCCACCCAGCAGAAGGTCTGGAGCGCCTTCCAGAATGCCCTGAACCCGGGCGGTACCCTCTTCATCGGTCACTCCGAGCGCATGTCTGGCCCGGCTGCGCAGCACCTGAAGACGGCCGGGATCACCACTTACGTCAACTCACCCGCTGGCAGGTAACCCTGTCCACGGCTGCAAGCAGAGCAGAAGGAAAGAAAAATGAGCTTGAAAGACTCTCTCCGCGTTATGGTTGTTGACGATATGTCGACAAGCCGGGGGATCATCACACAAAGCCTGGATGAAATCGGCATCAAGAACTACATGGTCGAAAACTCCGGTCAGGGCGCTTATCAGAAGCTGACCCAAACCCCGGTTCATCTGGTGCTGTCGGATTACAACATGCCGGGCATGGACGGGCTGGGCCTGCTGAAGGCGCTGCGCAGCCATCAGGTGACCCAGCGTGTCGGCTTCATCCTGGTGACCGGCAAGCCGACTCCGGAAATCATCCAGGTCGGCAAGCAGATCGGCCTGAACAACATCATCCGCAAGCCGTTCACGGTGGCTACCATGAAGCAGGCCATCGAACAGGTCGTCGGGCGGCTCTGATCATGGAACGTCCCGACAAAGCCCTGGGCGAACTCTGCGCCGCCTCGGCGTGGGAAATGGAGCAGCTGCGCAGCCAGATGCAAGCGCTGGAGGACGTCGTCCTGGACGTTCTGGAACGGGGCACCGCGCCGACCAGCCAGGAACTCCGCTCGCTGCAGGACTTCGACCTGGTGATCCAGACGCTGTCGGGACTCTCCGGGTTCTACAAGCGCGTGCAGGCCCAGGTTGATAAGTCAGGCCCGGCGGATCTGCCGGCCGCAGCGGCCGGGGTTACCCTGGAAAAGCTGCGCGACCGGTTGCGATCGGCCAGCAGCATGGCCAGCACCTGAAACAGCTAAGCCCTGCCCGGAAACGGGCAGGGCCTGCCAGCCGCAACCTCGCGCGGCGAATTTTCTTTTTCTTTACTACCTCTAAGGACTACATTGGGCACTAGCAGAATTCGCTATCCCGGGTATCCGCATGTCTTTTATTTTCAAACCCTTGATTTTCACCTTCTGCCTGCTGCTTGCCGCGGGCGCCCACGCTGCGACTGACCGAATTGCCCTGGTCATTGGTGTTGCGGAGTACCAGTATCTGCCGCCTCTCGAGAATACCCGTAACGATGCGGTCGCGATGGCGGACACATTGGAAGGCATCGGATTCGACGTCAGCTTGGCTCTCGACCCGGGCACAGCGGAGATGGAACAGCTGCTGGATGACTTCGCCTTCCGCTCCGAAGTCGCCGATCTGGCGCTGGTCTATTTTGCCGGCCACGGGATTGAGGTGCAGGGCGAAAACTTCCTGATTCCAGCGGATGCCAAGGTCGCCAGCAACCGCGATGTGCAGCGCCAGTCGCTGTCGCTGAAACAGCTGCTGAATGCGGTGGACCGGGCGCGCAAGATGCGGATCGTGATCCTGGACAGCTGCCGCGACAACCCCCTGGGCGACTCCATCGCCTTGGATCAGAGCAGCGGCCAGACGACTGAAACCACGGCAACAACCCGCGGCGGCGGCGGCATGGCGCCGGCCGACCCGGACCGCGGCACCCTGGTGGCCTTTGCTGCCAAGGACGGCCAAGTGGCGCTGGACGGCAGCGGCAGCAACTCGCCCTATGCGACCGCCCTGATGGAAAAGATGGTGCAGCCCGGGCTGGAAATCAGCCTGATGTTCCGGCAGGTCCGCGACCAGGTGCTGCAAAGCACCGCGAACCTGCAGGAACCGCATACCTACGGTTCGCTGACCGGCGTGCCCTTCTACCTCGCGGGCCCCGGAGAAGATGATGCCCCGGTATCGGTGGCCGACGCCTCTGCCGCATGGGCGGCGCTGAAGCCCGATCAGGAGGAGCAGCTGCTGGCCTTGGCCGAACTGGGCGACACCCGCTCGATGCTTGGCCTGGCCTATATCCGGCTGAACCCGAACGAAGGCCGTTTCGACCCTAAGGCGGCGGTGGATTTCCTGCAGCGCGCAGCGGATGCCGGCTCGCCCGAGGCACAGTTCGAACTGGCCAAGCTCTATGAACGCGGTACTGGCGTGGACGTCGATGAGGCCAAAGCGCTGGAGCTTTACCAAGCGGCCGCAGCCCAGGATTTCGCCGATGCGATCAACGATCTTGGCTTCCTGCATTACCAGGGGGGGCTGGGTCTGCCAGCCAATCCGAACAAGGCGCTGACCTTCTTCGAGCGTGCCGCTGACCTGCGCCATCCGCAGGCGCAGTTCAACTTCGCCGCGCTAATTGATGACGGTCTGATCGCCTCGAAAGGCCCCGAAGATTCCGCGCATTACCTCTATGCCGCGCTGCGCAGCGGAAGCTCCGACGTGCTCAACCTCCTGAGCGAGCGCCCCAACATGTTCACCGCCGAAACCCGGCGTGCCTTGCAGCAGAAGCTGAAAGAGAACAATTTCTACGCCGGCGCGATTGACGGGGACTTCGGCCCTGGAACGCAACGCGGAATCCGTCAGGCCTATGGACTGGAGGGATAACCGCCCTACTTCAAGCCGATGTTACATCGTGCTTTGTTCCTCGTTCTCCTCACTTTCTTCCTGAACACCCCTTTGGATGGCCAGGCCGCCGGCGGTTATGGCGGCGGCGACGGAGGTCACGGC
>NZ_JBFCVS010000044.1:0-6946 GCF_040704725.1 Leisingera sp. JC11
GCCGGCAGCGCCAGCAGAAACCGGTCGAGCCCGGCCGCCAGCCCGCCGGTATCGCCCGGCTCCACCAGGTGGCCGACGCCGTTTTCCGCCGCCGCCGCCCAGGGGGTTGCGGTCGTGGTCACCACCGGCAGCCCCGCCGACAGGGCTTCGCCGATCGCGATCCCGAAATTTTCGAACTGGGTCGGCAGGGCAAAAACATCCGCCGCCGCATAGGCCGCGGTGCGCTGCCCGTCTCGCAGCATGCCGAGAAGATGCACCCGCTCCGCCACGCCTTCCGCCGCCGCCCGGGCCCGCAGGTCTGCGGCGTACCCCTCTGAGGCGGCGGGGCCGGCAATCAGCAGCTCGGCCGCCTGGCTGCGGGCCTGCTCCGAGGCTGCAAAGGCGGCGATCAGATCTGCGACCCGCTTGCGGGGGTCGACCCGGGACAGGAACAGCACATGCGGACGGGCGGGATCGGTCTCCAGCTGCAGCGCCGACAGGGCCGCAGCCCGGGTGGCAAACCCCGAGACATCGACCGGATCGATGCCGTTTGGAATGGTGCGCACCGGCACCGTCTTGTAGCCCGCCGCGCGCACCGCCTCGGTTTCCGAGGCGGCGGTGGCATGCACAAAGGCCGCTTCTGTCAGCATCCGGTCCACAAAGAGCCTGCGCGCCGCCTGCTTGATCAGCCGGTTCTTGCGCAGCGAATGGCCGTACAGGTTGGAGCGCGGCGAGACCACGACCGGAAGGCCGGCGGCACGGGCCTCCTGCCAGGCGGCCCAGGCGTTGTAGCGCCACATGCTGTGGATATGCACCAGCGCCGGCGCCGAGCTGCGGACCGCCTCGCGCAGCAGGCGGCGCAGGTCCGGCGCGTAGCAGATCCTGCGCGAGCCCCGGATGCGGGCGCCCTGGGCCAGCAGCTGCCGGGACTCGACAATCCGGTTGCGGCTCTGCGCCAGCGTCTCCACGTAGAGAATGCGGCCGCCGACCCCTTCCGCCGCAAGGTGGTGCACCAGCTGCGGAACGCTTTGCGACGGGCCGCCATAGGCCTCGTCCAGATCACTCACCACATGCAGAACATACATCCGATCTCTCCGGCTCAAACGTGCTCTTTCAGCCAGGCAATCTCTTTTTCCTGCTCTTCGTGCAGGTAATCAAGATCCAGCGTGACCAGCTTCGTCTTGATCTCCTGCAGCCCGACCCGCCCGAACAGCGCCGAGCGCGGGCTGGGCGTGAACAGCATCGCCGGGCCGCCGAAGGCCAGGGTCGCCACGCAGGCATGCACCCGGTCCGACAGGGTGAACTCCGCATTGGCATAGAGGCTGATATAGGTCCAGGGCTCATCCGAGGCGGTGGCGTTGGGCTGGCGGTAGATCTTGTGGGTCATATGCGGAAAGAACCGGTGCTCCGGCCGCACGATCATGCGCCCGCCGAACTCTGCCGGCAGCTTGCGGCGGTCAAAGACATCGGCCAGATAGCCCTTGATCTTGCCCTTGTGGGCGTATTTGTCGAGGAAGGTCGGCACCGACAGCCAGTAGGTCTTGCCCTCGATCTCCACCTGGCGGGAATTGTACTTGGCGCCGGGGTCGCTGGTCAGGATCTCCGGCTCCGGGTAGCGGTCGAAGTTCTTGGTGATGTAACGCACGTCCGGGCGCACCTTGAACGGGCTGACGCAGCGGTTCAGGAAGTAGCCCGAGTCGATGCCATTGTATTTCGGCACCCCCGGCAGCCAGTCCTTGAGGATGCCAAAGCTCTGATCGTCGCGGGTCGAGATCAGCGCCGGCGGGTATTCCTCAAGGAATTCGCGCACCTTCCTGAATTCGCTGTCGCGGAACTTGAAGAAGGCGGAGGACAGGAAAATGACCTTGGTGCCGCGGGCGCGCAGCGCCTTGAAGGCCTGCTCCCAGCTTTCCCGGATCCAGCCGTTCAGCACCGGCCCCTGCAGCACCAGGTAATCGATGTCCAGATGGCGGACGAAATCGGCATATGCGGCGGGGTTGCCCTTGTACTTGTTGTGCAGGGTCCGATAGTTCGGCTGGTCCTGGTAAAAGCCCACGGCACCGCTGCCGAAGACGCGCTTGAGCACATATTCGCCGCCCAGGTTGAAGAAGGCATTGCCGACATTCTGGGCCCATTGGCCGCCAACCAGGGCAACGCGCGGCGCGTCCGCTGCAGCCGTATCAATAGTCATGTTTCATATCCTTGTGCGAAATCAGATGCTTGCGGTCGAATGCGCGCCGGTTTTTCGGAGGCCCTCAGCCTTCGGCGCTCACCGGCACGGCCATGCCGCCCCCTGCTGCCGCCCCTGTGATAAGTGCCTGTTTCATTGCTCTGCCTCCGCGATGCGCTGCTCTTCCGGGGCGCCCGCCAGGCGCCGCAGGATGGATTCGTAACTGTTGAAGATGGCGGCGCGGTTCATGTGCTGCTGCACATAGGCCCGCCCGGCCGCGCCCATGCGCTGCTGCCGCGCCGGATCGCCCAGAAGCGCGGCCACCTCCCGGCAGAGGCGGGCCTGGTCATCCGGGTAAACGCAGATCCCGGCACCGGAATCGCGCGCCAGGGCATCCAGCGGGCTGCCCGGTTCGGCAATGCAGACATAGGGGCGGCCTGCCGACATGATCGAGAACAGCTTGGAGGGCAGCGCGTAATTCGCCACGTTCAGGGCTTGGGGCACCAGATGGACATTGGCGCTCTGCAGCGCGACCATGAACTCCTCTGCCGGGGCCAGCTCCAGGAAGCGGGCCGTTGCAATGCCGCGCCGGGCCGCTTCCGCTTCGATCCGCGGCCGTTCCGATCCGCTGCCCCGCATCACGATCCCGACCTCCGGCAGGGTGTCCGACAGATACGACAGCAGCGGCAGCAGCTGATCCAGGTTCTGCTTCTTGCCGAAGTTCCCGGAATACATCACCTGCACCGGCGCGGCCGGGTCGATCGGGGCCTCTGCCGCCGCCTGCGCCCAGATCGGCAGCACCGTGACGGGCCGCCTGCAGCCGATCGCCTCAAGCTCCCGCTTCATGCCTTCGGTCAGCACCACAACCTCATCCGCGAAGCTGAGGCCGATCCGCTCTGCCAGCCGCATCAGCTTCAGCATCACCGGATGGGAGGCGATGCCAAGCGAGGTGGCCAAGCCGCTTTCGATATCGTGGACCACGGCCATGACCGGCGCGCCGGAGCGCAGCTTCAGCGCCATTGCCCCGTAAAGGGTCAGGATGCTTGGCACATAGGCGATGATGGCGCCGGTCTTGCGGTGGCGGCCGCGCAGCGCATGCCAGGCCGCCCGGCGCAGGAACCGCAGGTCGTTGCGGACCCGGTCCCTGAACCCGCCGGAGCCGCGCGCCTGGACCGGAACCCGCTCGATGGCAATCGGGCCAAGCCGCTCATGGTCGCGGGCGCCGTCCGCCCAGTCGCCGAAGGGGGCGGGGCTGGGATAATGCGGGCGGAACGCCAGCGCCGAAACCGCATAGCCCCGCGCCGCCAGATGTTCTGCCAGCTCCCGGCAATAGGGAGCCGAGCCGATCTCCTCGGGCCAGAAATAGGGCGAGAGATAGAGAACTCCCCCCGGCAGCACGGTATGTGCCTGCAGATCCCTAGGCATCGCCGCCCCGCCTGGCGGGGGAAGGCCCGGAAGGGCCCTCAAGTCTGATCACATGCGCAGCCGCCATGCTGTCTGCCCCTCAATCCGTCCCCGGCAGGTCGCGGGTGAACACTTTCTCCGCCACATCCGCAAGTTCTTCGCTCACCCGGCTGGCGACAATCAGATCCGCCTCCGCCTTGAAAGGCTCCAGACCGCGCACCACCCGGGAATGGAAGAAATGCGCCTCCTCCAGCGCCGGTTCATAGACAATCACCTCAACCCCCTTGGCCTTCAGCCGCTTCATGATGCCCTGAATGGAGGACTGGCGGAAGTTGTCCGCGCCGGCCTTCATCATTCCCACCACCTTCAGGCCGCGCATCAGGATCTGATCGGACAGGAAATCCTTTCGGGTGCGGTTGGCGCCCACGATCGCGCGGATAATATTCTGCGGCACATGGTTGTAATTGGCCAGCAGCTGTTTGGTGTCCTTGGGCAGGCAATAGCCGCCGGAGCCGAAGGAGGGGCTGCTTGGGGCAAGTCTGGCGTGAAAGCGGCCGCACACGGGGGCCGGAGCCTCCGCACAGGAGGGCGGGGATAATCGACATGATTAATCACTCGAGCAAATTTGCTTGTTTCCGCTCCTAGTGAATGACTGCTCCGCTGGCAAGCCTGAGGGTGTGCCGCAAAAATTCATCATACGGTTCAGGCTCAGGCCGCATTCCTCCCGCGCGCCCGGCACGCGGGGGCGGCCGCAAGAGAAGCCGCACCGGGGCCGCACCGCCCCGGCGAAGCTCAGCCTGCGGCGGGGAAAGCCCCTTGGCCTTGGCAGCCCAAGCCGCATATGGTCGCACCGAAAAGGCGGGACAGGCCCATCGCCTGTTCCCGCAGTCCGTTCTGAGGAGAAACCATGAGGCGGGGGCAGATCTCCAGGCCGGCATTTGCCCGTCTGGCCGTCTTTGTGGCGGCCGCGGTGGCCGAAGCCGTGGCCATCCGCCTTCTGACTCATCAGGAAGGCCAGCTGTTCTGCAGCAATGTGTCTGCATTTGCACTCTGCCGGAGCATGCGGACACTGCCGCTGAGCGTGCTTTTCATGAGCACGGCCGTCGTTCTTATGGCACTGCTCCGCCCGCAGCTCTGGCAGAGCTATTTGCGCCTGGCGGACGCCGCGCCGCCGCGCCGCCTCCGGCCGACCGGGCTGCATCTGCTGGGGCTGGGCCTGGGGCTGCTGCCGCTGTGGCTGTTTCCGCTTCCGGATCTGCAGGCGCAGTTCAGCCTGGCGGCACCGCTGTTCCTGGCCGGCGCGGTGCTGGCCTTCCTCGGCGCGGTCCTCTGGCTTTTGCCGCTGCGCGCCTGGAATCAATGGTTTCTTGGCAATGACGCCTTTCTGCCGCTCACCGCCGCCGGTTTTTTTCTGCTGCCGCTGGTAGTTGAAGCCACCGGCTGGCTTTGGGGCGGAAACCAGGCCCTGACCCGGCTGACGTTCCAGGGCGTGAGCCTGGTCTTCTCCGCAGCGGGAACGGAAATTTCCGCCCTTCCGGGCGAGCGCATCATCGGCCTGAATGATTTTGCAGTCCGCATCGCCTCGAGCTGTTCCGGCGCCGAAGGCGTGGCCCTGATGACCGTTTTCATGGCTATTTATGCGGTGCTGACGCGCCCGGCGCTGCGCATGGGGCCCTATTGGCTGGTGCTGTTCCCGCTGGCGGTCAGTGTCAGCTGGATCTTCAATATCTTCCGCATTTCCGGGCTGGTCTGGCTCGGCGCCCATGTCTCGCCGGAACTGGCTGTCGACGGGTTCCATTCCTACGCAGGCTGGCTTCTGTTCTCTCTGCTGGCGTTTGCGGTGCTGGCCGCCGCCCACAACATGCCGCTGTTGCAAACGACCGCAGCGGCCCCGGGCGCTGCTGCGGGCACGGCCCCGCCCCCGGCCCCGTCCCTGGCCGCGGATCCGCTGTTTGCCCGCATCGTGCCCTTCATCCTGTTCATGATCAGCGGCACGCTGACGCCGCTGTTCTGGGAGACCCCTTCCAGCGGCTACCCGCTGCGGGCGGCGCTGATGCTGCTGGGGCTGGGGCTGTTCTGGCCCGCGCTCAGGACGTTCAGCTGGCGGGCCGAGCCGCTGGACTGGCTGGCGGGCGCCGCGGTGGCTGCGCTGTGGCTGTGGACCGCACCGGAAAGCGGCGGCAGCGCCGCCGCGGCCCCGGATCCGGTCTGGATTGCCTGCCGCCTGCTGGGCACGGTGCTGCTGGTGCCGGTGATCGAAGAGCTGTTTTTCCGCGCCTATGTGCTGGAGCGCATCGCCGGCGGCCCCGGCGCACCCGCCTGGCGGGCCTGGGCCGGGCTGGCGGCCAGCAGCCTGCTGTTTGCGGCGCTGCACGGCCGCTGGCTGGCGGGCGCCGGGGCGGGGATCGTCTTCGGACTGCTTTATCTGCGGACCCGCCGCCCGGGCGGCGCGGTGCAGGCGCATGTTCTGGCCAATGCCCTGATTGCCGCCGCCGCCCTCGCGGCGATGGATTTTGATCTGCTCTGATCCGGCCTTCCTGCACAGGCCTGTTCGCAAAATGCGGCGCAGAGCGCTTCCGCAAACCCTTAAAATTTGCCTAACATGAAGTCTAAAGTGTTGATAATGTGCTAAATTTTGCCACATCTGCAACCCGGCCAGCGCGCAACGCTTTCTTAATCAGTTTCCAACGCCAGTTAATGCTTTGGAGGTCTGACCATGCCGGCACAGAACATCGCATCTTCCGCAGCTGCCCTCTTGGGCCGCAGCCGCACCATGTTTCACTCCGCCGTGAAAGCCGCCGCCGCCCTTGGCCTGGCGCTGGCGGTTCTGCAGCCTTCTGCAGCGGCGGCACAGCAGACCTATGTGGTCGGCAGCGACCGCGGCGGCTATCTGCATGACCGGCTGATCGAGCTGAAGAACCTGCAGCAGAACGGCGTCCGGGTCGAGATCCGCGGCAAGGTCTGCTATTCCACCTGCACCATGTTCCTGGGCCTGCCGGGCGCCTGCGTCGATCCGGCCACCACCTTTGGCTTCCACGGCCCCTCGCGCGGCGGCCGCCGCCTGGCGCAGGAGAAATTCGACTATTTCAGCCGGGTGATGGCGCAATATTACCCGGCGCCGCTGAAGAGCTGGTTCATGGCCGAAGGCCGCAACCGGATTTCCGGGGTCCACAAGATCAAGGGCAGCGAAATCATCCGCATGGGCATTCCCGCCTGCCGCAGCGCCTGACCCGGCCTGCGGGCCCCGCTGCAGGCAGGGGACTGCTGTGAAGGCTCAAGGGTCGTTGCGACGTTTCCTGCTATCTCAGTTTCATGAGTTCGTCCCTGAACGCTTCAGCCGGTGTGCGCCACCCGAGGCATTTTCTAGGTGTGTCGTTTAAGCGGTCGCAAATC
>NZ_JBFCVS010000045.1:0-6700 GCF_040704725.1 Leisingera sp. JC11
GGCGGGCGGCCCTCCCCCCTGGGCCGCTGCCTTTCCTGCCGCCGCCCGGGCTGCGGACGGCGGGTGCCGGGGTGCCCTGCGTCAGGTCTCGCCTTCCTTCAGCGCCTTGGACATGCTGGCGAGCACCGGGCTGATCAGATAGTTGGCTAGGGTCTGGCTGCCGGTTTCGATCATCGCCTGGGCCGGCATGCCGGGCAGGGTTTTCACATTGGGCAGGGCGGCCAGCTCCGCGTCCTTGATGCGGATATGCACCGGGTAATAGGTCTGGCCGGTGGCCCGGTCGGTGCTGGTGCCGGCCGCCACCATCACCACTTCGCCGGTGACCGGCGGGGTGGAGCGGAAGCTGTAGGCGGTCAGCGACACTCGCGCCAGGCTGCCCATCGAGACCTCGTCGATGTCCTCCACCGCGACCCGGGTTTCCACCAGGAGGCCGGCATCCTCGGGCATCAGCTCCAAGAGGGTGCGGCCGGGATCGACCACCTGGCCCAGGGTGTTGATAGCGAGCCCGACCACCCGGCCGCCGCGCGGCGCGCGGATGGTCAGCCGCTCGGCCACGTCGCGGGTGGCGTCCAGCCGCTGGCGAAGGTCGAGGATCTGCTCCTGCACCTCCTGGCTCTGGGCGGCGATCCGCGCCACCCGGTCGCGGCCGGTCTGCAGCAGCCGCTCCTCCATTTCGCCGATCTGCTCCAGCACATTGCCGCGGTCGCTTTCCAGCGCCCCCAGGGTGCCCAGCAGGTCGCTTTGCTGCATCTGCCGCTGGCTGATGCGGGTTTTCGGCACCAGGCCCTTTTCGAACAGCCCGGTCAGATCCGCCAGCTCCGCCTGCACCAGGGCCAGCTGCTCCTCAGTGGCCCGGATGCGGGCATCACGGCCCTTGAGCTGGTCGCCCAGCTGGGTGATGCGGCCCTGGATGATCTCCATCTGGCCGTCATAGAGCGCCCGGTTGGAGGCCAGCAGGTCCTGCTGCACCGCCACCAGCCGCGCCAGTTCCGGCGCCGCGGCAATCAGCTGCTCCAGCTCGGCGCCGGGGCGCAGCGTTTCGGCCTCCGCCAGGTCGGCCTCCAGCCGCGCCTGCTGCGCCAGGGTGCTGGCCAGCTGGGTGTTCAGGATCGCCAGCTGCGCCTGCACCCGGCGGCCGTCGAGCCGGGCGATCACCTGGCCTTCGCGGACGCGGTCGCCCTCGGCGACGTTCAGCTCGCGCAGGATGCCGCCTTCGAAATGCTGCACCGCCAGCCGGTCGCCGGCCACGTTGAAGCTGCCGCCGGCCACCACCGCGCTGGTCAGCTCCGCCCGGGTGGACCAGAACACCAGCCCGCCGAACAGGCCGAAGCCGCAGACCACCAGCCACAGCACCAGCTGGCGCACCCGGGTGGGCGGCCGCTTGGGCAGCGGGATGTCGTGGCTGCCGCCCGCGGGCATCAGGTCGCGGAAGCCGCTCTGCAGGCCGTCAGGGGCGCTGCTGCGGGCCGGGGTACGGGTCTCATGCTCTACCAGGCTCATGCGCTTTCTCCTTCAGCCGGAGGGGTCCGGGGGTCCTGGTCCGCCGGGCCCTTGCGGTGGCGGAACGGGGCGATCTTGGGGTCGTCGGAGTGGGCCGGGGCGGCGGCCATCGGCTGCGCCGCGGCCTCGATCACCTGGCGGGCCTCGCCGAAGCGGGCCAGGCGGCCGTCCTGCAGCAGCGCCGCATGGGTCACCCGGCGCAGCAGGCTGAGCCGGTGGGTCACCGCCACCACCGCAGCGCCGCGGGCGCAGGCTTCCTCGATGGCGCAGGCCAGCGCCTCTTCGCCCTCGGGGTCGAGATTGGCGTTGGGCTCATCCAGGATGATCAGCTTGCGCTCGCCGAAGAAGGCGCGCGCCAGGCCGATGCGCTGGCGCTGGCCGGCCGATAGGAACTCGCCGCGCGGGCCCACCTCGGCGTTGTAGCCGCCGGGCAGCGTTAGGATCATCTCATGCACCTGCGCCAGCTTGGCCGCCGCCACCACCTCCGACGGCTTGGCGTCCGGGTCCATCAGGGCGATGTTTTGCGCTACCGTGCCCTGGAACAGCTCCACCCGCTGCGGCAGGAAGCCGATATGCTGGCCGATCTGCGCCGGGTCCCAGTCGCTGAGCGCGGCATCGTCGATGCGGATGTGGCCGCGCACCAGCGGCTGCAGGCCTGCCAGCGAATGGGCCAGGGTGGTCTTGCCGGCGCCGGACGGGCCAATGAGACCCAGCGACTGGCCGGGCTTCAGCTCAAAGGAGATGTCCATCAGCAGCGGGTCCGGGCGGCCGGGCAGCACCACGGTGGCGTTCTCCACCGCCAGGCGGCCGTCCGGCTCCGGCAGGGTCAGCCGCTCCGGCGCGGCGCCGAGATGGGCCAGCAGGGTATTGAGCCGCCCTTGCGCGCTGCGCGCCTTGAGGAAGCCGCGCCAGCCGGCGATCGACTGCTCCACCGGCGCCGCGGCGCGGCCCAGCAGGATCGAAGAGGCAATCATCAGCCCCGGGGTCAGCTGGTTGTTGATCACCAGCACCACGCCGACGCCCAGCACCGCGATCTGCAGCCCCATGCGCACGGCCTTGGCCAGCGAGGTGATCAGCGCCACCCGGTCGGTGGCCAATGTGTTGAACAGCAGCGCCGAGAACGCCTTGAGCTGCCAGCGCGCGATCAGCGGGCCGGTCTTGCCCATGGCCCGGATCAGGCCGGCGTTCTGCATCATCTCCTCCACCGCGGCATTGGTCGCGGTGGCCTGCTTGCCGGCTTCATCCATCGGCTGGCGGGCCAGCATCTCGTTGAGCAGCGCCAGGGTGAACAGCAGCGCGATGCCGGCCAGCGCCACCAGGCCCAGGATCGGGCTGAACAGGAAGATCAGCGCCAGGAAGATCAGTGACCAGGGCGCGTCCAGGAGCGCCAGGAACACCGGGCTGGTGATAAAGCCGCGCAGCTCCTGGATGTCGCGGATGGGTTCGGCGCGGGCCAGGGCCGGCGGCATCTGGCCGCCGATCATGCCCTCCAGCACCACCGGGCTGAGCCGCGCTTCGAGGCGGGAGCCGAGCCGCGCCACCAGGCGCTGGCGCAGCATGTCGAAAATAAAAAAGAACACCAGCGCGATGCACGCGCCGGTGGTGAGAGCAATCAGGGTCGGAATGCTGCCCGAGGCCATGACCCGGGCAAACAGTTGCAGCATGTAGAGTGGCGCTGTCAGGATCAGGAGGTTCACGAAGATGCTGGCGGTGAAGATGGCTGCCAGCACACCCCTTTGTCCGTCGAATACCCGTTTTGTCTTCATTGTCGTTGCCCCCCGGCTGCACGAAGTGAAGTTGTAAAATCTGGAGGTCAGCGCCCTGGTCCAAGGATGCAATCCTTGGCCGGGGACCAAATCGCTGTCCTGAACCAGGGCTGGACGGGCCCGGGGTAAACCCCGGGCCCGCCGTTCCTAAAGCTCAGACACCGTGATGCAGGTTGCCCCAGATGTTGTCGTAGGCGTCATCGAAGACGTCCGCCGTGACCACGCGGATCGCTTCGTAGCTGCCCGCGTCGCCGGTGGTGACCGCGTTGATGCCGACACCGCCCCAGGGGTTGGTATCCTGGCCCAGCGAGGAGAACGGCGCTTCGTTGCCGGTCAGCCCTTCGATGGTGACCCAGGCGCCGCCCACCTTGATGGTGGTGTCGTAGCCGTCGTCAGAGACCACGGCATGGCCGCCGACGCCGTCATCGCCGCCATTGAGCTTCTCGAAGGCTTCCTGCGCCGAGATGTCGCCGGTGACACGGAACAGCAGCACGTCATGGTCTTCGTCGATGTCGAAGTCATGAATGGTGTCATGGCCATCGTTGGAGGTGAACACACCGTCCTTGTACTCCAGGTCGATGATGAAGACGTCCTGGCCGAAGCCGCCGGTCAGCCAGTCATTGCCTTCGCCGCCTTTCAGCCAGTCGTTGCCGCCATCGCCGAACAGGAAGTCCATGCCGGTGCCGCCATCCAGGAAGTCGTGGCCGCCGCCGCCGCGCAGACGGTCGTTGCCTTCTTCACCGTAGAGGCAGTCGCCGCCGCCGTTGCCGTAGAGCCGGTCGAGATCGTCGCCGCCCTTCAGGACATCGCGGCCGCTGCCGCCCATGAGCCTGTCTTCGCCAACGCCGCCGTCAAGGAAGTCCTTGCCGTGGTCGCCGCGCAGCGTGTCGTTGCCTTCGTCGCCGAACAGCGCGTCGTTGCCGTAGCCGCCCCGGATGTAGTCGTTGCCATCATTGCCGTGCAGCGTGTCATTGCCGTCGTCGCCGAAGATCCGGTCGTTGCCGTAGCCGCCAAAGGCCTTGTCGGCGTCATCGCCGCCCTTAATGGTGTCTCTGCCGTCGCCGCCTTTCAGCAGGTCGTGGCCGTCACCGCCATGCAGGCAGTCGTGACCGTCATCGCCGGACAGCTTGTCATCGCCGTCATTGCCGTAGAGCCGGTCGTTGCCGTCGCCGCCGCTGGCAACGTCGTGGCCGGTGCCGCCGATGATGACATCATTGCCGCCTTCGCCGAACATGGTGTCGTTGCCGCTGCCGCCGCGGATGCGGTCATTGCCGTCCGGGCCGTAGTCAACCGGCTCGTAGCAATCCGGGCAATCGACCGGCTTCATGTTGTGGCCGCCATCCATGCTGTGCTCTTGCGTCTTGGACGGCTCTTCGTCGTCGCAGCAGCTCCAGTCGATATAGGGCGCCTTGTAGTGATCGCTGCCCAGGTTTTTCGCCCGGTCGCCGAAGATCAGGTCGCCCTGGGCGCCGCCTTCCAGCACGTCGTTGTTGGAGCCGCCGCGCATGGTGTCGCGGCCGGCGCCGCCGTTGACGTCATCATAGCCGGCGCCGCCGCCCATCAGGTCACGGCCGGTGCCGCCCTGCATCAGGTCGTTGCCGTCTTCACCGAACATGGTGTCGCGGCCGCCCTGGCCGTCCATGGTGTCGTTGCCGTCACCGCCCAGCATGCAGTCGTTGCCGTCGACCCGCTCGCCTTTGTTGCCGGTGGTGGGATAGGCGCCGAAGTCAAGATCAGCCCCCTGGCCCTGGCGCTCGTCGCCGAACATCTCGTCGTCGCCGGAGCCGCCGATCACCAGGTCGTCGCCAAAGCCGCCGGCCATGCGGTCGTTGCCCTGCTGGCCATTCATCCGGTCATCGCCGTCGCGGCCGTACATGGTGTCGTTGTTGTTGGAATGGTCGTCGTCGCTCTCGCCGTAGAGGTCGAACTGGCCGTTGTCGCCCCACATGCAGTCGTCGCCGCCTTCGCCGTCCATGCAGTCGTTGCCGTCGTTGCCGTAGAGGTAGTCGCCGGCATCGCCGTCGCCGTATTCCGGCTCTGCGTAGTGATCGTCGTCGTTGAGGCGGCCGCGCTCGGTGTAGTCGCCGTCGGCGTCATCGCCGAAGATGTGGTCGTCGCCCTTGCCGCCGAACACGGTGTCGGAATCCAGCCCGCCCAGGAGGGTGTCGTCGCCGGTTTCGCCGTCGATGTAATCGCAGCCTTCGCCGCCGTCGATCCAGTCATCGCCGTCGTCGATATAGACCAGCTTGTAGACCGGCACTTCATACTCTTCCCAGGTCTCGTAATCGATATGGGTCTCGTAGTAGTGCACCACCTTTTCATAGCGGCCCTTGCCGTCGCCGTCGCCGCCGAACAGCTTGTCGTTGCCGGTGCCGCCATCGATCAGATCGTGGCCGTCCTTGCCTTCGATGTAATCCTGGCCTTCTTCGCCATAGAGCCGGTTGTTGCGCTCATTGCCGTAGATGGCGTCATCGCCGGCCCCGCCGGAGGCATTGTCGCCGGCATAGTGGTCGTTCAGGTTGATCACATTGCCGTCGGTGCCGCCCCATTCGGTGGTGCCGTCATTGTAGTCCGGGTCGTTCTTGTTGTCGCTGAAGCGGATATCGCATTCCGGATTGCAGACTTCCCAGTCAGGGTTCTGGTCTTCAATACCCATGGTAAACTTCCTCCTCGTTAAAATACGGGGCTGGGCTGCGGGCGGATGCCCTGGGCCGTGCCCCCGCCGGTGCCGCGGCCCAGGAAGGAACTCCCCGGGGGGCCGCTGGCGCATAAAGGCGTGGTGATGCCTTCTGGGGGTATTGCAGCGCATCCGCGCTGCCGCCGATGCCCCCAAATGGGGACAAAATGCGTGTTACAGGGCGGGCAGCTGCCAGCCGGTGCGGCTTTCCACCGCCGCGGCGGCGGCCTCGGCCGCCTGCTGCAGGGGGGCGTGCCAGTAGACCCCGGCCGCCAGCCCGGCGGCCGCCAGCAAGAGCGCGGCCGCGGCCAGCCCGCGGCGGCGGCGGCGCGGCCTGGGCAGGGCCTGGGCCAGCGCCTCAGCCACCGCCGCCTTCAGCACCGGTTCGAACTCGATCCGGAGCGCCCCCTCCATCCGGTTCACCGCCGTCTCCAGCTGGTCGATGCGGGCGGTGAGCGCGGCGCGGTCGGCCGCGGCCTTCTGCGCCTGGCGCTCGCCCAGCCCCTCGTTGAGGGTGGTGAACATCTCCACGATGCGCTTGTGCAGCTCCACCAGGTCGGCCTGGGCGGCCAGCGGCACCTCGCCCTGGCGCAGCACGGTGGCGATCTGCGCCAGCACCGCGTTGCTCAGCCGTGGCGGCTGCACCGGTTTGCCCTGCTGCTCCTGGGGCGGGGCCTGAGAGGCCGGTTCTGATGTGGCTTGGGCCGGGGCGTCCCGGCCGGGTTTGCTCGGAACCGGCTGGGCCTGGGGGGGGGCC
>NZ_JBFCVS010000046.1:0-6272 GCF_040704725.1 Leisingera sp. JC11
CGCCCGTCCCGCCCCCCACGGGGCGGGCGCTTCGCTTCCCCCCCGCCGGGCCGAGCGCTGCCCTCAGTGGCATATTCGCGCTCACTTGCCGGTGCCCAACCGCTGGCCGACGCCGTCGCGGTCCTGCAGGGCGCGCCACCAGGCCTCGTTGTCCAAATACCACTGCACCGTCTTCTCCAGCCCTTCCTCGACCGTCACCGAGGGCCGCCAGCCCAGCTCTTCGCGGATGCGGGTTGGATCGATTGCATAGCGCGCGTCATGACCGGGCCGGTCGGTGACAAAGGTGATCTGATCCTTGTAGGACTTGCCATCCGCACGCGGGCGTTTCTCATCCAGGATTTCGCAGAGGGTCTGCACCAGCTCCAGGTTCGACCGCTCGTTCTCGCCGCCGATATTATAGGACCGGCCCAATGCGCCCTTCTGCACCACCAAGAGCAGCGCATCGGCGTGGTCCTCCACATAGAGCCAGTCGCGCACGTTGGAACCGTCGCCGTAGATCGGCAGCGGCTTGCCCGCCAGCGCATTGAGGATCACCACCGGGATGAGCTTTTCGGGGAAATGATACGGCCCGTAGTTGTTGGAGCAGTTGGTCAAGACCACCGGCAGGCCATAGGTCTCGGCCCAGGCGCGCACCAGATGGTCGCTGGCAGCCTTGCTCGCCGAATAGGGCGAGCGCGGATCGTAGGATGTCTCTTCGGTGAACTGCACCGCGGGGTCGGCGGGCAGCGAGCCGTAGACCTCATCGGTCGAGATATGATGGAAACGGAAGGCGTCGGGCTTGCCCGCCTGGGTCCAGTACTTGCGGGCCGCTTCCAGCATGTTGAAGGTGCCGGTGATATTGGTTTCGATGAAATCGCCCGGCCCGTCGATCGACCGGTCCACGTGGCTTTCGGCCGCCAGATGCATCACCGCATCCGGGTGATGGCGCTCAAAAACAGTGTCTAATGCGGCGCGGTCGCGGATATCGCAGTGCTCGAAGGTATAGTCCGGACTCCCAGCCGCCTCCGCCACATTCTCGAGGCAGGCGGCATAGGTCAACGCATCGAGGTTCACCACCTGGTGGCCGCGCTGGATCGCCAGCCGCACCACCGCGGATCCGATAAAGCCGGCGCCGCCGGTCACAAGAAGCTTCATCTCTTATCCTTCCCCGGTCTTATTCTTGCCAAGTGAACGGGCTGTCGAAATCCGCAAGCGCGGGCGCTGCGGCGTCTTTTTTGCTGAGCACCGGCGTGCCTTCGAACTCCCAGTCAATGCCGCAGCTGTCCCAGGCCACCGCGCCGTCGCACTCCGGCGCGTAGTAATCGGTGCATTTATAGATCACCTCGGTGTCCGGCACCCGGGTGAGGAAGCCATGCAGGAAGCCCTTGGGCACCAGGAGCTGCCTGCCGTTTTCGGCGCTCAGCTCGATGCCGAACCATTTGCCAAAGGCGGGCGAGCCCTTGCGGATGTCCACCGCCACGTCGAACAGCGCGCCGCGGCCGCAGCGCACCAGCTTGTCCTGGGCATGCGGCGGCGCCTGGAAGTGCAGCCCGCGCAACGTCCCGGCCGCGGCCGACAGCGAATGGTTGTCCTGCACGAAGTCCAGATCGATTCCGACCTCCTGCATCCGCCGCCGGTTCCAGCTTTCGCTGAAAAACCCGCGCGCATCGCCGAACCGTGCCGGTGTCAGCACCTTCAGCCCCGGCAGACCCGTTTCCTCAACCTGCATTCCCGCCCTCACGTCATCGCATCCATGCCTGTGCCACTCCTAGCCCCGCGCTGGCGGCAGGGCAACAGCCGGGGCAGATCCCTGCCCGCGCGCGCGCCCCGCGCTTGCATCCCCGGCCCTGCCCCGGCAAGCATGAACCCATGAAAATCCTGTTTGTGCATCAGAACATGCCCGGCCAGTACCGCGAGCTCGCCCCCTGGCTGGCCGCCCAGGGCGGCCATGAAATCGTCTTTCTGACCCAGCGCGAGGGCGTGCAGCTCCCGGGCATCAAAACCGTTGTCTACAAGCCCTTCCGCACCCCGGAAAAGGACGCCTTCGGGCTATCGAAGGACTGGGAGGCGGCGGCCGGGTCCGGCCTCGGCGCGGCGCTGGCGGCGCGGCAGCTGCGGGATGCGGGCTTCACCCCCGACATCATCATCGGCCACACCGGCTGGGGCGAGCTGATGTTCATGAAGGACCCTTACCCCGATGTGCCCGTCATCGGCTTCTTCGAGTATTTTTACCGCACCTCCGGCGGGCTGGTCGGGTTTGATCCGGAAAACCCGCCCAACGACCAGGCCTATTTCTTTGCCGAGGCCCGCAACTCTGTGCCTTACACCAGCATCGAGCAGGTCGATCTGGGCCATGTGCCCACCGCCTGGCAGCGCGACCGCTTCCCGGAGAGCTTCCACGGTCGCATGTATCTCTGCCATGACGGCATCCGCACCGACAAACTGGGCCCCGATCCGCAGGCCTCCGTCGGGCTCGGACGGCTGGAGAGGCCCCTCACCCGCGACGATGAGGTCGTCACCTATATTGCCCGCAACATGGAGCGCGCCCGCGGCTTCCACATCATGATGCGCGCCCTGCCCCGGATCCAGGCGCAGCGCCCGAATGCGCGCATCCTGATGATCGGCGGCAACGAGACCTCTTACGGCGCCGAGAGCCAGCACCCCGGCGGGCTGCGCGGCGAGATGGAGGATGAACTGGGCAGCAGCGTCGACTGGAGCCGGGTGCATTTCCTCGGCAGGGTTCCCTACGAAGACCTCACCCGGATCATCCAGATCAGCCGCTGCCATATCTATCTGACGATGCCCTTCGTGCTCAGCTGGTCGCTCTTGGAGTCGATGGCGATGCAGGCGACGGTGGTGGCGGCCGATGTGGCGCCGGTGCGCGAGGCGATCACCCATGGCGAGACCGGGCTGCTGGTCGATTTCTTCAGCCCGGAGAAGCTGGCCGATCAGGTGGCGGACGTGCTGGCCAATCCCGGTGACTACGCCCATATCGGCCCCGCGGCCCGCGCCCATGTGGTGGAGAAATACGATTTCCTGAGCCGCTGCTTGCCGGAGCATATCGCCCGTATCAATGATCTCGTGCCGGAAGTACGGCGGATCAAGCTCAGGTGAAATGCAGCTCCACCGCTGCGATAGCAGGTGCCAATGGCATACCGGCTCCACAGCCCGCCTAAAAAACGGCCGCTGAGCGTATCGTGATATTACCACCTGAGAACGTATTGGGTTGGAACTAGACGCAGAGGCGGAAATCGAGCGATGGCAGAGGCTCAAACCGGCCGGAAAGCGGCCTGCCATCCCGTGCCATTCGTGTGGCACGGCCGTGCCATCACCCGTGGCACGCCCCTTCCGGCCCTTAAAAATAAGGCTTCACGAGGGTCTAGCAGTGCCCGATTGCCGAAACTCCAATTTCAACAATAAAATCAGCACCTTGTGCTGATTGCAGCTTTGCTGCGTTATGTGTGGTACCAATCTGAGACCCTAAGGGGGCGAATTGGGCGCTGCTGGCCTGAGCCCTCAGGGAAGCTAAGCCAAAAGCCCGCCTGTGGGACCGTGCAAAGCGCCTCAAAAAAACCAGCCTGGGCCAGAGGTGCAAGGTTGTCCTTACGGCCTCCAGTAACCTTCCTTAATCTTGCGCAGACATGTACCGGCAATTTGGTGATAACGGTTCTGGCACGTTGGTGGTGGCTCGCTTGCTGAGAAAGCTTTTGCACACCGGCCGGATGCGGCGGGCCCCGGCCCCGCCCGCATCCGGCAAGCGGCGCCTCCGGCCGAAGGGCCGGGACGCCTGTTGCATGTCCGGCGCAGCGCTTGCGGCCGCGGCTGCACTCAGTGGCGGTGCGCCTGCGGCGGCAGCTGCTCGGAAGCCCACAGCGCGGCCTGGGTGCGGTTCTTGGCGCCGATCTTGCGGAAGCAGGTGCGCAGATGCACTTTCACCGTGGCTTCGCAGATCCCCAGTTCGTTGGCGATGCTCTTGTTGGTGGCGCCTTCGGTCAGCTTGGCCAGGATCAGCCGCTCGCGGTCCGACAGCCCGTGCCGCGCTTCCTGGCGAGCCGGTGCGGCCGCCTGCGGCTCCGCGCCGTGCCGCACCGCCGGCACGCCGCCTTCCACAGCGGCCGCCGCCGCGGCCCCGGACAGCACCATACGGTAGCCGTCCTGCACCACCTGCAGCGCCGCAATCAGCGCGCCGGCCGATTTGCGTTCCGGGATCACCGCCTCGGCATAGCGGCTCAGCTGCAGCTGATCAGCCGCCGGACACTCATCGCCGGTGATCAGGATCAGCGGCACCGCGCCGTTGCGGGCGCGGAAGGCCTGCAGCTCCTCATGCAGTTCCGCGCCGGCGCCATGGCTGTAGCACAGCACCATATCCCGGGCCGGCAGCTGCGGCAGTTCCGACAGGGCGCCGCAGCAGCGCCCGGTCTCGTAGTTGTTTGCTTCACAGATGGTCAGAAACATGTCCCTGAGAAGCCTGCTTTCCCCCACAACGTGAACAGGCATCCAAAACTCCTTTACTCGTAACATGCCGGAATTTGCATCCGGCCGTCCCCCTGGAGCGCTGTTATGGCTGGCCCGCCCCCCGGCAGGCCGTCTTTATGCAATGCGCCGCCGCCCCCCGGAACACACTTCACCTGCTTGCTGCCGCCTGGGCCCCGGCAGCGGCACCGCGCCGCCGTTTCCGGATCGTGATAAATACAGAACACACCCGGAAAAAACGTCCCGGGCCAGGCAGCGCACGCCGGCGTTCAAACACTTCTGATGCGCATTGCTGTGGATAAACCGTAGCGAATCTATCCTTTATTGTTAAGAAACTTCCCCTCCCGGAGCAGTGCTTTTTGGCAGTCCCGCGGCCGGTGCCGCTGCCGGCCCCGGCTTATCCGGCTGTTTTTCCACGTGATCTGCCCCGGGCGCCCTACCCCCTTGGCATTGTTCCCAAAGCGGAAACGCAGTGTTTCCAATTGGGTTTCTACAATTTTAAGATACTTCAATCTCCTGCTGAAACAACTCAAGGTTTCAGCGATTCGCCGCTGCTGCCTCCTGCAGCTACCCCCATGGTGGTATTTTGCCCGGCCGCCCAGCCGAAGGCCGCAGTAAGGACAGGCCTTCGGCGTACCCCCTATGCCCGGTTTGACCCTGCCGCCAGAGTGCTACCCTCAAGACATTCATTATGTCATGCCGGGGGGCAACATGGTTATGTTGAGTGCGTCCGTTTCGCAAACGGGCAGGTTGTTTTTCACGCGGTCTCTCCAGAGGCAAATCTCATCCCTGACACACCTGGCCTTGGTCCAGCCCGGCCACCGGCGCGCGCCGGTGCTGACCAGCGACCCCGGCCTGGGCGGCGCCTGTTCCAGCGCCGCCGCGGCGGTGCTGCGGCGCCAGCTGCAGCCCGGCAGCGCCACCGCTTTCCGCACCCGGCAGCCCGGCGGGGCGGCGGCCCGGATGCTGGCGGCACAGTTGGCCGCGGCGGAGCAGCCGCAGCTGAGCGCCCTGGCGGCGGAGCTCACCGCAGGCCGCGGCTGGGCGGTGTTCACCTGCAGCTTCGAGGACGGCAGCGAGGACCTGATCGCGCTGCAGCTCGGCGGCGGCCCGCATGATGCCCATTGCGGCGACATCCTTCAGGCGATCTGGCCGGTGCTGCGCGAGGACAGTTTGCGCGAGCTGGCCGGCGAAACCCAGGCGGCGGTGACCAGCGCGCTGTTGTGGACCGTCTCCAAGAAGACCGACAGCGCGGTGCTGGTGCTCAACGCCGAGGGCCAGCTGCTGCACTGCAATGAATCGGGCCGCGACATGCTCGACGGCGGCGACCTGCTGAGCGACCAGTCCGGCCGCCTCAGCTGCGCCCGCCCGGGCGAGACCGCGGGCTTCTATGCGGCGGTCGCCGAATGCGCCCGCACCCGCCGCGGCAGCGCCCGCGGCCCGCAGGAGCTGATCCTGTTCCTGGAGGACCGCAAGAGCGGCCTGCGGCTGCCGGTGTCGCTGACCCGCTACCGCTGCGCCGGCTCCGGCCAGCCGCTGGTGGTGGCGATCCTGCCGCGCCAGCCCGACCGCCGCCGCATCGAGATGCTGGCCCAGAAAATGGGGCTGTCGCCGGCCGAGGCGCGGGTGGCGGCGCTCATTCAGCTTGGGCTCTCCAACCGCGAGGCGGCGCATATCGCCGGCCTCAAGGTGCAGACCTTCAACACCTATGCCAAGCGGGTGCTGGCCAAGATGCAGGCGCCCGGCCGGGCTGAAATGGCCCAGCGGCTGACCTGGCAGGCCTCGCTGGGGAGAGCGTCATGAACAAGATGGCACAGGAC
>NZ_JBFCVS010000047.1:2500-5695 GCF_040704725.1 Leisingera sp. JC11
CGTGATACCCTGCGATAAGCTTGGGGGAGCCGGGAATAGGCTTTGATCCCAAGATCTCTGAATGGGGGAACCCACCTGAAAGTTCGTTATAATAGCCGCAAGGCTGCTTATAATGGGCTTAACCAGGTACTTAAGGACTGAATACATAGGTCTTTAAGAGCAAACCCGGGGAACTGAAACATCTAAGTACCCGGAGGAAAGGACATCAATAGAGACTCCGTTAGTAGTGGCGAGCGAACGCGGACCAGCCGAGCCTGATGAGTGACCAGAATGCGTTGGGAAACGCAGCCAGAGCGGGTGACAGCCCCGTATGGGAAGCTCTGAGGGACGTATTAAGTAGGGCGGGACACGTGAAATCCTGTTCGAAGACCGGAGGACCACCTCCGAAGGCTAAGTACTCCTTACTGACCGATAGCGAACCAGTACCGTGAGGGAAAGGTGAAAAGCACCCCGGCGAGGGGAGTGAAACAGTACCTGAAACCGAACGCCTACAATCAGTTGGAGGCCCCTTGAGGGCTGACAGCGTACCTTTTGTATAATGGGTCATCGACTTGGTCTCACGAGCAAGCTTAAACCGCTAGGTGTAGGCGCAGCGAAAGCGAGTCTTAATAGGGCGCATGAGTTCGTGGGATCAGACCCGAAACCGAGTGATCTAGGCATGGCCAGGTTGAAGGTGCGGTAACACGCACTGGAGGACCGAACCCACATCCGTTGAAAAGGATCGGGATGAGCTGTGCCTAGGGGTGAAAGGCCAATCAAACTCGGAGATAGCTGGTTCTCTGCGAAATCTATTTAGGTAGAGCGTCATCCGAATACCCCGGGGGGTAGAGCACTGGATGGGTAATGGGGCCCCACAGGCTTACTGATCCTAACCAAACTCCGAATACCCGGGAGTACTAGATGGCAGACACACGGCGGATGCTAACGTCCGTCGTGGAGAGGGAAACAACCCTGACCTCCGGCTAAGGCCCCCAATTCATGGCTAAGTGGGAAAGCAGGTGAGACGTCCAAAACAACCAGGAGGTTGGCTTAGAAGCAGCCATCCTTTAAAGATAGCGTAACAGCTCACTGGTCTAATCAAGATGTCTTGCGGCGAAGATGTAACGGGGCTCAAGCCATGAGCCGAAGCCGAGGATGCACATAGTGCATGGTAGCAGAGCGTAGTGTGACATAGTCTCATTCCTCCTTAGTATCTTCGGATACATTGGAGGAGAGAGGCTTTCGATGAAGCCGGGGCGTGAGCCATCCGGTGGAGAGATCACTAGCGAGAATGATGACATGAGTAGCGACAAAGAGTGTGAGAGACACTCTCGCCGAAAGTCCAAGGGTTCCTGCTTAAAGCTAATCTGAGCAGGGTAAGCCGGCCCCTAAGCCGAGGCCGAAAGGCGTAGGCGATGGGAACTAGGTTAATATTCCTAGGCCAGGAGGATGTGACGGATCATGAAGGTTGTTCGCCCTTATCGGATTGGGCGGGCCGCTGATTGGTCCCTGGAAATAGCCCTCCATCAGACCGTACCCTAAACCGACACAGGTGGACTGGTAGAGAATACCAAGGCGCTTGAGAGAACGATGTTGAAGGAACTCGGCAAAATACCTCCGTAAGTTCGCGAGAAGGAGGCCCGGGTTCAAGGCAACTTGGATCCGGGGGCACAAACCAGGGGGTGGCGACTGTTTATTAAAAACACAGGGCTCTGCGAAGCCGTAAGGCGACGTATAGGGTCTGACGCCTGCCCGGTGCCTGAAGGTTAAAAGGAGGGGTGAGAGCTCCGAATTGAAGCCCAGGTAAACGGCGGCCGTAACTATAACGGTCCTAAGGTAGCGAAATTCCTTGTCGGGTAAGTTCCGACCTGCACGAATGGCGTAACGACTTCCCCGCTGTCTCCAACATCGACTCAGCGAAATTGAATTGCCTGTCAAGATGCAGGCTTCCCGCGGTTAGACGGAAAGACCCCGTGCACCTTTACTACAGCTTCGCACTGGCATCAGGATTGTGATGTGCAGGATAGGTGGTAGGCATCGAAGCCGGGACGCAAGTCCCGGTGGAGCCTCCCTTGAGATACCACCCTTCGCACTCTTGATGTCTAACCGCGGTCCGTTATCCGGATCCGGGACCCTGCGTGGCGGGTAGTTTGACTGGGGCGGTCGCCTCCTAAAGAGTAACGGAGGCGCGCGAAGGTTGGCTCAGAGCGGTCGGAAATCGCTCGTTGAGTGCAATGGCAGAAGCCAGCCTGACTGCAAGACTGACAAGTCGAGCAGAGACGAAAGTCGGCCATAGTGATCCGGTGGTCCCGCGTGGAAGGGCCATCGCTCAACGGATAAAAGGTACGCCGGGGATAACAGGCTGATACTGCCCAAGAGTCCATATCGACGGCAGTGTTTGGCACCTCGATGTCGGCTCATCTCATCCTGGGGCTGGAGCAGGTCCCAAGGGTACGGCTGTTCGCCGTTTAAAGAGGTACGTGAGCTGGGTTTAGAACGTCGTGAGACAGTTCGGTCCCTATCTGCCGTGGGTGTAGGATACTTGAGAGGAGTTGCCCCTAGTACGAGAGGACCGGGGTGAACGATCCACTGGTGGACCAGTTGTTATGCCAATAGCAGTGCTGGGTAGCTATGATCGGACAGGATAACCGCTGAAGGCATCTAAGCGGGAAGCCCCCCTCAAAACAAGGTATCCCTGAGGGCCGTGGAAGACCACCACGCCGATAGGCCGGAGGTGTAAGCGCAGCAATGCGTTCAGCTGACCGGTACTAATCGCCCGATAGGCTTGATTTGATCCAGTAACAGACAGTGTTACAAAGAACCAAACAAGCAAACACATCCCTAACTGAACCTGGACATGTTGATTGTACCGGCGCTCCCCATAAAGGCGCGCCGGAGTGGATTTTCCTCGGTTTGGTGGCTACAGCACAAGTGAAACACCCGGTCCCATCCCGAACCCGGAAGTTAAGCACTGTCGCGCCGATGGTACTTGGGCTCAAGCCCTGGGAGAGTAGGTCACCGCCAAACCTAGTAAAATCCAACATCTCTCTTAACGATACCAAGAACACCTGACGCGGGATGGAGCAGCCAGGTAGCTCGTCAGGCTCATAACCTGAAGGTCGCAGGTTCAAATCCTGCTCCCGCAACCAGAGATACAGACCAAGCCTCCGCAAAAAGCGGGGGCTTCTTCGATTCCGACGCCCCCAAAGCCATCAG
>NZ_JBFCVS010000048.1:0-5261 GCF_040704725.1 Leisingera sp. JC11
CCAGGTAGTTGGCCCAGGTCAGAGTCTTGTCGATCTCGACATAGGTCTGGGTCCAGAAGCTGTAGGCCACCAGGATCCCCAGCGGCGCAGCCACCAGAAGCCCCACATAAAGCGACGCCGGGGCGCTGAGCGCCAGGCCTTTTCCAGCCTCGGTTTTGAGAAATCCGGCCATGTCTCTCCGTTGCTTACAGGGGTTGCGGCGGGGTGCCGCCATTAAAAATGGACAATCGTCCATCAAAATCTGACGGCTGGCAGGGGGTTCTGTCAACAGGATTCTGTAAAAAATGTACAAACGTCCATTTTTGCTGGAGAAACCGTTTGGCCTGTGTCTAAACTGGACAGGCGGCACTGCTTGCCGCACAGGATTGATCCGCGTAACAGCAGTGGAAACGACCAGGACCCAAGGGACACATGGCCGGAAAACGGGAACAGAACCGCGAGCAGAACCGCCAAGCCCTGATCGGTGCGGTGCTGGATTCGGTGGCAGAGAAGGGGATCTCCGAGACCTCCGTCAGCGAGATCATCCAGCGCGCCGGCCTGTCGCGCGGCATGATCCACCTGCATTTCGGCGGCAAGGACAACCTGGTGCACGCCGCCGCGCACCATTCCTCGGAAGAATACTACGACGGGCTGGAGGCGCTCTTGCAGACCGCAGGCGACAGCCCGCAGGAGCGGATCGAGATGATCGTGCGCGGCGACCTCAGCGAGCGGGTGCTAAACCGGCGCAATGTCAACATCTGGTACGCCTTCCGCGGTGAATCCCGCAATCGAAAGGCCATTGCCGAACATTCGGACACCCGCGACGGCCGGCTGCGCGGCATGATCCACAACGCCTTTTCCCGGATCGTGCGTGAGGCCGGAACGCCGGATGCCTCCGGCGCCGCGCGCGATGCCACCCATGGCACCCTGGCGCTGCTCGAAGGCATGTGGACCGACTTTCTGCTGCACCCCGACCGGTTCGACCGGGAGGAGGCGGCGCGGATCATATTCCGCTTTCTGGCCGCGATGTTCCCGGCGCATTTCTCCCTTAAGGGGGCGGTCCGGCCCCAGCAGGAGAAGGGGGCCGCACCCGCAGCCCCCGCGGTGTCAGCCCCCTGACTTCACCTTGGTCCAGGCCCGGGTGCGCTGGCGCAGCGCCTTGGCGCCCAGGCTCTTGTCCGGGAACAGGCGGGCAAGGGTGGCCGCATCCGGATAGATCCCCGGATCGGACAGCACCTCCGGCAGCACATGGGCATCCGCCGCCGCATTTGCATTGGCAAAGAACACGGCATTGGAAACCCCGGCAATCACCTCCGGCTGCAGCATGTAGTCGATAAAGGCATAGGCCGCGTCCACATTGGGCGCATCTTCCGGGATCGCCATCAGGTCGATCCACATCAGGGTGCCCTCCTTGGGGATCGAATATAGCACTTCGACGCCATTCCCCGCTTCCGCCGCGCGGGCCTGGGCGATGCCTGCGTCACCGGAATACATCACCGCCAGGCAGACATTGCCAGCGGGCAGGTCGGTGGAAGGTTTCTGATTGTTGAAATAGCTGACGTTCTCCGCTGCAGCGGCCAGCAGCTCCTGCGCCTTGGCAATTTCCGCCTTTTCCTCGGAATAGGGATCGGCGCCCAGGTAGTTCAGGGCCACCGACAGCATCTCGACTGGGGAATCCAGCACTCCGATGCCGCAGTCTTTCAGCTTGGCGGCATTGGCTGGGTCGAACAGCAAGTCCCAGCTGTCGACAGGCATGACCCCCAGCCGCTCAGCCACCAGCGCCGGGTTGTAGGCGATGCCGATTGTGCCCCAAGTATAGGGCACACCCAGCTGCCGCCCGCCCGGCACTTGGTCAAGCGAAGCCAGGATTTCAGGGCGCAGGTTGCCGTAGTTTTTCAGCCGCGCGGTGTCGACCGGATGCAGCGCGCCCGCCTGCAGCTGCCGTTCGGCGTTGGAGGCGGCGGGAAACACCACGTCATAGCCTGAGCCGCCCGCCAGCATCTTGGTTTCCAGCACCTCGTTGCTGTCGAAATAATCCAGCGTGACTTCGGTTCCTGTTGCCTCCTCGTAACCGGAAATGGTGGTTTCACCGAAATAGTCCGCCCAGTTGTAAATCGCCAGATCACCGGCAGAGGCTGGCGCCGCCAGGGCGGCCCCCAGCAAGGTTGCAGTCATGATATTGTTATTGATCATTATTTCCTCCCTGTTGCGCGCTGCCTCAGCGCTGGCCGGAGGGCCCGGCAGCGTAAAGGCAAAGCAGATCGTTGGCGATGGTGGCCGCCGCGATGGCCGTGATTTCGGAGATGTCATAGGCCGGGGCGACCTCGACCACGTCCATGCCCACCACGTCGGTGCCTGCCAGCCCGCGAATGATCTCCTGCGCCTGATAGGGCGACAGGCCGCCAATTACGGGCGTTCCGGTGCCGGGGGCAGAGGCCGGCTCCAGCGCGTCGATGTCGAAGGTCACATAGGTCTTGTGATCGCCGACGATGCCAAGGATTTTCTCCGCCACCGCTTCCGGCCCCGTCTTCTGCACCTCGATGGCGTCGATGATGTTCATCCCCATGGTGTCCGGATTGTGGGTGCGGATGCCGACCTGAACAGACCGGGCCGGGTCCACCAGCCCTTCGCGGATTGCGTGCCACAGCATGGTGCCGTGGTCGATACGGCCTTCCTCATCCGCCCAGGTGTCGGAATGGGCATCAAACTGGATCAGGCTCAGCGGCCCGTGCTTCTCCACATGCGCCTGCAGCAGCGGATAGGTGATGAAGTGGTCGCCTCCGATCGACAAGAGCGCCGTGTCAGTAGCCAGCACATCGCGTGCCGCCTGGGCGATTTCGCCCGGCACCTTGTGGGGATAGCCATAGTCGAACTCGCAGTCGCCGTAATCGACAACCCGCAGCGCCTCATAGGGATCAGCTTCCCACGGCCAGGGCTTGGACCAGGCAATATGGCTGGAGCCTGAACGCACCGCCCGCGGCCCCAGACGGGTGCCGGACCGGCTGGACACCGACAAATCGAAGGGTACCCCCATCACAGCCACGTCAACTCCGCTGAGGTCGCGGGCATAGCGGCGGCGCATGAAGCTGAGCGCGCCGGCATAGCTGGCCTCTGCCACCACGCCGCGGTCGCTGCTGCGGGTAAAGGCCAGGTCGCCCTGCACGGGATTCACGCTGGAGGAATCGGTCATCTGGGTCTCCGTTATGTTGAAAATTCGCTTGGACCCAGTTTGACTTTCGCGTTTATGCCGGCAAACTTGGCCAAGGATATATATCTTTAGGTATAGATGATGGACGACCCGATCTTCCCTCCGCTGCCCGCTGGTTGGGCCAAGGCGATGACGGCGGTGGCGGACACCATCGCGACAGAGCGTTTTCCCGGCGCGCTGCGGCAGATCCTGTCGCAATGCTGCAGCTTTGATTCGATGGTCATCTCGCACTACGAGGGCGCACAGCCACCGGTGCCGCTCTATCAGGATCTGGATGAGCTGCAGGCGGCGATCACGGTAGAGTTTTACGCCAGCGGCCCCTACCTGCTTGACCCGCTTTATCAGGCCTGCCGCAACGGCTGCACGCCCGGCGCCTACCGGCTGATGGACCTAGCGCCGGAGGCATTCTACCGCTCGGAATACTACCGCGCCTTCTACCGAAAGATCAGCATCAGCGACGAGATCGGCATCCTGGTGCAGGACGGGGCAGAGCGCTGGTTTATCGTGTCCTTGGCCCGGTTTGCCCGCCAGCAGAGGTTTGAGGCAGCAGACACGGAACGGCTGAATGCGGTGTTCGCGGTGATCGCCGCCGCCATACGGCGCCAGTGGGGACAGGCGGAAGACACCGCGGCGGCCCGTCAGCCCGCAGACTGGGAGGACCGGATGCAGACCTTCGGCACCGGCGTCCTCAGCCCGCGGGAACGGGAGGTGGTGCAACTGATCCTGCAGGGCCATTCCACCCCTTCCGCTGCCGCCTATCTGGGCATTGCCGAAGGCACCGTGAAGGTCCACCGTCACCACGCCTATTCCAAGCTGGGTATCGCTTCGCAGGCGGAGCTGTTTTCCATGGCGACCCGGCATCTGGCGGGCACAGGGTAGCCTGGCCCAGGCCCATCAAACCCGCAAAGTCCCAAAAATTGCGCCAAAAACGCAATTATTCGGGGCGGCATTTTGGTTTTTCGGTCACATTGCGGGCTTTACTGTTGACGAAATCCACAATTTTACAAATTCTAGCGGTCAATCCGGTCGGATAACCACCGTCTCCGACCTCAGGAATGAAGGCCGCAACGATGCCCACCACAGAAACCCACGCTGATCACGCGATACGGATCGCCGGTATCGCCGCGGAGGCCGCAGGCGGCTACTTCCGCAGCCGCCTGCGGATTGAGTTCAAGGCAGATGAAAGCCCTGTCACCCAGGCCGACAAGGTGGTCGAGAGCGAGGTGCGCGCCTATCTTGAGCAGCACTTCCCGGACCACGGCATCTTTGGCGAGGAACACGGCTTTGCGGGCGCGGACCGCGCGGAGGTCTGGATCATCGACCCGATCGACGGCACCCGCTCCTTCCTGTCGGGGCACCCGCTGTTTGGCTTCCTGCTGGGGTTCCTGCAGGGCGGCATTCCGCAGCTGGGGGTGATCGGCATGCCTGCGCTGGGGGAGACTTTTCTCGGTGTGCGCGGCCAGGGCGCCACTTTGAACGGGCAGCCCATCCATGTGTCGGATCAGACCCGGCTGGATCAGGCGGTCCTCTATGTGAATGAAGGCGACAAAATCCACCGCGATTATCCAGCGCTGTTCAACCGGCTGATGCAGGCGGGCCAAACGCGCCGCTTTGCCTACGACTGCTATCCGCACGCGCTGCTGGCGGCTGGCCATGTGGACGCGGTAATCGATTATGACCTGCAGCCTTATGACTTTCTGCCTGTCTCCGCAGTGGTCGAGGTCGCGGGCGGGGTGATCACAGATTGGAATGGACAGCCGCTTGGGCTGGAATCCGATGGCCGGGTGGTTGCAACAGCAACGCCTGAACTGCATGCCGAGATGCTGGCGCTGATTAAGGGATACTGAGATGGCAATACTGACCTTTCTGATCAGCCTTGCGGGTGCGACGATGCTGCTGCTTTATGCGGTTCGGATGGTGCGGACCGGGATTGAGCGCAGCTACGGGGCCTCGTTCCAGCGGCTGCTGACCGGCAGGCAGAGCCATCTGCAGGCCGGCCTGATGGGGCTGATCCTGGCCATCGTGCTGCAAAGCTCGGCGGCGGTGGCGCTCTTGACCTCCGGCTTTGCCGCCA
>NZ_JBFCVS010000049.1:0-4487 GCF_040704725.1 Leisingera sp. JC11
GGACTGGAGGGGGTGTCCAGCGCTTCCAGCGTTTCGGCGCAGCGCAGGTCGAAATATTCCACGTCGCCGAACCCCGCCGCAGCAAGCGCCTGGCGCGCGGCGGCCTCCAGCGGCGCCCAGGGTTCGCCCGCCGAAGCCTTGGCGGCGGCCTCGCGCATTGCGGCGTTGAGGGCCGCGGCCTTGGCCAGCGCCTCTTCCGACAGGCGCAGGTTGCGGGAAGACATGGCAAGGCCGGACGGCTCGCGCACGGTCTCGCAGCCGATCACCTCGATCGGGATGTCCAGATCGCGGGCCATGCGGGTTACCACCATCAGCTGCTGGTAATCCTTCTGGCCGAAAAACGCCTTGTCCGCGCTGGTTTGCAGGAACAGCTTGGCGACCACCGTTGCGACGCCATCGAAGTGGCCGGGGCGGAAGGGGCCTTCCATCACGTCCGTAATGCTGCCGCCGACGGAGACATTGGTGGCATAGCCATCAGGATAGATCTGGTCCGGGTCCGGGACATAGATCAGGTCAACGCCGTAGGGGGCGAGCTTTTCCGCATCCTCATTCTCGGTGCGCGGGTAGTTCGCCAGATCCTCCGGGTTGTTGAACTGCTTGGGGTTCACGAAAATGGTCACGATCACGCGGTCGCAGGCGGCCTTGGCGGCCTCCACCAGCGACAGATGGCCCGCATGCAGCGCGCCCATGGTCGGCACCAGACCGATGGTTTCGCCCTTACGGCGCCAGTCTGTCGTCTGGGCGCGCAAATCAAACAGACGTCGCAGGATCGGAGCGGTCATGTCGGAAGTCATCCTTTGGAAGGGGCCTGATCGGCAAAGACATGCTCTGCCGCAGGGAAGCTGCGCGCCCGCACTTCGGCGGCGTATTCGGCGATGCCGGCTTCAGCCAGCGGGCCAAGATCGGCGTAACGCTTCACGAACTTCGGTTTGAAGGCGGTGAAGAAGCCCAGCATGTCATCCACCACCAGGATCTGCCCGTCGCAGCCGGCGCTGGCGCCGATACCGATGGTGGGAATAGCAACCTCGGCGGTGATCTTGTCGGCCAGTTTCTGCGGCACCTTCTCCAGCACCACCGAGAACGCGCCGGCCCCGGCCACCGCGCGGGCGTCCGCGAGCACCGCCTCTGCCTGCGCATCGCGGCCCTGCACCTTGTAGCCGCCCAGGGTGTTGATCGACTGCGGCGTCAGCCCGATATGCGCCATCACCGGGATGCCGCGCTTGACCAGGAAGCGGATGGTTTCGGCCATCTCGACGCCGCCTTCCAGCTTGACCGCGGCGCAGCCGGTTTCGGCCATCAGCCTAGCCGCGTTGCGGAACGCCTGCTGCGGGCCTTCCTCGTAAGATCCGAACGGCATGTCGATGACCAGCATCGCCTTGTCCAGGCCGCGCGCCACCGCCTGGCCATGCAGGATCATCATCTCCATCGTCACGCCCAGGGTGGAGGTCAGCCCGTGCAGCACCATGCCGACGCTGTCGCCGACCAGCACAAAGTCGCAGTGCTTGTCCATCAGCCGGGCCATCGGCGTGGTATAGGCCGTCAGGCTCACCAAAGGGGTGCCGCCCTTGCGGGCCCGGATGTCTTCGGCGTTGGGCGCCTGTTTCTTGGCTGTCGCGCTCATGGCTGTCCTGTCCGCGGTTCTTAGAGTGGACACGGATTACCAATTAACGCCGCGTGCTTCCAGTGCGCGAAATGCCGCCCGGCCTTGATTACGCACGGGAAACAGGGAAACTCGTTTCCAATAGGCGCCGTTTTCAGGCCCGCATATTGCACACAGGGAGATTTCAGATGGGTTTCAGATCCTTTGTCTTTGCCGCCAGTTCCGCGCTGGCACTGGTGGCGGGCGGCGCCTGGGCCAAGGACAGCGTCACTATCGGACTGCAGCTGGAACCGCCGCATCTGGACCCGACCAGTGCCGCGGCGCAGGCCATCGACTCGGTGGTTTACAGCAATGTCTTCGAGGGGCTCACGCGCTTCATGGGCGACGGGTCGGTGGTGCCGGGGCTGGCGGAAAGCTGGGAAATCTCCGAAGACGGCACGGTCTATACCTTCAAGCTGCGTGAGGGCGTCACCTTCCACGACGGCAGCGCGATGGATGCGGAGGATGTGAAATTCTCGCTCGACCGCGCCCGCGCCGAGGACAGCACCAATGCGCAGAAAGCGCTGTTCGAGGGGATCACCGCCGTGGATGCGGTGGACCCGCAGACCGTGCAGATCACGCTGGAGGCGCCGAACGGCAGCCTGCTGTTCAACCTGGCCTGGGGCGATGCGGTGATCGTGGCGCCGGAGAGCATCGATAACATCAAGACCAAACCGGTCGGCACCGGCGCCTATACCTTCCAGGAGTGGGTGCAGGGCGACCGCATCACGCTGGCGCGCAACCCGGATTACTGGGGCGATCAGCCGCCCCTGGCTTCGGCCACCTTCAAGTTCATCTCCGACCCGACCGCTGCGTTCGCCGCAATGATGGCAGAGGATATCGACGCCTTCGACAACTTCCCGGCGCCGGAAAACCTGCCGCAGTTCGAGGCTGACCCGCGGTTCCAGGTGCTGGTGGGATCGACCGAGGGCGAGACGATCCTGTCCACCAACAACAAGCAGCCGCCGTTCGACGACATCCGGGTGCGGCAGGCCGTGGCCCATGCCATCGACCGGCAGGCGATCATCGACGGCGCCATGTTCGGCTACGGCACCCCGATCGGCACCCATTTTGCGCCGCACAACCCGGCCTACAAGGACCTGACCGGCAATTCCGCCCATGATCCGGAGCAGGCCAAGGCGCTGCTGGCGGAAGCAGGCTTCCCGGACGGGTTCGAGACCACCCTGCACCTGCCGCCGCCCTCCTATGCCCGGCGCGGCGGCGAGATCGTTGCGGCACAGCTGGCCGCGGTGGGGATCAAGGCCGAGATCATCAACGTGGAATGGGCCCAGTGGCTGGAAAGCGTGTTCCGCGGCAAGAGCTTTGGCCTGACCATCGTCAGCCATACCGAGCCGATGGATATCGGCATCTATGCCCGGCCTGAGTATTACTTCCAGTATGACAGCAAAGCCTTTCAGGAACTGATGGCCAAGCTGAACGCCACCACCGGCCCGGAGGCCCGCACCGCACTCCTGCAGGCGGCGCAGGAAATGATCGCGGCGGATTACGTGAACGGCTACCTGTTCCAGCTGGCCAAGCTGGGGGTGGCCAAGGCCGGGCTGCAGGGGCTGTGGGCAAACGCGCCCACTGCCGCCATCGACCTGAGCGCGCTAAGCTGGGCAGAGTGACAGCATTGCCGCGAAGCCCCTGCCGGCCGGGCTTCGCGGCTTCACCTTGTGAATCGGCAGTTTGAGTATGGTGTTTTCAGGTATCTTTCGGCCTCTCGGCCGCTTTTGGGGTCTGATCCTGCTGGGTTTGGCCTGCCTTGCCTGGCCGACCTGGGCCCGGGCGGAGCTTTCGGGCGGTCTGGAAGGTTTGACCGGACAGCTGGATACCCCGCTGGAAGTGGGCATCGGCATCAAGATCGACCAGATTGTCAACGTCGATCAGAAAGCCGAGAACTATAGCGCCGTCGCGGTCATCCGGGCCGAGTGGACGGACCCGGCGCTGGCTTTCGATGCCGAGGAATTCGGGCGCGATGTCCGCATCTTCCAACCCGATGCGCTGGCGGACTTTGCCAAGTCTGCCGGCGCGGTCGTCCCGGTGTTCGTCATCATGAACCAGCAATCCAACCGCTGGATTCACCAGTCCGCGGCCGGCGTGCGCTCAGACGGCAGTGTGGTCTATGTCGAAAAATCCTCGCTGACGCTTCAGGCCCCGCATTTCAATTTCAGGAAATATCCTTTCGACACCCAGCGGTTCCAGTTCGAAGTCGCCTCAGTACTGCCTTCGGCATACGTGAACTACTATCCGCTGAACGAATATTCCGGGCTGGGGGGCATGCTGGGCGAGGAAGAGTGGATTCTTGGAAACGCACACCTGGTCCAGACCAATGCCGAAGGGATTTCAGGCCATGAGAGCGACCAGATCACGCTGGTTTTCGAGGGCAAAAGGCACATCACCTATTACCTGATCCGGGTGTTTCTCCCCATGCTCGTCCTGATCACGGTAAGCTGGTCGGTCTTTTTCCTCGACGAGTACCGGAAGCGGATCGAGATTTCGGGGGCGAACCTGCTGGTCTTTGTGGCCTTCAACTGGGCGATTTCGGCGGACCTGCCCAAGCTGGGATACCTGACTTTTCTCGATTTCATCCTGCAATGGATGTTCCTCGCCACCGGTGCGATCATCGTCTTCAACGTGGTGCTGCGCAAACTCAAGCTGGCCGGGCGCGAGACCTTGGCCCGGAAGCTCGACAATTATGCGCTGAAGTGGATCTACCCCGGCACATTCTAAACTGGGTTGCGACAAATTCCCTATCTTGCTGGAAAGCAAGGAGAATGGAAGATGGCCCATACGGAGCTGGATTTGCGTGAACGGCGCACAATCGAAGATATGCTGAACGCAAAGA
>NZ_JBFCVS010000004.1:0-273238 GCF_040704725.1 Leisingera sp. JC11
GTGATGCCGGTGCTGGTGGTGGAGGACGCGGCCCACGCCCGTCCCCTGGCCGAAGCGCTGGTGGCGGGCGGCCTGCCTGCTTTGGAAGTCACCCTGCGCACCGGCGCGGCGCTCGACGTGATCCGCGAAATGGCGCAGGTCAAGGGCGGCGTGGTCGGGGCCGGCACGCTGATCACCCCAAGGGACGCCGAGGCCGCCAAGGCGGCCGGCGCCCGGTTCGGCGTCTCGCCGGGCGCCACGGATGCGCTGCTGGAGGCCTGCGAAGCCATCGGCCTGCCGCTCCTGCCCGGGGCCGCCACCGCCAGCGAGGCGATGCGGCTGCTGGCCCGCGGCTACGGCATGCAGAAGTTCTTCCCGGCCGAAGCCTCCGGCGGCGCCCCGGCGCTGAAAGCGATCGGCGCGCCCTTGCCGCAGATCTCCTTCTGCCCCACCGGCGGCATCACCCCGCAAAACGCCGAAAGCTACCTCAGCCTGCCCAACGTGGTCTGCGCAGGCGGCAGCTGGACCGCACCCAAGAACCTCGTCCAATCCCGAAACTGGAACGCAATCAAAAATCTGGCAAGCGAGGCAGCCAGGCTTGGCAAGACCTGAATACTTTGGCACCGGCAGCAGTTATGCGGCGCGGAGTCAGCTTGCGCCGCCGCCGTGGCCGAATCCCAGCTCGGCCTGGTAGGCAAACAACGCCGGCAGCCCGCCTGTGTGAAGTAGCAACACTTTCTGGCCTTTGCAGATAGATCCCGCGTCCAGCAAGCCCAGAAGCCCTGCTAACGTCTTAGCGGAATAAACCGGGTCCAGCAGGATCCCCTCCGTCCTTGCCATGCGCTGCAGCGCGGCGCGTGTCGTTGGTCCTGCCCGGCCGTACCCGGGGGCCAGCGCACCGTCCCAGGTATGGATATCTCCGCTGGCGAATGGGCGCGGAATGTTGATCAGATCCGCCAGATCGTCCGTTACCTGTTCGAGCCTGTCCTTTTGCAGCTGCGCATTTCTGCGGACGCAGATTCCGAAAACAGGTGCGGTGATGCCAGCACGGCGTACCCCAGTCAGGAAACCGGCATGAGTTGCTCCGCTGCCCGACGGCACCACCGCCGCATCAAAGCCGCCAATCTGTGCCGCAACCTCCGCCCCTCCCAGAACATACCCCAACGCACCCAGCGGCGGATGCCCCAGGCCAAGCGGTATGATGTAAGGCTCGCGGCCTGCCTTTCGCAATTCTTCTGCCCGCGCTTTCAGGGCTGCGTCAGCTCCGGCTTCATCCTCGCCCTCCGGGTAGCCGGCGCTTTCTGCTCCCAGAATATCCGACAGGAAGATATTGCCTGAGCTGTAATAGAGCGTGCCCATTCCCGGCACCCGCTCTTCACGCTGAAGAATGGCGTGCAGCCCAAGCTTCGAAGCAGCGGCAGCAGCGGTGCGGGTAAAATTCGACTGCACAGCACCGGTGATCAGGATGGTGTCCGCTCCTGCCGCAAGCGCAGCCCCCAGGTAGAACTCCAGCTGACGTGTTTTATTGCCGCCGAAACTGAGCCCTGTCAGATCGTCGCGCTTGATCCAAAGATCGATATCCAATTCCTGCGACAACCGGTCCAGCCGTTCCAGCGGGGTCGGCTGTGCCAGCAGGGACGCACGGGGAAATGCAGAGAGGCAATCCGCGGTCATGGTCATTCGAGAACCTCTATTTGGCTCCAAAAGTAGCTTCTTCCAACAGTGAAGCCATCACCGGCCTCGTCAATGAAAAACGTCAGGCAAACGATTGTGGCGGGCTAAGCCTGCCCTGCTTTCTTTGAAGGTTAAAGCGGTTGCTTTACCTACTTGCGGTTCCCATTTGTTTACAAAGCACTGCACCGCCAAGGACCAGCCGAATGCCAGCAACAGAACCCCATCCAGCCCTTCGGGTTGATATCATCTCAGACGTTGTCTGCCCGTGGTGTGCGGTCGGTTACAACCAGTTGGCTTTTGCCGCCCGCCGCGCCGGGGTGGCGTTGGACATCCACTGGCAGCCGTTTGAGCTGAACCCGGATATGGCGTTCGAAGGCGAGGATCTGCGCGAGCATCTGGCCGCGAAATACGGCAGCACCGAAGAGCAGTCCACCCAGGTGCGGGCGCAGCTGACAGAAATTGGTGAAGCGCTAGGGTTCTCCTTCCGCTTCTTTGAAGGCATGCGGATCTACAACACCTTTCAGGCGCATCAGCTGATCGAATGGGCAGAAGAGCACGGCAAGTGCCACGAAATGAAACAGGCACTACTGAGCGCGTATTTCACCAATGGCAAGAATGTCTCGGATCCGGAGGTGCTGGTAGAGACCGCCGAAAGCCTCGGCCTGGACGGCGCCGGCGCGCGTGCGGCCCTGGAGAGCGGCAAACACGCGGACAACGTGCGCCGGCGCGAGGCGTTCTGGATGCAGCAAGGCATCCGCGGCGTGCCTGCCATGGTGTTCAATGGCCGCCACCTGGTGACCGGCGCGCAAGGGGTTGAGAACTACGCCAGCATTCTGGAGCAGCTTAGCCTTACCGGCAGCGAATTCCGCTGAGGGCAGAGCCCGGCGTGCAGCCGGGCGGTGAGTCGTTTCTTCAAACAGCTTATGCCTGCGGCAAGCACTGGGTGATCGCGGTTTCCAGCTTGTCCACCACCTCGGTGATCTGCTCATCGGTTATGATGAAGGGCGGTGCCAGCAGGATGTGGTCGCCGTTCTGGCCGTCGCGAGTGCCCGACATCGGGTAGCAGATCAGCCCGGCCTGGAAGGCTGCCTTCTTGATCCGCCCGGCAAGCCCAAGCGCCGGATCAAACGGTTCCTTGGTGTCGCGGTCAGCCACCAGCTCCACCCCGCGGAACAGCCCGCGGCCGCGGATATCGCCCACATTGGGATGCTGGCCGAAACGGTCCTCCAGCGCCGCCTGCAGCTTCTCCCCCATCTGAGCGCAGCGCTGCACCAGGCCGCGTTCCAGCATCGCCTTGACCACGGCCAGGCCGGCAGCGGTCGCCACCGGGTGGCCGATGTAGGTGTGGCCATGCTGGAAAAAGCCGGAGCCGTGCTCGATCGCCTCATAGATCTGCCGGGTGCAGAGCATTGCGCCGATTGGCTGGTAGCCGGCGCCCAATCCCTTGGCGATGCAGAGGATATCCGGCGCGATACCGTCCGCCTCGCAGGCAAACAGATGCCCGGTGCGGCCCATGCCGCACATCACCTCGTCCAAGATCAGCAGCACACCGTATTGGTCGCAGATCTCGCGGATGCGTTTGAAATAACCCTCAACCGCCGGAACCGCGCCGGAGGTGGCGCCGACCACAGGCTCCGCCATGAAAGCCATCACGGTCTCGGGGCCGAGGCGGAGGATTTCCGCCTCCAGCTCATTTGCCACCCGCTGGCCGTAGTCATAGGTGCTCTCGCCCTCTGCCCGGCCGATGTATTCGTAGCAGGGCGAGATATGGGAGATGTCGATCAGCAACGGTGCGAACTGGGTGCGGCGCCATTCATTGCCGCCTGCCGCCAGCGCGCCAAGGGTGTTGCCGTGGTAGCTCTGCTTGCGGGCGATGATATGGCGGCGCTGCGGCTCGCCGCGCTCCAGGTGGTACTGGCGGGCGAGCTTGATCGCGGCCTCGGTGGCCTCCGACCCGCCGGAAACGAAATAGACCCGGTCAATATCCCCCGGCGCGTTGGCCACCAGCAAGTCCGCCAGTTCTTCCGCCGGTTCCGAGGTGAGGAAACCGGTATGGGCAAAGGCCAGCTTGCCGACCTGCTCCTGCACCGCCTTGATCACATCGGCGTCGGAATGGCCCAGGCAGGAGACCGCCGCACCGCCGGAGCCGTCGAAATAGCGCTTGCCGTCCGCATCGATCAAGTAGCAGCCGTCACCGGCAACAGCGGTGGGCAGGCTGGCTTTGGTGTGGCGGGGAAAGACATGACTCATGATCAGCACTCCTTGAGCGTATGGCCCTGGGCCTTTGCGGCCTGAACGAAGGCGGCAACCGAAGCTGCATTATCTGCCAGCAGCCCGCCTTCCGGTGTTTCGATGTTATTCTCAAATCCGATTCGCGCATCCCCTCCGGCGGCAACCGCCGCCAGCAGGCAGGCCTGTTCATGCCGCCCGAAAGCGCAGACGGCCCAGTTGAGGTGCAGATCCGCCGCGGCGTCCCGGAAGACGGTGAGTCCCTCGGGCCGGGCCAGAACCGGCGGATTGTACTTGCCCAGAACAATGATCGCATCGCGCATGGCGCCCGGAACGGTGCCGTCCTGATACCAGGCGCGCAGTTGGGCAATGCAGTCCGGACCGTACAGGATATGCTGCACCTGCGTGCCTGCTTCCGCGCACAGGGCATAGGCGCGCGCGGCCAGGTCCGCGTCCCGTGCCATTTCCCGCACCGAGACAGAGGCCGCCGCCGGGCGCAGCGCCTCCAGACAGGCGAACTGGGCGGCCACATCGTAGAGGCCCGCGCTTTCCGTGGTGATCTGCACTGCCATCGCCGGCGCGCTTTCCCGCACCGCATCAAGGGCTTCGCAGTAGCGGCCCGCATCCAGCGAATGCCGCCCCTCATCATCGCGCACATGCAGGTGCAGCGCATGGGCCCCTGCAGCAAAACAGGCCGCTGCGGTTTCCGCCGTCTGCCGCGACGTCACCGGCAGCTGCGGGTGATCCCCGCGCCCCCGCCGAGCCCCATTGGGTGCCACCATCAAACTGTACTCTGCCACCGGTCTCCTCCTATGCCGCTTGCGCTGCCGCGACTCGTGCTTGGAACACCTGAGCAGCTTGCCCTCACGGGACATACGCTCTCAAGCCGCCAATCTCAGAACATTTGTTTTACCTCGACCCGGCCTGGCAGCGCTCTGCCCACGGACCCGGGCATCCAGCTTCTGGACCTAAGCAAGCACATACTTTGGCCCTAACGAATTCCCCGAAACTGACGTTTCTGGTACATAATACGCCTCAGAAGCCCTGTAGGGTTCCGGGCAGCCCGATTCACTTCTAACGCCGAAAGGACATGTCATGGACGGCACGTTCAACGAAAACGATCTCTCCCGAGTGGTGGAGGCCGACAAGGCCCACATGTGGCACCACCTGTTCCAGCACAAGGCGCTGGAATCCTCCGACCCGCGCATCATTGTCGAGGGCAAGGGTATGCGCGTCTGGGATCAGAACGGCAAGGAGTTCCTGGATGCTGTTTCCGGCGGGGTCTGGACCGTCAACGTCGGCTATGGCCGCGAAAACATCTGCAAGGCCGTTTACGACCAGCTGATGAAGGTCTGCTATTTCGCCAACTCCGCGGGCTCCATTCCGGGCGCGCTGTTCGCCGAGAAGCTGATCTCCAAGATGCCGGGCATGACCCGCGTTTACTACACCAACTCCGGATCGGAGGCCAACGAGAAGGCCTTCAAGATGATCCGGCAGATCGCCCACAAGAAATACGGCGGGAAGAAAACCAAGATCCTGTACCGCGACCGCGACTACCACGGCTCCACCCTGGCAACCATGTCGGCCGGCGGCCAGGACGAACGCAACGCGCAGTACGGCCCGTTTGCGCCGGACTTTGTCCGCGTTCCGCACTGCATGGAATACCGCAAGCATGAGCTGGGCCTGGAACATCTGTCCGGCCGCGAGTTCGGCATCGCAGCCGCAGACAAGATCGAGGAAGTGATCCTGCGCGAAGGTCCGGAAACCGTGGGCGCGCTGTGCCTGGAGCCGGTGACCGCAGGCGGCGGCGTGATCGAAGCGCCGGAAGGCTACTGGGAGCGGGTGCAGGAAATCTGCAAGAAGTACGACGTGCTGCTGCACATCGACGAAGTAGTCTGCGGCGTCGGCCGCACCGGCAAGTGGTTCGGCTACCAGCAGTACGGCATCAAGCCGGACTTCGTGACCATGGCCAAAGGCGTTGCCTCCGGTTACGCGGCGATTGCCTGCATGGTCACCACCGAGGAAGTCTTTGAAATGTTCAAGGACGACACCTCCGACCCGCTGAACTACTTCCGCGACATCTCCACCTTCGGCGGCTGCACCGCTGGTCCCGCTGCGGCACTGGTCAACATGCAGATCATCGAGGACGAGAACCTGCTGGACAACTGCATTGCCATGGGTGAGCGGATGCTGAACAACCTGCGCGCGCTGCAGGAAAAGCACGCCGTGATCGGCGACGTGCGCGGCAAGGGCCTGTTCCTGGGCGCCGAGCTGGTGCAGGACCGCGAGACCAAGGAGCCAGTGGACGAGAAACTGGCGCAGCAGGTTGTCGCGGAATGCGGCGCGCAGGGCGTGATCATCGGCGTCACAAACCGCTCGCTGCCCGGCCGCAACAACACCCTGTGCTTCAGCCCGGCGCTGATCGCCACTGCGGACGACATCGACCTGATCTGCGATGCGGTCGACAAGGCCCTGACCAAGGTTTTCGGCTGACATCTCTCCCTGTTGGACGAACAAACTGCGCCCCGGAAATTCCGGGGCGTTTTTCTTTACGGACGGATCCGCCTGCCCGGACCGGAACGGAAGGGTTTGACCGGGTTGGACATGATCCTCATCCGTGTCTAACCTGAAAGCATTCACTGCGGGAAAGGGGGAACCCATGACTGACAGTAGCCTGGAAAGCCGTACCAGCGTGATTGCCTTTGCAGATGTGGCCGGTTTCAGCCGCCTCATGGGCCAGCACCAATCCGAGACAGTTCAAAGGCTGTAGGAATGCCGCTTTGCCCTGATCGATCCGCTGACAGGCCAGTTTCAGGGCCGGATGCTGAACACGCTCGGCGACGGGTATCTGATCGAGTTCGCAAGCGCTGCCAAGGCACTGGAATGGGCTGTCAGGTTGCAGGAAGGTCTGATCAAACGCAATCAAGGTTTGCCCGAAGACCAGCGCATCCAGATGCGGATCAGTCTGAACCTTGGCGAGATCCTTATTGGTGACAGCGAAGCATTCGGCGACGGGATCAATATTGCGGCCCGGATGCTTGGCGTCACGGAGCCGGGCGGCATCGCAGTCTCGCAAGTCATCAAGGATCTGTTGCCGGACCCGCCCCCTGTTTCCCTTGCCGATCTCGGCGCGCATAAGTTCAAGAACATCTCTCGCGGGGTTCATATCTGGCACACAAGTGTGCCAGGCGGATCTGCTCCCGCAAATGTCCAGTTCCGGCCGTTTGTCGACATGCCAAGCGAGCCGCGGACAGAGGCAACCGGCGGCTGCATGTGCGGCGCGGTGCGGTACCGGGTGACCGAAAAGGAGCTCGGATCCATGCTCTGCCATTGCCGGATGTGCCAGAAATTCTCGGGGGCACCGGTTCTCGGCGGCACGACCTATCCCGCAAGCGCCGTGGAATTCACCAAGGGACAACCGAAATTCTACCAGCCCTCCAAGATTGCACAGCGCGGGTTCTGCGAAAACTGCGGAACCGCGCTGCTTTATCAGGGGCTTGTCGGACAATGGACAGAATGGACGATGATTTTCACAGCCTCCCTGGACAACCCGCAGGATTTTCCACCCACCTACCACCTCGGCGTCGAAAGCAGGATGCCTTGGCTGGATATCCATGATGACCTGCCCCGAACCGAATGCAAAGATTCGCCAAGCCTCATTCAGGCCTACCATGCCGTGGGCGAGGAGGTCCCCTGAACGGTACCCCGGAATCATAATACGGGGCCGGATATGCGGCCCCGCTTGAGATGCGCTTGGCTTGCGCTTCAGATCAGCTGGAACAGGATGCCCGACAGGACCGCGCCGCTCACCCCAAGTCCCAGGTAAGCCGCAAAGACTTTTGGCTTCACCAAAGACCAGACCGCCGCCATTGCAGGAACCGAGCTGACCGCGCCAGCCACCATGAAGGCCATGGCCGCACCTGCACTCATCCCCTGCTCCATCAACCCCGCCAGCAGCGGCGGCGCGACATAGGAGTTGAGGTAAGCTGGCATCCCGACCAGCGCCGCTGTGGCAATCGGCAGCACACCCTCGCCGCCCACCAGACCGGCGATCACATCGGCCGGTACGTAATGGACCAGAAGCGATTCCAGCACATAGGCCAGTGCCAGCCATTTCAGCAGGAACAAGCCGTTGGAGACAAACTCCTCGCGGAACTTCTGGCGGCGTTCGGATTCGGTCCAGAAGCGCCAGTTCGGCTTGGCGTCCAGCTTCGGCCCGCCGCAGCCGCAGCAGCTTTTGTTTTCGTGCTTGCGCAGCGGATTGGCAAACACGCCCTGCCCCCGCAGCAGTTTGATGGCAAAGCCGCCGAACAGCCCCAGCGCCACCGCAGTCACCGCCTTCCCGATGGCAAAGGGCCAGCCCAGCGCGCCCGCGGTGATCAAAAGCGTCGGCGGGTCGATCAGCGGCGAGGACAGCCAGAAGGCCATCACCGCCGACAGCGGCGCGCCAAGCGCCAGGAGGCCGGCAATGAACGGAATCACCTCGCAGGAGCAGAACGGCGCCAGCCCGCCGAACAGCGCTGCCAGCAAAATCATCCGCGTCTCGCGCCCCTCGAAGGCACGCGCCACCATTGTCTCGGCCCCTGTCGCTTTCAGATAGGCCAGCAGCAGGACCGCAAACAATATGTAGCGCGCGGTACTGCCCAGCGCTGACAGGGTGAATTCCACGACAGCGCGGAAATTGCCCGGGTCAAGAACGGCAGCGCCCGTCAGAAGGGCAAGGCTCAGCGCCCAGGGTGTCTTCAGCCAGCTGCCAAGCGTTCTTGCCTTGCCGGGGTCTTGTGTCAATTCAGCCATCGTTTGCCGCCTTCTTGCCTGCATCCGCGCAGCATTCCTGAAGAATGAAGCCGGCCAATGCCTCCAACCGGGTGAATTCGGCGCGGCTGATCGTCGAACGCCCCACGCGTTCCTGCGCCACCACACCGGCGCCGGTGAGGAATTTCAAATGATGCGCCAGGGTCGAGGGCGCGATGCCGGTGCGCTCCTGGATGTCCCCAACCGTCAGCCCGGCCTCACCCGCCCGGATCAGGCAGCGCAGCACCTGCAGCCGTGCCTCCGATCCCATCGCGGCAAAGCCCTGTGCGGCTTCTTCCCATTGCATGATGTCAGCTCCAATTGATTCGATAAAACTAGTTTTATAGTTTTTTTAGCGTTTTTCAAGAGCGTGGCTCTCGGGACGAGGTCTAGAGCTGCAAGTGGATGTGATCGTCGTGTCGCGCTGCCCTGCAGCCTTGAAACCTCAACTTGCTCGGGCGCAGCCCCAGCCGGCTCTGCAGATGCGGCTCCAAAAAGATCTTCCCAACCCGGCTGTCTGCTTCCAGAAACTGCAGCAAATGGCGGGTACGGTCCGCATCAACTTCCAAGTCCCGCCACAAGGGCTGCAACACCTGCAAATCCCAGCGGAGTGTCAGCCAGTTGTCATGGCATACCGTCGGCCCCTGCTCAAAGGCAAAATAGCCGATGGGAGATCGGGTTGCCTTGGGGCTATAACCCTTTGCACCTGCATAGTAAAACGCAAGATCCGCCTTTCGGCCATCATGGTGAGACAGGTGAGGCAGCAGCGGGAAAGTTGCAAGGAACGGGAAATTGGCGTCGAGCACCTGCGTGACGGTGCCGGGATATGCCGTGTCCACGGCACCCGCCGTTTCCTGCAAGACATTTGCGAGTTCCGGCGTCACGTAGTTCCGGTTCAACGCGCAATAGAACCAAGATTGCATCTGCAGCGGCCCGCGTTCCCAGCAACTGAGGGCAACCCGCCCGGAATGCGGCGCAACCCAAATCGCAGCCAGGCTGAGACCCGCATAGAGAATCAGAAACGCCAGCAGCCTGCGCCAGAACATGAGCGATGCAAGCCAGGCTATGCCGCCCAGCTGCGTAAAAAGAGTCAAGAATACAACGAGGGCCAGATGACCAACGACTTTAAACATGGCGGCACGCTTGCACCACGCGCTGGCCAAAGCAAGATGCAGATTCCTCCAAACTGGCCCTAAGTCCAGATTGCACCCCATTTAAGTCCACCTTAAGGTGTCCCGCATGGCCATCTCCGTTGACACCTTCTTCCTCAACCCCGACGCTCAGGGCACCCTGCAGGCGCAAATCCAGGAAATGATCGCAGAGGGCATTCTTTCGGGCCGCTTCCGGGTCGGGGAGAAGCTACCGTCCTCTCGCAAGCTGGCCGCGCATCTGGGCATCAGCCGGATCACCGTGACGCTGGCCTACACAGAGCTGCTGGCAAACGACTATCTCACCTCGCGCGGGCGGTCGGGGTATTTTGTCTCTGACAACGCACCGGTGCCACCTTCCTATACTCCGCAGCAGAAATCCGGCGATACGGTGGACTGGGGCAAGGTTATGGCGCGCAGCTTTACCGGCGGCGACACCCCGCGCAAACCGCAGGACTGGCGCGACTACCGCTATCCGTTCATCTACGGCCAGGCCGATGCCTCGCTGTTCGACCATGCCAACTGGCGGCTGTGCGCGCTGCGTGCGCTGGGGCAGAAGGATTTCTCCGCCCTGGCCAATGACTACTTCGACCAGGACGACCCTCTCCTGATCGAATACATTGCCCGCCACACTCTGCCGCGGCGCGGTATTACGGCGCGGCCAGAAGAAATTCTTATCACGCTCGGCGCCCAGAACGCACTGTGGATCACGTGCCAGTTGCTGCTGAACCGCGGGCGAAGGGCGGCAGTGGAAGACCCGGCGTACTACACCCTGCGCGATCAGGTTGTGCAGACCCGCTGCCAAATTGACTGCATCCCTGTGGATGAGCGCGGCCTGCCGCCCGGAGATATTCCCGACGATACAAACGTCATCTTCTGCACCCCCAGCCACCAGAGCCCCACCACCTTCACAATGCCGATGGAGCGGCGCAAGGAACTGCTGCGGCGCGCCAGCGACATCGACGCCGTGATTGTCGAGGACGACTACGAGTTCGAGATGTCATTCCTTGGCGCGCCCTCGCCTTCCCTCAAGTCCCTCGATACAGAAGGGCGGGTAATCTATGCTGGAAGCTTCTCCAAGTCGCTGTTTCCAGGGCTGCGTCTTGGCTATCTGGTCGGCTCGGAACCCTTCATCCGGCAGGCCCGCGCTTTGCGCGCCAGCGTGCTTCGGCACCCCCCAGGCCATGTTCAGCGCACCGTCGCCTATTTCCTCTCGCTCGGCCATTACGATGCCCAGATCCGCCGCATCGCCAAGGTTCTGCACGACCGCCGCGCCGTGATCGAGGATGCTATCCGCAAACACGACCTGACCATTGCCGGGGTCGGCAGCTTTGGCGGTTCAGCTCTGTGGATGCAGGCGCCCGAGAACGTCGATGCAACAGCGGTGGCCGAGCAGCTGCGGGAGAAAAGCGTGATCATCGAACCAGGTGCGCCCTTCTTTGCCGCCGAACACCGGAAGCTGAATTTCTACCGGCTTGGATATTCCTCGATTCCCGCAACCCGAATCGAGCCCGGTTTGGCCTTGCTGGCCCAAGCGCTTAAACAGCGCTGACAAATTCTCCTGGTTCAAAGGCCCATCAACCGGAAAATTGATACGATTTGTATCAGCAAGCGGAACGTGATCATTTTGGGTTCCCACCCGGCATGACCGGCTGAACCCTATATGAAAAACCCGTCCGGCTATTTTCATGAGTCCAGTTTTGGACTTACCCCAGCGAAACAACTGGCCCTAACCCAGCCCCCCGCTGCCCCCTAAACCAGAGTCAATTCCCGGCATTCTGGCCCGGGCGGAATATGCGTCTCACTCAGGAGCAAACCCATGAAAATGACCACCGAAGAAGCCTTTGTGAAAGTGCTTCAGATGCACGGCATCGAGCATGCCTTTGGTATTATCGGCTCGGCGATGATGCCGATCTCCGACATCTTCGAGCCGGCGGGCATCACCTTCTGGGATTGCGCCCACGAAGGCTCCGGCGGCATGATGGCGGACGGCTACACCCGCGCAACCGGCAAGATGTCGATGATGATCGCGCAGAACGGCCCCGGCATCACCAATTTCGTTACCGCAGTGAAAACCGCCTACTGGAACCACACCCCGCTGCTGCTGGTCACCCCGCAGGCGGCAAACAAGACCATGGGTCAGGGCGGCTTCCAGGAAATGGAACAGATGCGCATGTTCGCAGACTGCGTGTGCTACCAGGAAGAAGTGCGTGACCCGTCCCGCATGGCGGAAGTGCTGAACCGCGTGATCATGCAGGCAAAGCGCAACTCCGCTCCGGCCCAGATTAACGTGCCGCGTGACTACTTCACCCAAGTGGTCGACATTGATCTGCCCGCCGTGGTTGACTTCGAGCGCCCCGCGGGCGGTACCGACGCGGTGAACGAAGCAGCAGAACTGCTGTCGAACGCCAAATTCCCGGTCATCCTGAACGGTGCAGGCGTTGTCATCGGCGGCGCGATCCCGTCCTCAATCGCTCTGGCCGAGCGGCTGGACGCTCCGGTTTGCGTTGGCTATCAGCACAACGACGCCTTCCCCGGCTCGCACCCGCTGTTTGCAGGCCCGCTGGGCTACAACGGCTCCAAGGCCGGCATGGAACTGATCTCCAAAGCAGACGTCGTTCTGGCCCTGGGCACCCGCCTGAACCCGTTCTCCACCCTGCCGGGCTACGGCATCGACTACTGGCCGACCGACGCGAAGATCATCCAAGTTGACATCAACCCGGACCGCATCGGCCTGACCAAGAAAGTCACCGTCGGCATCGTCGGCGACGCCAAGCAGGTTGCTGACACCATCCTGGAGAAACTCTCCGCCACCGCGGGCGACGAGGGCCGCGACGAGCGTAAGGCTCTGATCGCGCACACCAAGTCCTCCTGGGCGCAGGAATTGTCGTCGATGGATCACGAGCAGGACGATCCCGGCACCACCTGGAACGAACGCGCCCGCGCCGCCAAGCCTGACTGGCTCAGCCCGCGCCGCGCATGGCGTGCGATCCAGGCCGGCCTGCCGAAGGATGCGATCATCTCCTCCGACATCGGCAACAACTGCGCCATCGGCAACGCCTATCCGTCCTTCGAGGAAGGCCGCAAGTATCTGGCTCCCGGCCTGTTCGGCCCCTGCGGCTACGGCCTGCCAGCGGTTGTCGGCGCGAAAATCGGCTGCCCGGACGTTCCGGTTGTCGGCTTCTCAGGCGACGGCGCATTTGGTATTGCGGTGACCGAACTGACCGCGATCGGTCGCGAGGAATGGCCGGCGATCACCCAAGTTGTCTTCCGCAACTACCAGTGGGGCGCAGAAAAGCGGAACTCCACCCTGTGGTTCGACGACAACTTTGTCGGCACCGAGCTGGACACCCAGGTGTCTTATGCCGGCATCGCTCAGGCTTGCGGCCTGAAAGGTGTTGTGGCCCGCAACCAGGACGAGCTGACCGAGGCGCTGCGCCAGGCCTGCGAAGACCAGAAGAAAGGCATCACCACCCTGATCGAAGCCATGATCAACCAGGAACTGGGTGAGCCCTTCCGCCGCGACGCGATGAAGAAACCGGTTCAGGTTGCAGGCATCAGCAAGGACGACATGCGTCCGCAGAAAGTCTGAACCTGATGCCCCTGCCCTTTGACCTCTCTATGGGCCAGGGGCTCTATCTGGCCGCCGCGTTATTCGCGGCGGCCGTTATCCGGGGCTTTTCCGGCTTCGGGTTTTCCGCGATCTTTATCATTCTGGCAGCACTCACTACCAATCCGCTGCCGCTGATACCCGTGGTGTTTTCCTGCGAAATCGCCATGACCGCCTTTCAGGCGCGAGACATCCGCCCGCATATCGACTGGCGCCGGGCAATTGCCCTGCTGGCAGGCGCCGCCATTGCCACTGTTCCCGCCATTGCCATCATGGCGCGGCTGGGCGAACAGGAGGCGCGGCTGGCGATCTCGAGTCTGATCCTGGTTTTGAGCCTGGTTCTGCTCAGCGGCTGGCAGCTGGAACGCCCTGTCGGGCGCAACGGGAATGTGGGTGTGGGTGCCATTGCAGGCATCGCCAACAGCGCCGGTGTCGGCGGCCTGCCGGTGGCGGCCTTCCTGACTGCGCAGCCGGTGCCGCCTGCAGTGTTCCGCGCCACGATGATCGTATTCCTGACCGGCATCGACGTGATGGCGCTTCCGGTTATGGCGGCAAACGGGCTGGTCGGTCCGGAAACCCTGACCGGCATCCTGCTGGCCTTTCCCATTCTGGGCCTCGGCATCTGGGCCGGGTCCCATAGTTTCCAGGCGGTCTCGCAAGCGCTGTTCCGCCGCGCGGTGGTTCTGATGCTGACCGCGCTGTCGCTGATCAATATCGCAAGGCTGGCGCTCTGACCGCCCGGCCCTGCCCCGAAACCGCTGCTACAGGACGCACACCCGTGACCCAGACCTTGTCCCCGCTCGAACTGCTGAAGGCCGAAGCCCCGGCCGCTCGCCCCGTTGTTGCGCTGAGCGAGGGCACCGACCCCCGCGTGGTGGCAGGCGCCCTGGCCGCGCATCAAGCGGGCATCGCCGATGTGATCCTGGTCGGCCCGCAGGGTGAGGTCGAAGCCGCGCTGCAGGCCGAAGGCGCCAGCGCTGGTGACGGCGTGGCAATCCACGATCCGTCCACCTCAGAACTGACTACTTTCTTCGCCGCCGAATATTATGAACTCCGCAAGCACAAGGGCGTTGATGAAGCAAAGGCTCGCACCGCTGCCGAAACTCCGCTGGTCTATGCCGCCATGCTGGTGCGCCTGGGCCATGCCACCGGCACCGTCGGCGGCGCCGTGCATACCACAGGCGACGTGGTGCGCAGCGCCATCCAAGTGATCGGCATGGCGCCGGACGCGGGCATGGTCTCTTCCTTCTTCCTGATGTACCCGCCGGAAGGCGCGCCTGAGGGCGCCCGGGCCATGCTCTATTCCGATTGCGGGCTGGTCATCGATCCCAACCCTGCCGAGATGGTCTCGATCGCCGCCGCCTCGGCCCAATCGGCCCGTGCACTACTGCGGGTGGACCCGAGACTCGCCTTTCTCAGCTTCTCCACCGCCGGCAGCGCCAAGCATCCCGCGGTGGACAAGGTGACCGAGGCCCTGAGCCTGTTCCGTAAAGCGCATCCTGACCTGCCGGCGGACGGTGAACTGCAATTTGACGCAGCCTTTGTCCCCTCGGTCGGGGAACGCAAGTCACCCGGCTCCAGCGTCGCGGGCCAGGCCAACGTAATGATCTTCCCCAACTTGGATGCGGGCAACATCGGCTACAAGATCACCCAGCGGCTGGGCGGCTATTCCGCCATCGGACCGGTGCTGCAGGGGCTGGCAAAACCCGCCAACGATCTGTCACGCGGCTGCAGCGCCGAGGATGTGACCCAGATCATCGCCGTCACCATTCTGCAGGCCAAAGGCAGTTAAGGACCGGAAAATTGAACAATGGTTCCAAAAATCAGAACCCAACAAGAACACTATTCCCATTTTGAGGCGTTCCGTCTTACGGTCGCCGAAGCCACCCAACAGGACCCGCCAATGCACGTTAGCAGCCAATCCTAAAGAAAGCATCCAAGGTTTCCTGTCATGTCCATCTCATCCGCTGTCATATCGCTGCAATCAGGCACCCTTAAGGAGAAGCTCCGCCTGCTTCTGCCAGGAGTGGCGGTCTCGGTAATTGTGGCCATCACCGCGCAGTTCCTGGCCGAGCATTATGCAACACCCGCAATGCTGCTTGCGCTGCTCTTGGGGATTGCCGTCAGCTTCCTGGGCGAAGAGGGCAAGACCGTTCCCGGCATCGCCTTCTCAGCCCGCTCGCTGCTGCGGTTTGGAGTGGCGCTGCTGGGCGTGCGGGTTTCCATGGTGCTGATGATGGGCCTGGGCTGGGACCTGATTGCCCTGGTGGTGGGCGGCGTGATTGCCACCATCTTCTTCGGCCTCGCCGTAGCACGGTTCTTTGGCCACAAGTGGCGCTTCGCCTTTCTGACCGCCGGCTCGGTCGCCATCTGCGGTGCTTCTGCAGCGATGGCGATCAGCGCCATCCTGCCTCGTGACGAACGCTCCGAGGAGCGGCTGATCTTTACCGTGATGGGCGTCACCGTGCTGTCCACCGTGGCGATGATCGCCTATCCGATCCTGGTGAACCTGCTGGAGCTGAACTCAATCCAGGCCGGCGTTTTCCTGGGCGGCACCATTCATGACGTGGCACAGGTTGTTGGCGCGGGCTTTTCGATATCTGAGCAGACCGGCGACACCGCCACATTGGTCAAGCTGATGCGGGTGGCCATGCTGGCGCCGATCGTGCTGGTGGCCTCGCTGATGATCCGCTCCTTTGCCGAACTGCCCAAGGACGGCCAGCGCCCGCCGGTCCTGCCGGGCTTTGTCATCGCATTCCTCGTGCTGGCCGGGATCAACTCCTTCGGGGTGATCCCGCCGGCCGTCACCGAGTTCCTCAGCCAGTCGTCGCGCTGGCTGCTGCTCACTGCCATTGCGGCGGTGGGAATGAAAACAAATTTGAAACAGGTTCTGGCCGTCGGAGGCGCGGCCATTGCCCTGATCATCGTCGAAACTTTGTTCATTGCCGGGCTAATCCTGGCGGGGATCGAACTATTGACCTGATCAGGGGAACCAGAAGGGAGGCCAGATGACATTCCAGCAACCCCGGGTGGAGACTTCACCCCCCGTATCCGACGAGGTGCGGAAAACCACTTGCTACATGTGCGCCTGCCGCTGCGGCATCAATGTTCACATGAAGGACGGCAAGGTCGCCTATATCGAGGGCAACCGCGACCATCCGGTGAACAAGGGCGTGCTCTGCGCCAAGGGGTCAGCCGGGATCATGCAGGTCAACGCCCCCTCGCGGTTGAAAGCGCCTATGATGCGTACCGGGCCGCGTGGGTCGGGTCAGTTCAAGGAAATCACCTGGGACGAGGCGCTGGCAATTGCGGTAGGCTGGATGGAGCCGATCCGCCACGAGGCACCGGAGCAGCTGGCCTTCTTCACCGGCCGCGACCAAAGCCAGAGCTTCACCAGCTTCTGGGCGCAAAGCTTCGGCACCCCGAACTATGCGGCGCATGGCGGCTTCTGCTCGGTCAACATGGCAACCGCAGGCATCTACACCATGGGCGGCGCGTTTTGGGAGTTCGGCCAGCCCGACTGGGACCACACCAAGCTGTTCCTGCTGTTCGGCGTGGCGGAGGACCATGACTCCAACCCGATCAAGATGGGCATCGGTAAAATCAAGAAGCGCGGCGCGCGGGTTATCGGTGTGAACCCGATCCGCTCCGGCTACAACGCGGTTGCGGATGACTGGGTCGGCATCACCCCTGGCACCGACGGCCTGTTCATCCTGTCGCTGATCCACGTGCTGATGAAGGCTGGCAAGATCGACCTCGACTACCTCAGCCGCTATACCAACGCACCGGTGCTGATCAACGCCACCGAAGGCCCCGACAAGGGCCTGTTCCTGCGTGATGATGATGGCAAGATGCTGGTGATTGACCGCAAATCCGGCAAGCTGACCCCCTTCGACCAGCCCGGCGTCCGCCCGGACTTGACCGCCGTCCACGAGAAAGACGGCGTCACCCACCGCCCGGTCTTCCACCTGATGGCCGAACGCTATCTCTCCGCGGAATACGCGCCTGAAGCCATCGCCGAGAAATGCGGCATCCCGGCCAAGCGTATCCGCGCAATTGCCGGTGAGCTGGCCCGCGTCGCCTTTGACGAGGCGTTTGAGCTGGATGTCGAATGGACCGACTTCCGCGGCGAAAAACACACCAAGATGGTGGGCCGCCCGGTGGCCATGCACTCGATGCGCGGTGTCTCGGCGCATGCCAACGGCTTCCAGACCTGCCGGGCGCTGCATGTGCTGCAGATCCTGCTGGGCACGGTCGAGGTCCCCGGCGGCTTCCGCTTCAAACCGCCCTATCCCAAGCCGGTCGAGGCACACCCGACCCCGCACTGCAAGGCAACGCCCGACACCCCGCTTGACGGCCCGCACCTGGGCTTTGTCCGCGGACCCGAGCACCTGGCCCTGAAGGAAGACGGCAGCCCGGCCCGGATCGACAAGGCCTTCACCTGGGAAAACCCGATGTCGGCCCATGGCTTGATGCATATGGTGATTTCCAACGCGCACGCGGGCGATCCCTACAAGATCGACACGCTGTTCATGTATATGGCCAACATGTCGTGGAACTCCTCCATGAACACCAAGGGTGTGATGGAGATGCTGACCGACAAGGATGAGAACGGCGACTACAAGATCCCGCATATCATCTACTCGGATGCCTACTCGTCGGAGATGGTGGCCTTTGCGGACCTGATCCTGCCCGACACCACCTATCTGGAGCGCCACGACTGCATCTCGCTGCTGGACCGCCCGATCTGCGAGGCAGATGCGGCGGCAGATGCCATCCGCTGGCCAGTGATCGAGCCGGACCGCAACGTGCGCGGTTTCCAGACGGTCCTGATCCAACTCGCCAACCGGATGAAGCTGCCGAACTTCACCAATGAGGACCGGACGCCCAAGTGGAAGGACTACGCCGACTACATCGTCAACCACGAGCGCAAGCCAGGTATCGGCCCTCTGGCAGGTTTCCGCGGCGAGAACGGAGACAAGGAAGGCCGCGGCGAAGTAAACCCCGAACAGCTGGACAAATACATCGAAAACGGCGGCTTCTACGTCGCCCACATCCCGGACGGCGCGGACTATTACAAACCCTGGAACGCGGCCTATCAGGACTGGGCGGTGGGCATGGGCATCTACGACAGCCCGCAACCCTATTTGTTCCAGCTCTATGTGGAGCCAATGCGAAAGTTCCAACTGGCTGCCGAAGGCAACGGTGAGCGCCAGCCGCCGGAGCATTTGCGCCAGCGCGTCAAGGACGTGATGGACCCGCTGCCGATCTGGTACGAAACCGATCAGCAAGGCAACGAGGGTTTCACCGTCAACGCGCTGACCCAGCGTCCGATGGCGATGTACCACTCCTGGGGCACCCAGAATGCCTGGCTGCGGCAGCTGCACGGCCGCAATCCCCTGTATGTGCCAACCAAGCTGATGCGCGAGCACGGGCTGCAGGACGGCGACTGGGCCAAGGTCACCTCACCGCACGGGGAAATTACCGTGCCGGTGATGGAAATGGCGGCGCTCAATGACAACACCGTCTGGACCTGGAACGCCATCGGCAAGCGCAAGGGCGCCTGGGCGCTGGAAGAGGATGCGCCGGAGGCCACCAAGGGTTTCCTGCTGAACCACCTGATCCACGAGCTGCTGCCTGCCAAGGGCGACGGTATGCGGTGGGCCAACTCGGATCCGATCACCGGCCAGGCGGCCTGGTTCGACTTGAAAGTCAGAATTGAAAAGGCCGCACCGCCGGAAGATCTGCAGGAAAGCCAGCCAGCTTTCCCGGCGCAGGAATCTCCGGTTGGCACCGGCCCGAAAGAACTGAAGTGGAAAGTAGGCAAATGACCGAGCTCCCCAACTCCACAGATCGCAAGATGGGTCTGGTCATCGACCTGGACACCTGCGTCGGCTGCCATGCCTGCGTGATCTCCTGCAAGGGCTGGAACACGGAGAACTACGGCGCTCCCCTGTCAGACCAGAACCCCTATGGCGGCGACCCGTCGGGCACCTTCCTGAACCGCGTGCACTCCTACGAGGTGCAGCCCGCGAATGGCCACGCGCAACTGATCCATTTCCCCAAATCCTGTCTGCACTGCGAGGACGCCCCCTGTGTCACCGTCTGCCCCACCGGCGCCAGTTACAAGCGCGCCGAGGACGGCATTGTGCTGGTGAACGAGGACCACTGCATCGGCTGCGGCCTCTGCGCCTGGTCCTGCCCTTACGGGGCGCGGGAACTGGACCTGGCAGAAGGCGTGATGAAGAAATGCACCCTCTGCGTTGACCGGATCTACAACGAGAACTTGCCGGAAGTGGACCGCATCCCTTCCTGCGTGCGCACCTGCCCTGCCGGTGCGCGCCATTTCGGCGATCTGGGCGATCCCGGCAGCGATGTCTCCAAACTGGTGGCAGAGCGCGGCGGAATGGATCTGATGCCGGAAATGGGCACCAAACCGGTGAACAAGTACCTGCCGCCCCGTCCCAAAGACCAGATCGAGGAGCAGATCGACATCCTCGCCCCGCTGCTGGCACCGGTCGCTGAGGAGCCGCAAGGCTTCATGGGATGGCTGGACAAGGCCCTCGACAAACTTCCGGGAGGAGCAAACTGATGCATCCCGCACCATCCGTCATCATATTCACCACCCTGTCGGGGCTTGGCTTTGGCCTCTTGTTCTTCCTCGGCCTCGGTCAGCCCGCTGTGACCGGCACCGTGGCTTTCGTGTTCTATGCCATCGCCTTTGGCCTTGCCTGCGGCGGCCTTCTGGCCTCTACGTTTCACCTCGGCCACCCGGAGCGCGCCTGGCGCGCCTTCACCCAGTGGAAGACAAGCTGGCTCAGCCGAGAGGGCGTCTGTGCCGTCGGTGCTCTAATCGTGATGGGGCTCTACGCGCTTGGCGCAGTGTTCATGGACAGTTATTGGACCTTGCTGGGCTGGATTGGCGCCGCTCTCAGCCTCGCTACTGTCTTCACCACCTCGATGATCTACACCCAACTGAAGACCATCCCGCGCTGGAACATGGAACTGACACCGGCGATATTCCTCTCCTTCAGCCTTGCAGGCGGAGCGCTGTTGGCCGGTGCCGAGTCTGTGGCGCCCTGGCTGCTGGCCATCGCCGGCGCGGTGCAGCTGGCCTATTGGGCCAAGGGTGACAAGGCGCTGGAGACTTCCGGCACCAACCTGGGCACTGCCACAGGCCTTGGGGATCGCGGAGCAGTGCGCGCGTTCGAGCCTCCCCACACCGGTTCCAACTACCTCCTGCGCGAGTTCGTGCATGTGGTCGGCCGAAAGCACGCACAGAAGCTGCGGATGGTTGCCTTCATCCTTGGTTTTGCGCTGCCGCTGCTGCTGATCCTGACCCCTGTTCAGGGCTTCGTGATCAAGCATGTGTTTGCCGCTCTCGCAGTGCTTTCGCACCTTGCTGGCGTTGCCACCTCGCGCTGGCTGTTCTTTGCCCAGGCCGAACATGTCGTTGGCCTCTACTACGGCAAACGCTGATATCTACCGGGGCGCCGATGGGGCGCCCCAATTTTTTTGAAGTATTTTTTACCGTAGGTGTCACAAACGCCCTGGCTGCCTCGTCCTGTTCCTGAAGCGATTAGAAAGGAACAGAACTATGACCCAACGCCTAGACTACTTCGCCATTGCTCCCGAACTGTTCCAGCCGATGCTGGAGCAGGAGAAGCTGTTCAAGGACAGCACGCTGGAGCACAGCCTGGTGGAACTGGTGAAACTGCGGGCGTCGCAGATCAACGGCTGTGCCTTCTGCATCCACATGCACAGCCACGACCTGCGCGCTCATGGCGAAAGCGAGGACCGGATGCAGCTGCTGAACGCTTGGCGCGAGTCCTCGCTGTACTCAAACCGGGAACGCGCGGCGCTGGCCTGGACCGAGGCGCTGACGCGGGTGGAAATAACCGGTGCGCCGGATGCCGACTATGAGGCAGTCACCCGGCTGTTCTCCCCGCGCGAACAGGTGATGCTGACACTTCTGATCAGCGCCATTAACGCCTGGAACCGCATTGCAATCGGTTTCCGCACCCCGCATCCTGCCGCTGAGGAGGCCAATGCCGCGTGACAGCTCAGCAGCTCAGTGACGGAACCGACGCGTTCCTGACAGCGCGGCCGCGATTATTTGCGGCCGCCTACCGCATGCTGGGCACCGTCAGCGACGCCGAGGACATCCTGCAAGATGCGTTCCTGCGCTGGCAGGCGGCCCCTCGGGCGGAGGTACAAGACCCAACAGGCTATCTGATGCGGATCACCACCCGGCTGTGCCTGGACCAGTTGAAGTCCGCCCGCGTCCGGCGCGAAACCTACCCTGGCGAATGGCTGCCGGAGCCGCTTCTGACCGAAGACGCAACCGGGCAGTTGGACCATGACGTCTCGGTCGCCCTGCTGCTCGCTCTGGAAACCCTGTCGCCGCTGGAGCGTGCCGCCTTCCTGCTGCATGACATTTTCGACAGTTCTTACGACGACATTTCCGCAGCTCTGAACCGTTCACCCGCGGCATGCCGCCAGCTGGCTGCCCGGGCGCGGCGCAAAGTGCAAAGGCTGCGGCCCCAGCCCCCTGCCGACCCGGATCGGTGCCGGGACCTGACCGAAGCCTTCTTCCGCGCTTCCAGAACCGGCGACACCGCTGCGCTGACGCAGCTTCTGGCGCAGGATGTGCAGCTGATTTCGGACGGCGGCGGCAAAGCAATGGCGGCTCTCAACCCGATCTACGGGCGGCAAAAGGTCCTGCGGCTTCTGGAAGGCGTCGCCCGCAAGTTCGGCAACACCATTCCAACCCGGTGGCGGTTTTGCCGCCTGAACGGCCTGCCAGCAGTCATAAACCTGGCCGAGGACGGGATCCTGCAGGCAACGTCGCTGGAGATGGCAGATGGCCGGATCACGCGGATCTATGTCACACGCAATCCCGACAAGACCCGGCATCTGGCAGAGGCGCTGAAGTAAGCTGGCGCACATAATGCCTATACGACGCGACAAGGGCGGCCCCGCATTGGAGCCGCCCTCGCCGCTTTGATGCTGCGGGTATTGATTACAGCAGGCCTGCGTGGAGCATAGCTGCGTCAATCGCTGCCTTGGTGCTGTCTTCGAGTGTGGTCAGCGGAGAGCGTACCTCTTCACTGCACATGCCGAGCTTCGACAGGCCGTATTTTGCGCCTGCAAGGCCGGGCTCGATGAAGATCGCCTCATGCAGCGGCATCAGCCTGTCCTGATACTCCAGCGCCTTGGCGTAATCACCTGCCAGGGTCGCGGTCTGGAACTCGGCGCAAAGCTTCGGTGCGACGTTGGCGGTCACAGAGATGCAACCGACACCGCCGTGCGCGTTGAAGCCCAGCGCGGTTGCATCCTCTCCGGACAGCTGCAAGAAATCCTTGCCGCAGGATGCGCGCTGCTGGCTGACCCGGGCCAGATCGCCGGTGGCGTCCTTCACCCCGATAATACGTGGCAGCTTGGCCAGCTCGCCCATGGTCTCAGGTGTCATATCGACAACCGAACGGCCGGGAATGTTGTAGATGATGATCGGGATCTCGGCACAGTCATGAGCAGCCTGGAAGTGCTGCACCATGCCGCGCTGGGTCGGCTTGTTGTAATAGGGGGTCACAACCAGCGCCGCATCGGCCCCGGCTTTCTTAGCAAACTCGACGAATCGAATCATCTCGACGGTGTTGTTGGAGCCTGCGCCCGCGATCACCGGCACCCGGCCGGCTGCTGCTTTGACCGTTTCCGCGATGACCAGTTCATGTTCTTCGTGGGTCAGGGTCGGGCTTTCACCGGTGGTGCCGACCGGCACCAGACCGGTCGAGCCTTCGGCAATCTGCCATTCCACCAGACGTTTGAGCGCATCCAGATCCAGCTCGCCGTTCGAAAACGGGGTAACGAGTGCTGGCATAGAGCCTTTGAACATGGGCACGCTCCCTTCGCTGCAGGTGCAGGCGGCAATCCGCCGCCGTCAAGATACGGAATGCCGGTGATTTGAGTTGATACCGGCACGCCAATGAGTAACGTTCAAGCCTCTATCCCCGGACCGTTGGAAAATGCAAGAGATGACACGCATCCTGGCCCTTATTCTGCTGATTGCGGCGGCTCTGCCCGGGACGCCCGCCCACGCCCGTGATCTGGGCAAGGCGCTGGAACTGATGCGGGCCGAAAAGTGGGACGATGCCGCTCGCGAGGCGGGCAAGCAGCAAAGCGTGGCGCGCGATATCATTGAATGGCACCGTTTGCGGGCCGGACTGGGCTCTGCCGGTGATGTGATGACCTTTCTGCAGCGGCGCCCGGACTGGCCAGGGCTGGGCTATCTGCGCCGCCAGAACGAGGACGTCATTGCCGCCACTGGACGCGAGACAATTCTCGCGTTTTACAGCAAAGACCGTCCTCAAACGGCCGAAGGCGCGTTGAGCCTGGGCAAAGCGCTGATTGCTGACGGACGGCGCGGCGATGGCGAAGCAGAGATCGTTTTGGCCTGGCGCACCATGGCAATGGGCAGCGCCATTCAGGACGCCTACATGCGCGATTTCGCCAAACTCCTGAAACCGCACCACACCGCCCGGCTGGACCGGCTGTTGTGGGAGGACCACCTGGTCAGTTCCAAGCGGATGCTGCCGCTAGTGCCCGAAGGCGAGCGCAAGGTGGCCGAGGCGCGTATCGCCCTGCAGGAGCGCGCGCCGGGGGTGGATGCGCGTATCGAGGCGGTTCCGGACCGGCTGAAGGACTCCGCCGGCCTTGCCTATGACCGGTTTGCCTGGCGCGACCGCAAGAAGCTTCAGGACAGTGCCATCGAGATGATGATGGACCGCAGTACCAGCGCCGACAAACTGGGCGAGCCCGGAAGATGGCTGCGCCGCCGCCTCGATCTGGCCCGCCAAGTGATGCGCGACGGCGATCATGAGCGCGCTTACCAGCTGGCGGCCTATCACTTCTCCTCTCCCGAGGACGGCTACGGCTACTCCGACTGCGAATGGCTGGCAGGGTACATCGCGCTGCAGAAACTGCGCGATCCGGAACTGGCCGTAGTGCATTTCCAGCGTTTCCTGGCCTCGGTCGAAACCCCGATCTCGATCGGCCGCGGCGGTTACTGGCTGGGCCGGGCTTATGCCGCGATGGGCGAGGCAGACAAGGCGCACGAGGCCTACGCCAAGGGTGCGGAATACCAGACCTCCTTTTACGGGCTGCTGGCCGCCGAAAAACTGGGGCGACCCTTTGATCCGGCACTGGTAAAACCCGCCCCTCTGCCGGACTGGCGCGAAGCGGCCTTCATGGAGTCCTCTGTGACGGAGGCAGGGCTGATGCTGCTGGAAGCCGGCGATCTGGCGCTGGCCGAGCGTTTCCTCACCCATCTGGTGGAAACCCTGCCGCCGGTGCAGGCGCGCCAGCTCGGGCAAATGGCGGTGGAATTGGACCAGCCGCATCTGGCAGTGATGATCGCCAAACGCGCAGCCCGCGGAGGGGTGGAGCTGGAAGGCGCCTACTACCCGCTGCACGCGGTTGCCAAGCACCAGCTGCCGATGGCCGAGGAAATGACCCTGGCCATTGCCCGGCGCGAAAGCGAGTTTGATCCTGCGGTCATCAGCCACGCAGGTGCGCGCGGGTTGATGCAGGTAATGCCGGCAACAGCTAAGCTGGTGGCAACGGAACTGGGCATCCTGGCAAACCACAAGACGTCCCGCCTGACGGCGGAATGGGACTACAACGCCAAGCTGGGCGCCAATTATTTGGCTGGCCTAGCCGGCAAGTTCCGCGGCAACGTGGTAATGATGGCGGCAGGCTACAACGCCGGCCCGCACCGCCCTGCATCCTGGATGGAACGTTATGGCGACCCGCGGGATGGCAATCCAGACATCGTCGATTGGATCGAGCACATTCCGTTTAACGAGACCCGCAACTACGTAATGCGCGTCACCGAAAGCCTGCCGGTTTACCGCGCCCGGCTTGGAAAGGCGCCGCTGCCGGTCCCGTTCTCAAAGGAGCTGATGGGCTCAACGCTTCACGCGTTCGCGCCATAGTGTGAACAAGCCTGCCGCGATGATGATGCCCGCACCGATGGCGACATTGGTGCGGATCACCTCGCCGAACACCGCCATGCCCAGCATCGCTGCCCAGATCAGGTGGAAATAAGCAAAGGGCTGAACTGCGCTGGCCTCGGCCATCTCGTAGCATTTGATCAGCAGCCAGTGGCCGGTCACACCCGAGACGCACAGAAGGGCCATCCAGAACCAGTCCCGCTGGCTCATCGGCTCCCAGAACCAGATGCCGATGGCGGTCATGAAGACCATGCCGGCAACCCCGGTCCAGAAGAAGCTGGTGGCGGTGCTGTCCTTGCGCGCGGCGTAGCGCGTCACCAGCCCGTAGACGGCAAACATCAGCGCCGAGATGAACGGGATCACTGCCGCCGGATTGAACACGCCCATACCTGGCTGCAGGATAATCAGCACACCGATCAGGCCGACGCCAATCGCCGCCCAGCGCCGCCAGCCGACGCTTTCGCCCAGCACCGGGCCGCTTAGCGCTGCTACCAGCAGAGGATAGCAGATGAACACCGCCTGGCTTTCAATGAGACCCAGAATGGTAAAGCCATAGACTGCCACGCAGATTTCCCCGACCAGTAGAACACCGCGGAAAATTTGCAACCACAGCTGATCGGTACGGGCAGCCTCCCTGATCCCGCCCGGCGCCCGCGCCGCCAGGAACACCACAAAGGCGGCAAAGAACCAGTAACGCACCATCACCACCATGTAGGTGTTGTAGGTGCCTGCCAGATGGCGCGAGATACCGTCCTGCAAGGCGAAAACGACGGTCGCCCCGATCATCAGCAGGATGCCCAGCGGCACATTGTTCTGCTGCACCCGGGGCGGGGGCAGGCTTTTGGCCTGTGGAACCATGCTCATCGCAGTACCGCCTTTGTCATATGCCGCTTGCGCCCGTAACCGGGGATGCGGGTCACTTCAAATCCTGCTGTCTCCAGCCCGCGGCGCACGAAGCCCGCCGCAGTGTAGGTCGCAGCCGTTCCGCCCGGCGCTGTGTGCGCGGCCACCTGGGCCATCAGGGCCTCCTCCCACAGTTCGGGATTCTTGGCCGGCGAAAACCCGTCCAGAAACCAGGCATCCGTCTGCCCTGTCCACTCCGGCAGCGACATCCGCGCGTCGCCCTGGATCACCTCCAGTTGCAGGCTGCCCAGATCGCAAGCCCCGGTACCCTGCCATTTGGCCAGAAACCGCTCCGCCCAGGGCGCAACGGCCGGAAAGGCCTCCAGCGCCTTGGCCATGTCTGCGGGCGCCATCGGAAAGGCCTCGAAACTGGTGAAGCGCAGCGCCCCCGACTGCCCCGCCGCCTCCCAGGCGCGCCAGACGGCCAGCATATTGAGGCCGGTGCCAAAGCCCAGTTCGGCAATCCGGAACCCCGGCGCAAACCGGTCCGGCAGGCCGTTGCCCGCCAGGAACACATGCTCCGTTTCCGCCAGCCCGTCCTGGATCGAGAAATAGGGATCATCGAACTGATCCGACACCGGAACGGTGCCATCGCGCCAGCTGAGGCGGGCCTGCTGGTCTGCCATGCTATAATCCCCTAAGTGGTTGTCCGGAACGGCGCGACACTGGCGAAAGGAATACCAAATGGCAATGGCAGATGTAACGGTGCGCGGGGCGGGTATTTTTGGCCTCTCGATCGCTTGGCTCTGCGCCCGGCACGGTGCAAATGTGCAGGTGGTCGACCCGTTCGGCGCAGGTGCAGGCTCCAGCGGCGGCCTGGTCGGCGCCCTGGCCCCGCATGTGCCGGAGAACTGGAACTCCAAGAAGCAGTTCCAGCTGGATAGCCTGCTGATGGCCGAAAGCTTCTGGGAGGATGTCGAGACGACCGGCGGCGTCTCCCCCGGTTACGGCCGCACCGGACGGCTGCAGCCGATTAACGACGAGCGCACACTGCAGCTCGCCCGCCTGCGCGAGCAAACCGCCCGCGAGTTCTGGAAGGGCGAGGCCGAATGGCGCGTCTGCGAAGCTGCCTCCTTGGGTCCCTGGGTGCCACCCAGCGCCACCGGCTATGTCATCCACGACACCCTCAGCGCCCGTATGCATCCCCGCCAGGCCTGCGCGGCGCTGGTTTCCGCCCTCGCTGTGATGGGGGTCGAGGTGCAGTCAGAGGCGGCCGATCAGGGCAAGGTGGTCCACGCCAAGGGTTACGCGGGTTTGCTGGAGCTGAACGAAGCTTTCGGCAAGTCCGTAGGTGGCGGCGTCAAGGGTCAGGCTGCGCTCCTGCGCTTTCATGAGGGCGAGGTGCCGCAGCTTTACGCCGACGGCCTGCACATCATCCCGCACGCAGACGGCACCCTTGCCATCGGCTCCACCTCCGAGCGCGAGTTCGACGACGGCAAGGCCACCGACGCTCAGCTTGACGATGTGATCGAGCGCGCCCGCGCCGCGGTGCCGGTGCTGCACGGGGCTGAGGTAATCGAACGCTGGGCCGGCGTGCGCCCCCGCGCCAAGTCCCGCGCCCCGATGCTGGGCGCATGGCCCGGCCGCGACGGCCACTACATCGCAAATGGCGGCTTCAAGATCGGCTTTGGCATGGCCCCCAAAGCGGCCCATGTGATGGCGGACCTGCTTCTCGAAGACAACGATACCATCCCGCAAGGCTTCCGCGTAGAGGACAACCTCTGACCCGGCCCCCTTCCGCCCTTTGACGGGTCAAGGGGGGCGCAGCCGCCGCGCGGCACGCGCGGTATTCACTTGAGGCGTCAAAGGGCGCCTTGCAATCGAACTTGCGCTTTAAAGGGCAAACCTGCTCTTCAAACGCTTCTCAGCCGCCGCCCCGCGCAGCGGCGCCCCACCCAAGCCCCTAATCTGCCCTTTCAGGGCAGCTTGCGGCGCGGGAGCCCCTCGTTTCAGCCTTTGGAAACCGCCGCCGCGCTCATGCATTGCCGCCCGTCCGGCCCGCGAACCCATAGGTCCTGGCCCTTGCGGCACAGCGTTGCGCTTTCGAAATGCATCAGCGGCGAGGATGCCTGGAAAGAGAACTCAGCCAGCGGCCCCATCAGTTCCTCTGCCAGCAGCATCAGATGCTGCGCCAGCAGCGGGCCATGCACCACCAGCCCTTCGTACCCCTCAACATCGCGCGCGTAGTCCAGGTCATAATGGATCCGGTGCCCGTTGAAGGTCAGCGCCGAGTAGCGGAACAGCAGGGTCGAGCTGAACTGCTCCTCCCGCGCTTCCGTCTCATCGGTCCGCGCCACCGGCGGCACCGGTTTCGGTGCGGCGGGGTCAGGGTCTTCGCGGTAGACCAGGTCATGCCATTCGGTGAGGCAGAGCCTCCCCTCCTGGCGGATCTCATGGCGCAGCGTCACCAGCCCCAAGGGTCCGGTCCTGCCGGTCTTCTGCTCCGCCTTTTCCAGCACCGAAGACTTCTCTGCAGTAATCCCGGCCCGCAAGGGCGCCTCGAACCGCAGCCGCCCGCCGGCCCACATCCGGCGCGGCAGGCCCATATCCGGGATCAATCCGGCACCGCCCACCCTGGGGTGGCCATCGCGGCCCAGCCCCTCCGGCGGCAGCGGGGTCCAGAAGTAGAGCTGGTGAAAAAACGGCGGCAGCACGCTGCCCGCCTTAATGTCCGGAACCCGCCCCAGCGCCGCCTGAAAGGCAGCCGCCCTGGCCGGGTCCATCATGTCGGTCAGATGCTGTGCGGGGGCGGCGGTGTCGCTGGTCATGCCGCCACCTTAGCCGCGTCACGCCGCGAGGCAAGTTCAGCGGCCGATTTCGGCGCGCAGTTTCTGCATCAGCTTTGACAGAGTGGCCTCATAATGGTCACTGGTCAGCCGTCCGCGTTCGTCGAACTCCTTGCTGGAGCCAGCCAGATGCACTTCCGGCCCGGTGATCAGCCGCGGCTGGAACGGCACCAGGAAACCCCGAAGGATCATCTGCGCCCGCTCCCCTCCGGCGCGGCCAGCCGCGGCTGACATCACTGCCACAGGCTTGTCCGCCCAGGGGCTCCCTTCGGTACGGCTCACCCAATCAAACGCGTTCTTCAACACCCCCGACGGCCCCTTGTTGTATTCCGGGGTGGAGATCGCGATGGCATCCGCTGCCGCAATCTGATCCGCCAGCGCCTGGACAGCAGGCGGAATGCCCTCTGCCGCCTCGACATCACCATCGTAAAGCGGCAGGTTCAGATCCGCCTCAACCACCAACGCGGGCCCGAACACCCGGACCGCCTCGGCCAGAAGCTTGCGGTTGGTGGCCTCACGGCGCAGCGAGCCAGAGATTGTCAGCAGGACAGGGTCAGCCATGGGAAGTTCCTTCTGTTCGCGTCGGTTTTGCACCCATCATGTAGGAGGCTGCACCCAGCATGAAACAGCCATGCCCGCGCAGTCCATGTGCAGCGTTGCGTAAAGCTGCTGCAACCGTCATGGAAACAGCCCGCCCCCTTTAGGGACGGGCTGCACATTCTGCCGTAAGGTACCGGATCAGGCCGCCTGCGGAATCACCACTACCTCGACGCGGCGGTTGCGGGCCTTGCCCTCCGGCGTCAGGTTGGAGGCCACCGGCTGGTTCTCGCCGCGGCCAATGATGCGCATACGGTGGTAAGGCACACCGCCGGCTGCGATTTCGCTGGCTACGGCATTGGCGCGGCGCTCTGACAGGCCCTGGTTGTAACCCGCATCACCGTCGCTGTCGGTATGGCCGATCACCTGGATCGTGCTGTTGGGGTAGCGCACCAGGCTGTCCGCCACCCGGCGCAGATCGCCCTGCACTGCCGGCGAAACCGCTGCGCTGTCGGTGGCAAAGGTCAGGTCGTTCGGGAAGGACAGGATCAGCCGGTCGCCGGTGTTGACGATGGTGATATCGTCATTTGACAGGTTCTGGCGCAGCTCGCGCTCCTGCGCATCCAGCTGGTTGCCAATCACGCTGCCTGCAGTCGCACCGACCAGCGCGCCGGTCACGGCGCCCAGGCCACGGTCCGAGTCATTTGCGATTGCGCCAACACCCGCACCGATGATGCCGCCCAGAACCGCGCCCTTTTGCGTATTGCTGCCCGGTGTGCCGATGGTTGCAGGATCGGTACAGGCGCCAAGAGCCAGGGTTGCGGCGACAATACCAGCCGTGGTGAGTTTCATCTGCATCATAAAATTGCCTTCTGCTTTCTAAGCTCCGGGCGGCGCCCGGCAGTCCGCTCGAATATCGGGATGCCGCACCGCGTTCTCAAGGCAAGAGATTCCCGTTTCGGCGGAATACCGCGCAAAATCCACTCAAAGCAGGGGGTTTAGGGGGCAAAAGCAAAGTCCCAGCCTTCCTGTTCCATCCACAGCTTTCGCAAGGCCCCGGCCTCGGCGGCAAAATCCGTCTCTAACAAATCCGCCGCCAGCATCCGGTCGGTACGGAAATGGCGGAACCCGCCGCGCAGCTCGCACCAGGCAGCCAGCATGGTGCACTCGATGTGATAAATCAGGGCCAGCGGCCGCAAAGTGCGGCAGCTTTCGCCGCGCTCAGGACTGAAGTAGGTCAGATGCAGTTTCCGGCTTTCCCTCACTGCCTGGCGCAACAGCGCCTTGGACACGCAGCCCTGCTCCGGATCATCCAGCGGCGCCCCCCAAGGGGCAACCTGCAACCAATCGGCAGTGGCATGCACATCCTTGATCTTGTGGCTCACCCGCTCCGCAGCCTTCTGCAAAGCGCCGTCACCGGTGCGCATCAGCATCGCCAGGCCTACATGCAGCGCTTCCAGCTCCTCCTCGTCGAAATTCAGCGGCGGCAGGTCGTAACCCTTCCGCAGCATGTAGCCGATTCCGGCCTCACCCTCCACCGGCGTACGCATCGCCTGCAATGCAGCAATGTCCCGGTAGATGGTGCGTTTGGAAACTTCGAGTTTTTTCGCGAGATCCTCTGCCCGCACCGGAGCCGAAGCTGATCGCAGGATCTGGATGATTTCAAACAAGCGGCCGGTGCGGGGCATGAGCAGGCTCCAGTGACAGTCTGCTGACACCCTAACACATGCCACTGACAACAGCCTGTCAGCAGTGCTCTGTATTTTGTTCTCCGGAAAGAAGGAGAACACAGATGCTGAGTTATGACTGGTTTGTGCTGATCACATTGGGGCTGGACCGCTGGGAAGGCCAGCGCCGCCCCCTGGCCCCGCATGAAGTCGAGCGCGAGGAAGCGCGCAGGCGGCACGACGCGCAACAGGCGGCCAAGCCTGCCCGCCCCGGCCTGCTGCAGCGCCTGTTCAGCCAGCGGCGCGCACTTCATGCATCGCGTGGTCATCGTCCCGCGCGGCCTCATAGGCAAGCATCGCGCGTTTGACCGGCAGGCCCCAGTGGTAACCGCCCAGGGCGCCGGACTTGCGCAGGGCACGGTGGCAGGGGATCAGCCAGCTGACCGGGTTGCGCCCGACCGCTGTGCCCACCGCCCGCACGGCCTTGGGCACGCCGATCGCCTGGGCCAGCTCGGAATATGTTGTGACATGGCCCGAAGGGATGCGCAGCAGCGCCTCCCAAACCTTGATCTGCAGCGGGGCGCCGATCATGTGCAGCGCGGTTTCGCCCTTCTGAGCAAAAGCCGCCTCCGCCAAAGGACGGAGTACTTCGGCGTCTTCAACGAATTCCGCTTGCGGCCAGCGTGAACGCATGTCTTCCATGGCGGCCTCTGCACCGGTTTCGGCAGCAAAGCCAAGCCCGCATATGCCTTTCTCCGTCCCCATCACCAAGGCCAGTCCAAACGGGCTGTCGAACCAGCCCCAGAAAATCCGCAGGCCATCACCCCTGCGGGCATATTCTCCGGGGCTCATCGCCTCCCACCGAAGAAACAGGTCGTGCAGCCGGCCGGAACCGGACAGTCCCACCGCATGCGAAGCCTCCAGCGTGGTGAACCGTTCGCGCAGCAACGCTTTGGCATGGCCCAGCCGCAGATACTGCTGGTATCGCTTCGGCGACACCCCGACCCACGCCGAGAACAGCCGCTGGAAATGCGCCGGGCTCATGTCCATACGGGCGGCCAGTTGCTCCAGCGTCAGATCCTCGCCGCCATCGTCGATCAGCTCAATCGCCCGCCGCATGACGCCGTAGTGATAAGAATTTTCCCGCGCTTCGATATTCATCGTCTTGTCCTTCGAATGTCTTGATCGCCAAGCTAGCGCGCAGCGGCCGACCAATCGACCCGGAACTTGCGAAATCCTTTTTGGCGCGCAATAGCTTGGGAAACGGAGGCCAGGCCATGATCATAGCAGTGCTGGACCACGCGGGAAATCTCTTGCGGGATGATGCCTCCAAGGCCATCTTTCCCTGGTGGAGCTTTACCAAGCCGGTCATTGCTGCGCTTGTCTTACGGGCCGCTGAAAAGGGATTGCTGGATCTTGATGCCAGGCTGCCGGACTGGCCTTTCACCACACGGCAATTGCTGCAACACCGTGCGGGATTGCGGGACTACGGCCCTTTGCCTGCCTACAAAACTGCTGTTGCCCAGGGCATACCGCCCTGGCCTCCCAGCCGCATGCTGGCCGAAGCGAAAGCCAAGGAACTTGCCTATCCACCCGGCCAGGGCTGGCTCTATTCCAACATTGGCTTCCTGCTGCTTAGGCTTGAGCTGGAAAAACTGCATGGCTGCGGGCTTGGACAAATCCTGCGGCGGGATATCCTGCAACCGCTTGGCCTGAGCGCGCGGCTGGCAGAAACGCCCGAAGATTTCGACGCCTTGCATTGGGATGCAAAGGGCTATCACCCCGGCTGGGTCTATCACGGCTGCCTGATGGGAACCGCCGCTGATGCCGCCCGCCTTCTGCATGGGCTTCTGACCGGATCCATTCTCACTCACGCGGCCCGATCGTCCATGCTGTCCCAGCAGATGCAGGCAGGCCCGATACCGGGTCGGGTTTGGAAGGAAACCGGATACGGGCTTGGAATAATGAACGGAACGGCAGAGGGTGCGGGCCGGCTTATCGGCCACACCGGCTGCGGCCCGTTCTGCGCCAATCTGGTTGCCCGGTTCCCGGATCTGCCGGGGCAGCCCATTGCGGCAGCCTTCGTGCACGGCGGCAATGAAACGCCCGCCGAGTTCGCTGCTGTCCGGGCAGCGCTGGAGGCCGCTGGATCTTCTTCGGAAAACACCGGTTATCCGGGTTCTGAAATATAAAACAAATTGCGCTTTAGGGTCCGCTCTGTACATATGGCGCGCGATGGCAAAGCAACTCGATTATCATACGCTCCGCGAAATCTTCACGCGGTTCCAGGCAGCTGAGCCCGAACCCAAGGGCGAGCTGGAACATGTCAACGCCTACACGCTGGTGGTGGCGGTCGCGCTATCGGCGCAGGCAACCGATGCCGGTGTCAACAAGGCGACCCGTGAACTGTTCAAGATCGCCGACACCCCGCAGAAGATGCTGGACTTGGGCGAGGAACGCCTGATCGAGCACATCAAGACCATCGGCCTCTACCGGAACAAGGCCAAGAACGTGATCAAGCTGTCGAAGATCCTGGTCGAGGACTACGCCGGCGAGGTCCCGAATTCCCGCGCTGCGCTGCAATCCCTGCCCGGCGTCGGCCGCAAGACCGCCAACGTGGTGCTGAACATGTGGTGGAAACAACCCGCACAGGCAGTGGACACTCACATCTTCCGCGTCGGCAACCGCTCAGGCATCGCACCGGGCAAGGACGTGGACGCGGTAGAGCGCGCGATCGAGGACAACATCCCCGCGGATTTCCAGCAGCACGCCCATCACTGGCTGATCTTGCACGGGCGCTACCACTGCAAGGCGCGCAAGCCGATGTGCGGCAGCTGCCTGATCCGCGACCTCTGCATGTTCGAAGACAAGAACCTGTAAACTTTGGGCCGACATAGTCGGCAAAACTGAAATCGCTTCGGATTTCCCGAGGAGGGACAATGACCAAAACCTACCAGCTCGTCGGTATCGGCAACGCCGTCGTTGATGTGATCGCGCAATGCGAGGACAGCTTTCTGGCCGAACAGGGCATCGAAAAAGGCATCATGCAGCTGATTGAGCGCGACCGCTGCGAGGATCTCTATGCGGCGATGGGAAACCGGGTGATGACACCGGGCGGCTCGGTCGCCAACACCATCGCCGGCGCTGGTGCGCTGGGGCTGGAGGCCGCCTTCATCGGCCGGGTCCATGACGACGACTTGGGGAGGTTTTACGCGGACGCAATGAACAACGAGGGCGTCGGTTTCGTGAATCCGCCGGTTGCGGATGGCGAGTTGCCCACCTCGCGGTCGATGATCTTTGTCTCGCCGGACGGCGAACGGTCGATGAACACCTACTTGGGCATTTCCTCCGAGCTGAGCTCTGATGACGTTCCGCAAGACGTTGCAGGCAACGCGCAGATCATGTTCCTGGAAGGCTATCTGTTCGACAAGGACAAGGGCAAGACCGCTTTTCTGGAGGCCGCCCGCGACTGCCGCGAGGGCGGCGGCAAGGTCGGCATCTCGATCTCCGACCCGTTCTGCGTCGAGCGCCACCGCGCCGACTTCCTGACATTGATCGGCGAAGAGCTGGATTTCGTGATCGGCAACCAGGATGAAATCCGTGCTCTTTTCGAGACTGATGACCTGGAAGAGGCCATGGCCAAGACCGCTGCGATCTGCCCGCTGGTGGTCTGCACCCGCTCCGGCGACGGGGTCACGGTGCTGAACGACGGCGTGCGCGTCGACGTTCCGGTCGAAACGATTACTCCTGTCGACGCCACCGGGGCTGGCGACCAGTTCGCGGCCGGCTTCCTGTTCGGCCTGGCCACCGGCCGCAGCATGGAAATCTGCGCCCGCATAGGCTGCATCTGCGCAGGCGAGGTGATCCGCCACATCGGCCCGCGCCCGGAAACAAACGTGCGTCACCTGCTGGAAGAGGCCGGGCTGGTCTAAGTCAGCGGCGCTCTCCAGCCCGCCGGAGCCGCTCCTGACGGTGCGTTTCCGCCCGTTGGGAGTGGTGTGGAGCGGCTTTGCCGCCCCGCGCAATCCAGCCCCTGGCCTCAGCTGTCAGCCGCCCTCAGAGCTTTGCCTAGAAGCGCCGTAAACGTTTCCACGTCCTGCGGGCTCATGGCCTCCAGCAGCCGCGCCTGGGTCTGCACATGCGCAGTCACAGCCCGGTCGATCAGCGCAAACCCCTCCTCCGTCAGCCCCACCAGGAAACTGCGGCTGTCTTCCGGGTTCACCGTGCGCTTGACGAGCCCGTCCGCCTCCAGCCGGTCGATGCGGTTGGTCATGGTGCCGGAGGCCACCATTGTCGCCTTCAGCAGATCTCCTGGCGACAGCGTGTAAGGTGGCCCGGACCGGCGCAAGGTTGCCAGCACATCAAACTTGGCCGCATTCAGCCCGAACTCCGCAAATGTCTTATGCATTTCGCGCTGATAGGCCAGATACAGCCGTGCCACCCGGCCGATCACGCCCATAGCCGTCACATCCAGGTCCGGCCGCTCCTGCCCCCATTGCTGGGTGATAAAATCCACATGGTCCATGCAACCGGTTTAGGCATTTACATCTTGACGTCAAGATAAAATCCATTATCTCGACATCAAGATAAGGAGAAACGCATGCCGATCCGGACCCTTCTGCTGACCGCGCTGGCCCCTGCCATCTGGGGCAGCAGCTACATCGTCACGACAACTTTCCTGCCCGGCCACTCGCCGCTGGTGGTGGCCTTGCTCAGGGCACTGCCTGCAGGACTTCTGCTGCTGGTGCTGGTGCGCCAGCTGCCGCCGCTCAACTGGCTGCCGCGGTTGATGGTGCTTGGAGCGCTGAATTTCTCGCTGTTCTGGGTGCTCTTGTTCCTGTCCGCCTACCGCCTGCCGGGCGGAGTCGCCGCAACGCTGGGCGCCGTGCAGCCGCTGATCGTGGTGTTCTTGTCGGCCGTGCTGCTGCAAACCAAGATCCGCGCCGCGGCTGTTGCCGCCGCGCTTCTGAGCATGGCAGGTGTTGCCTTGCTGGTGCTGACCCCGGCCGCCAAGCTGGACACGCTGGGTGTCCTGGCGGGACTTGGCGGCGCCTTGTCGATGGCCGCGGGCGTTGTTCTGACCCGCAAATGGCAGCCGCCCGTGCCGCCCCTCACCTTCACCGCCTGGCAATTGACCGCAGGTGGGCTGCTGCTGGTTCCTGTAGCGCTGTGGATGGTGCCTGAGATGCCGGTCTTCACGACTGCCAACCTTCTGGGCCTTGCCTACATGAGCCTTATCGGCGGTGCGCTGACCTATATCCTGTGGTTCCGCGGCCTCGCCCGGATCGACCCGTCGCAAGTCTCGCTGCTCGGCGTTCTCAGCCCGTTGTCTGCCGTGATCCTCGGCTGGCTGCTGCTGGGGGAAACCCTCACGCCCAACCAGATGCTGGGCGCCACTCTGGCCCTGTTCAGCCTTTGGCTCGGCCAAGCGCGGCTGCGGCCCCGGCGCCCCGCAACTGCGGCTGAATAACCTGCATCACCGCGGCGCGGCCGGCTCACAAGCCTTGCCGCGGTGGCAATCCAGCACCTGCTGCCGCACTTTGGAGGTGTCGTCAAACGCAAACCCGCCGCAGGCGTTGGCCCGGATCACCAGCTCCTGCCCGCGCTGCTCGGCAAAGACCACATAGTCTGCACCGGACTTCATCCCGCCGCACCAGGGCCCGAGGCACTCCACCTCCAGCACAGCGGGCACAGCGACCCGGCCTGAGAAATATTTCCCGTCCAGCATCTTGCCCGACAACTGCGCCGGAATGCGGGTCAGCGGCGGAGTGTCATTGGGATTGTCCGAATGAGACTGCGGCAGCAGGCTTTCGTCAAACCGAAGCTCACCCGCGATGACGTTGTAGACGCTGTCCGAGTTCGCGGCATGCAAGTAGGCGTCCGCAGGCCCCCAAGGGACGCAGCTGAGGGCCGCGGCGGGACCGGCTGCAACAGCGAGAATACACGCAGTCAGGGCAGCACCGGTTCCGGCAGGTCGAAAACAGGCTCGCAAATTCATCTCACAAATACTCCCTGAACTCTGCCACCACCCGCGCATAAACCTCGCGCTTGAACGGCACGATCTTCTCCACCAGGCTTTCAACCGGCTGCCAGCACCAAGCCGAGAACTCCGGGTCATCCGTATCGATATTGACCTGATCATCCGTGCCGAGGAACCGCATCAGATACCACTTCTGCTCCTGCCCACGGTACTTGCCGCCCCAGAAGCTGGGAACCACGTCATGCGGCAGGTCATAAGGTAGCCAGCCGTCGCTCTCGGCAATGATCTCTACCAGATCAGGCGCCACACCGGTTTCTTCCTCCAGCTCGCGCAGCGCCGCGATCCGCGGATCCTCGCCCGCGTCAATCCCGCCCTGCGGCATCTGCCAGGCGTCCTTGTAGCGGTCCTTGCGCTGACCGACGAAGACCGCGCCCTCGGCATTGATCAGCATCACCCCGACGTTGGGGCGGTAGGGCAGCTTGGCAATCTCTTCCGGTGTCATCAGCCTCTCCTCGGCATGGGGTTTCACAAACTTAGATCGCTTGCCGCCGGGGCACGCAAGGGGGTGACGCGGCGTTTGCCCGTGACAAGCCGCCCGCGCCCCGTGATCCTAGGCGGCAACTGCCAGGGAGAGTTTTAGATGACTGCGTACCCCAACCTGCTTGCCCCGCTGGATCTGGGCTTTACCACGCTGAAGAACCGGGTGCTGATGGGTTCGATGCACACTGGCCTGGAGGAAACCGGCGACTGGAACCGGGTGGCGGAATTCTATGCCGCCCGAGCCCGCGGTGGCGTCGCGCTGATGGTGACCGGCGGGATCGGCCCTAACCTGGAAGGCTCGGTGCTGCCCGGCGCCTCGATGATGACCAAGGCCAAGGACGTGGAAAACCACCGCGTGGTGACGAATCGGGTGCATGAGGCCGGCGGCAGGATCGCCATGCAGATCCTGCATGCGGGCCGATACGCCTACGGCCCGAAATGCGTCGCCCCCAGCCCGGTGAAGTCGCCGATCTCCCCTTTCCCGCCGCATGAGCTGGACGAGGATGGCATCGAAAAGCAGATCGCCGACATCGTGAACGCCGCCCGGCTGGCGCAGGAGGCAGGCTATGACGGTGTCGAGATCATGGGATCGGAGGGCTACTTTCTCAACCAGTTCCTGGTCACCCACACCAACAAGCGCACCGACCGCTGGGGAGGCTCCTATGAAAACCGGATGCGTCTGCCGATTGAAGTCGTGCGCCGCACCCGCGAGGCCGTGGGCCGCGATTTCATCATCATCTACCGATTGTCGATGATCGACCTGGTGCCGGAGGGCTCCACCCACGAAGAGGTCGTGCAGCTGGCGCAGGAGATCGAGAGGGCCGGAGCCACCATCCTCAACACCGGCATCGGCTGGCACGAGGCCCGCATTCCGACCATCGCCACTTCGGTTCCGCGCGCGGCCTTTGCCTGGGTGACGAAAAAGCTGATGGGCAAGGTCGGCATCCCGGTGATCACCTCCAACCGCATCAATACGCCGGAAGTGGCCGAAGAGGTGCTGGCGGACGGTTGCGCCGATATGGTGTCGATGGCGCGGCCGATGCTGGCGGATGCCGATTTCGTCGCCAAGGCCGAAGCGGGTCAGGCGGACCAGATCGCCCCCTGCATCGCCTGCAACCAGGCCTGCCTTGACCACACCTTCAGCGGCAAGCTGACGTCCTGCCTGGTCAACCCGCGCGCCTGCCACGAGACCGAGCTGGTGATCGAGCCCGCGGATACATCCAAAGACGTGGCCATTGTCGGCGCTGGCCCTGCGGGCCTTGCCACCGCGCTCACCGCCGCCCAGCGCGGCCATCGGGTGACGCTGTTTGACCGTGCAGACGAGATCGGCGGCCAGCTGAACATGGCCAAGCAGGTGCCGGGCAAGGAAGAATTCTGGGGCCTTGTGGACTGGTACCGGGTGATGGTGGCCGATGCCGGCATCACACTGGAACTAGGCCGTGAGGTTTCCGCGGACGATTTGACCGGCTTCGACGAGGTGGTGATTGCCACCGGCGTGCTGCCGCGCGACCCTGAAATCCCCGGTCAGGACCGGGGCAACGTGCTGAGCTACATCGACGTGCTGCGCCACAAGAAACCAGTTGGCCGAAAGGTCGCCGTGGTCGGCGCTGGCGGTATCGGCTTTGACGTCTCTGAGTTTTTGCTGGAAGAAGGCCATAGCCCGGCCACCGACCTGCCCGTCTGGATGAAGGAATGGGGTGTGGCCGACCCGGCAGAGCACCGCGCGGGCCTGGCGCCCGAGGGGCCCCAGCCCGCAGCCCCTGCCCGCCAGGTGACTCTGCTGCAGCGCAAGGCCGAACGCCACGGCAAGCGGCTGGGCAAGACCACCGGCTGGATCCACCGGGCAACGCTCAAGATGAAGGAGGTGGAATTCGTCGGCGGCGTCAACTACGAGCGGATCGACGAAGAGGGCCTGCATGTGAGCATTGGGGAAGCCCGCGAAAACCCGCGGGTGATTCCGGCGGACACCATCGTGCTGTGCGCAGGCCAGGTTTCCGAGCGGTCCTTGGCCGACCAGCTGGCCGAGCGCGGCATCACTGCCCATGTGATCGGCGGCGCCGATGTGGCCGCAGAACTGGACGCCAAGCGCGCCATCAACCAGGGCACCCGCCTCGCCGCCAGCCTGTAACACCAAAGAAGACCTCCCACCTGCAGCCGCCCATAAGGGACGAGGCCTGTGCGGCCTCAGCCATGTATTGCCACGCTGTCCGCCGGGGCCTCCTCCCGCGCCTCCATCCCGTAATCGCGGATCACCCCCGCAACCCTCAGACGGTAGTCCGCGAAGTATCCGCCGCGCCCCTTGGCTTGCGCCGCCCGGTGCGCCGGAAGCTGGCGCCAGGCGGCCAAGGCCGCCTCACTTTGCCAGAACGACAGCGACAGCAGCTTGCCCGGCGTTGTCAGGCTTTGGAAGCGTTCGACAGAGATGAACCCTTCGATCCCCTCAAACAGCGGCCGCAGCCTGGCGGCATGTTCCAGATAGGTGTCCTTCATGCCCTCAGTAGGCTCCACTTCAAAGATGACAGCAATCATGCAGGTCTTCTCCTATCTCACACCATGCGGCGCCGAAGCCAGCTTCAGCCAGGTTCGGTCCTCGCGCAGCAAAAACCGTTCCTTTTGCGCGAACTCGTAATTCTCGCGCCCCAATGGGTCGGCCGCCAGCCGCGCCCGGTAGGCTTCGTACTCCTCCAGGCTGTTCACGTTATAGATGCCGTACGCCAGCGTAGAGGACCCCTCGTGCGGCGCAAAATAGCCGATCAGGTCCGCGCCGCAGCGCGGGATCGCCTGGCCCCAGTTGCGGGCGTATTGTTCGAACTGCGCCTTCTTGGCGGGGTCGATGCGGTAGCGGATTATGCAGGTCAGCATGGCAGGTCCTTCGAATGTTCAGGACCTCCTGCCTAGCCTGCATGATCCGGCGGATGCTTCGCCGCGCGCCGAAGTATCACTCCACGTTGATGGTGATCACCTCAGACACTACCGGTGAGTCATGCGGCACATGGCTGGCGTCGCCAAGTACCAGCTGCAGCGTGTGGCGGCCCGGCGACAGTTCGATGGTGGCCTCTGTCTGACCGCCGCCGAAATGCACATGGTGCTCATCCGCAGGCAAGCCGTACAGCAATTCGTCAGCACCGTCCTCGCCCTCCCCGATGGCCGGGCGGTCAATCAGCAGGTGGTGATGGCCGGTATGCTCTTTTTCTGTGCCCGCTGGCGCGACCCCCATGCCCGAGAGGCCGAAGATAACTGTCACTGGCGAGGTGACGGTTGCGCCATCCTTCAGGTTAACGAAATACACCTTCGCATCCGGGTGCGACGGTGTCCGCTCCTGCGCCCCAAGCGGTGCGGCCAGGCACAGGGCGGCGGTAGCAGCCAACAGAATCTTCATACCGGATCCTCCAAAAAATTGTTCAACAAACAGAATAAAGCTAGGAGCAGCGCCAGCGGCGGCAATCCCTGCGGTGACGGCACATGCACAATTTTGCGGCACCTTCACCGAAAGCCAGGACCCAGTTCCGCGTTCCGCTTGCCTGCGGCGTCATGCGGCGGCAGTGTCGCACCCGAACCGCAAGGCGAGGGCAATCGTGGTATTTGCAGTTATTCTGATGGGCCTGACTCCCAGCTTCCTGATGGTTGCTCTTGGCGGCCTGGTGCGCGGACGGCTGTCGCCGCAGGCATGGCAAGGCCTCGACAGGCTGAATTTCGAAGTGCTGTTTCCCGCGCTGCTGTTCTTTGCCGCCAGCGGCCGCCCGATCGCCATTGCCGACCTCGGCCGTATTGGCCCCGCGGTCTGGAGCATCCTGGCCCTGGCGCTTGGCCTGGGCTTTCTGGCGCGCAGGTTCGGACCAGAAAAATTCCTGGACTTCGCCGGCGCCTGGCAGACCGCCTGGCGCTTCAATACCGCCATTGCCTTTGTCGCCCTGCCCTCGACCGGCCAGGAGCTGACCGGCCAGATGGCGGTTGCCATCGGCATGGCCGTGCCGGTAGCCAATGTCATGGCCGTCACCGCGCTGTCACGCGGCGGCAGCCTTTCGCTGCGTGAAACAGCGGTGAAGATCGCACTCAATCCTTTCCTGCTGGCCTCGGTCGCAGGTGTTGCAGTGGGGCTTTCGGGCTACAAGATACCTGCGCCGATCCTGGCACCTGCCGAGATGCTGGCCCATGCAGCGATCCCAATTGCGCTTCTCTCCATCGGCGCCACCATGAACTGGCGGGCGCTGGCGCGGCTCGACCTGTTTAACGGCTATCTCTGCCTGGTCCGGCTTGTTCTGGTGCCTGCCATCATACTGGCCGCCTGCCTGCTGCTGGAAAGCGATCCCGGCTTTGCCGCGGTGCTGGTGCTGTTTGCCGCCCTGCCCACAGCCTCCGCGGCGCATGTGCTCGCCTCTGCCTTTGGCGCCGACCGCACGCTGGCTGCCACACTTATAGCGCAATCCACCCTGCTCAGCGCGGCGACCCTGCCCCTGTGGATCCTGACGATCAGGCTTGTGATTTGAGAAATCATTAACCTTCCCGCATTCGGCAGCCCTCTTCAGCTCCAGCCGTTTCCACAGCGCAAACGATCCCGGCGAAACCTCGCAATTATCTCACCTCTGCCCCGTTCTTGCCCGATTTCCCCGGCAGCTTCAGGGCAACACGGCTTTACTAGGATGGGTGAATATGGACCGACTGATGGAAATGGAGGCCTTTGCCAATGTGGTGGACCAGGGCGGCTTCACCGATGCGGCACGCAAGATGGGGATTTCCAAATCGGCCGTCTCCAAACATGTCTCCAGCCTGGAGGCCCGCCTGGGCGCAAGACTGCTGAACCGCACCACCCGCCGGGTTTCCCCGACCGAGATCGGCCTCGCCTATTACGACCGCGCCCGCCGGGTGCTGAATGACGCAGGCGAGGCGGACGCGCTGGTCACCTCGATGCAGTCAGCACCTTCGGGTCTGTTGCGGATCTCTGTCGCCACCGATTTCGGCGTGAACCACCTGTCGCCAGTGCTGTCGGATTTTCTGCGCGATTTCCCGGATATCACAGTCAACATGGTGCTGAACAACCGCTATGTGGAACTGATCTCCGAGGGCTTCGACATGGCCGTGCGGATCGGCGAGCTGGAAGACAGCTCCCTGCGCGCCCGCAAGCTGACCGAGACCACCAAACGGATGATCGCCTCACCGGAATACCTGGAGAAATACGGCCGTCCGCAGAAGATCGACGAGCTGAACAGCCACAAGCTGCTGCACTACTCCAGCCAGTCCAGCGGCAACGTCTGGAAGATCACCGCGCCGTCAGGCGAAAAACGCCAGGTGCGCACCTCCGGCTGGCTGTCGGTCAATGACGGCCAGTCTCTGCTGAATGCGGCCATCTCCGGTCTCGGCATCGCCTACCTGCCTAGCTACCTTTATGCCGAAGCCATGGAGGAAGGACTGGTCGAGGATGTGATGCCCAGCCTGCCGGTGGAAACCCAGGGCATCTATGCCGTCTACCCACCTGGCAAGTTCACACAGCCCAAGGTGCGGGCCTTCATCGATTTCCTGGTGGCGGCCTTTGCCGACCGCGACCCGTCCGAATGGAAAACCTGAACCGGTTCAACGGAAAACCGGGCCAAGACATCCCTCGAAGACCTGCCCCCGCGTCACTCGCGGGGGCTTTTTTGAAACCTGCAACGGCGGGTGCCACAAGCGGATAGGAAGGCTCCCGCCCGTCCCGAGCCAATCACAGATTGACCCGGACCCGTTGGGCTAGGCGCCGCTACGCGGCGCACGCCGTGCGCAGGCACGGCGCCGGGCCCAAGACTTTCGGCGGCATCTGTGATGCCGCGGCCAAGGCGCGGGAGCCCCCCGGACGGCTGCTAACCCCAGGTTCAGTTTTTGTAATGCGGCGCTTCGGCATCCAGACGGCGGCGGATGGCATGCCACTCCAGCTCGCCTTCATAGCCGTACCAATCACTTGCCGCCATGTCGCGCAAGTGCCGCTGCTGCTCTCTCTCCGGGATGGTACGGACCTCGACGCCCGGACAGGCTGCCGCCTTCTGCACCTCCAGCTGCACCGCGCAGGCCTGATCCAGGTAAAAGGAGCGGAAGAATGCCTCCCCCGCTGTCGCCCCGAACACAAAGGCACCATGCCATGCCTCGACCACCGCCTTCTTGCCGCGGCCTGCATCCAGCAGCCCGGTCAGGAAATCATCGGTGCATTCGAACTCATAGTCGGTGTAGCCCAGCACATCGCCGCCGCCGATCATCAGATAGGCCTGGCTGTAAGGCCCCACCCCGCCGGCCTGGGCCGACACCCCCATGATTGCCTTGGTATGGATATGCATGATGCAGTTTTTCTCCGCCTCCGCCTCGAAGAACAGCTTGCCGATCTCGGTGGCTGAGGGATTCGGCTCGCCGTTTTCCGGATTGTGGTTCACCCGGTCGAAGCCAACCTTGATCAGGTTCGACGCGGTCACTTCCTCATGCATCCAGCCATAGTGATGAGTGATCAGAGCATCCTCTCCGGGCACCCGGATCGCGTGCCACTGGTTGGTCTGATCGGTCAGCCGGTATTTCACCAGCGCGTTGTAGATCGCGGCCAGCTCGCAGCGGGCCTCCCATTCGGCGTCCGAGCAATTCGCCGGGCGGCCCTGCAGCGGGGTCGGGGTCATGACGGTCATTGGCGTTTCCTTTCCTGTGACTGGAAAAACCCTAGCTGCTGGAAACCTGCGTCATTTGCATGGAAACGCCCGATTCTTGTATATAACTTCCTGCCATGCCGAAGGTGAGCTTCATCCTGTTTCCTGAGTTCCAGATGCTGGCCTATGTGCTGGCCGCTGAAACCCTGCGCATTGCCAACAAGAATGCCGGGCGCCCGCTGTACACATGGGAGACGCTCAGCGTCACTCAGGCGCCGGTGCCTGCCTCCAGCGGACGGCTGGCCGCGCCGGACCGCAGCGGCTGGGACCTCGGCGAACCGCCCGATCTGGTGCTGCTTTGCGCCGGCTACGATCCCTTGCGACACCTGCCGCAGGGGCTACGCGCCTATCTTGCACGGGCCGGGAGCGCTGGCGCCACGCTGGGCGGCATTGACACCGGCACCGTGGTGCTGGCCCAGCTGGGCTATCTGGACGGGCATGAAGCGGTGCTGCACCACGAAGCCGAGGCGGGCTTTCGCGAGCGCTGGCCCGATATTGCCGTCAGCGACCGGATCTACTGTTTCGGCCGCCGCAGGCTGACCGCCGTGGGCGGCACCGCCACGGGCGACGCAATGCTGGCCTGGGTTTCCGCCACCGGCCCGGACGGGCTGGCGGCCGCCACCTCGGAGGACATGGCGCATGGCTCCATCCGTCCGCCGGAGGTGCACCAGCGGCTGCAGCCCTCAGCCGACCCGGTGCTGGGGAAGATGCAGCAGCTGATGCTGGACAACTTGCAAGACCCCCTGGCACTGCCAAACATTGCCAAGCGGCTCGGCCTCAGCCTGAAAGCGCTGCGCCTGCGCTGCAAACGCGGGCTGGGCATGACACCCCAGGAGACTTATCTGCAGATACGCCTTCAGCGGGCCCGCGAACTGCTTCTCAGCACCGTCATGCCGGTCACTGAGGTGGCACTGGCCACCGGATTTGCCTCGCTGCCGGGGTTCTCCCGCCAGTTCAAAGCTATGTACCAGCGCAGCCCGCGCGATATGCGCCGTGGCTGAGAGCCTGCCGGGCGAATCCTCACCGAAAGCCTCCCCCTCCTCACCCGCACAGGGAAACTCCACCACGCCCGTTAGGTCAGGAGGTTTGGCAGCACAAAGGCACCAGCAGGGGCGGGAAGGTTCGACTGTATCTTCTTGCCCGCTGTCAGTTGGCGAGCAGCACCGCCTCGACCCGCCGGTTGGCCTCACGGCCTTCCGGGTTCAGATTGCTGGCAATCGGCGCCAGAAACCCGGCACCCGCAGTATCGATGCGCGCCTCGTCGGCCGCGTAGGCCTCTACCAGCCGTTCCTTAACCGATTGCGCCCGGCGTTGGGAAATATCCGCGTTCTGCGCCTGTGACCCCACCATGTCGGTGTGCCCCACCAGCAGCAGCCGGTACTGCGGATTGGCGGCCAGATACGCTGCCAGCTCCGCCAGGCTGCCGTAACGCCCTTCACGAAGCCGGGTGGAGCCGCTGTCAAAAACCAGATCAGTCAGCACTGCATGGCCGCGCACTTCCAGCACCTTGGCCAGTTCCACCGGCCGCCCCGGGTCCGTCGTCTCCTGCACCGGGTCTGCCTGCGCCTGAACAACAGGTTTTACCACGGCCGGCGCAGTATCCGGCGGCCGAACGCTTATCACCTGTATAAAGGCCGCCCCGCCTGCCCGCGACACCAGGACAGAGACCGCCTCTCCCCCCCTGATTGCAGACAGGAAGTGATAGCGGGAGATATCCACCATCATGTCCGGCGTGGGCACCACCTCGATCCCGAACCGGAAACCGAAACCGCCGCAATCGCGCGCCGCGCAGTCCAGCCGCACCTCATAGCCCTGCTCCACCAGCTGGTCCCGCAGGGGCGCCAGGATTTGCAGCACCGTGCTCTGCCCGTCCGCCCGCCAGGTGCGGCGGGTGATCTGCCCCTCGAACCGCTCTGACGGAACCTTGTCCGCGTCTTCCGGGCCAATGGGCAGCTGATACACGCCGAGCGCTGTCGCCCGCTCGGAAATCCCAGTTGCATTGGCCGGCAGGGTGAGCTCCGCTGCACTCAGCATCCCAGACAGGAACACCGCCGCAGCCGCTGCAATCAGAGGTCTTAACGGCACTGGCTGTGATATTCCGGGTTGGGCACCATGGCGGTGGCGCTGGCCACCCGGTTCGACATGTTGAAGAAACCGGCGACATTGGCGATGTCCCAGATGTCCCGGTCGCTGAAACCTGCATCACGCAAAGCTTGCCGGTCGGCCTCCTCAATCTCCGCGCTCGCCGTGGTCATCCTGGCCGCAAAATCCAGCATCGCCCGCTGCCGCGCATCCAGCGGCGCCACCCGGTAGTTCATCACCAGCATCTCGCCCAGCTGCGGATCGCCGGACAGCTGCCGCACCGCGGCGCCATGGGCCACCAGGCAATAAAAACAACGGTTGATCGAGGAAACCACCACCGCGATCATCTCCCGCTCCAGCTTGCTGAGACCGCTGTCCGCCAGCATGAGGTCATTGTACATCGCCGTGAAGGCATTGAGCTTGTCGATGTCAAAGGCATTTGCCTTCAGCACATTCGGCACAAAGCCCAGTTTCTCGACACAGATATCGAAGTACTTCTGCGTTTCCGGCGGCAGCGGGTCCACCATCGGCAGGTCGAGGGCTGTGGGCTGGGTCTGGTCACTCATCGCGGTCAATCGCCTTGTTGCATAATCCGGTAGTGGTACTGTCCAACACAGTCCATGCCGAGGGAAGCGTAAAGCCCGTTTGCGCCCTCGTTACGTTTCGTGCAAAGCACCGCCAGTTCGCCGGCGCCGTTCTCCAGCGCCCAGAACGCCGCTTGGCGCATCATCCAGGCGCCCATGCCGGCGCGGCGCTGATGCGGCAGGATTTCCAGTGCGTGGACCATCGCCACCCCGTCGTGAATGGCCACGAAACCGGCACCGGCCGGTTTGTCCCTGTGGCGCCCCAGCAGCCCGGTCTTGGGCCCCTGCACCCGCTGCATAACAGCCAGCCGCTCCGGCCCGATGCCCCCTTGCGCCCAGATCTCGCGCTGGATTGCCAGCGGCTCCCAGACGCAGAAAGCAGTGACACGGGGCACCGGAATATCTGTCAGCCGCTCCGCCGGGCAGGTCCACAGGTTGACCGGGTCCTTCACCGCGTAACCCCGCGCCTCCAGCTGCGCGTCCAGCTCCGCCTCGCCGTCGCGGATCATGAACAGGCAGTCCTGCCCCATGGCGCGCATCGCTTCTTCCGCGGCCGTGATCTCCGCGTCTGCAACCGGGCCGGAAACCGTTGCCGCCGACACCCGGCTGCCGCCGCCTTTCCCTTCGCGCAGGGTAACGGGACCAAGCTCGCGCAGGGACGCAGGCGGCCAGGTCGCTTCGGTCACGGCGTAATAACGGGGATCGGTGGTCACTGCTCCAGCTCCTTTGCCAGCTCGGTCATCGCCGCGTCGATCCGCACGCCATCTGTGCCGCGGATCACGATATTGGCGCCGAACGCGCCGTCCTTCTGGAACGGGTAGCAGCCCACCGACAGATCGCCATAGGCCTCAGCCAAGGCGCGCAGCGGTCCGGCAATCTCACCCTCGCCGCGCAGCACCCGCAGGGTCTGCGACAGCACCGGCCTGCCGCCGGTCAGGGTCGGCATCACGCTCGCCACCATCGCCTGGAAAATCATCGGCACCCCCGCCATCACATGCACATTGCCGATGGTGAACCCCGGCGCCGCCGAGACCGGGTTGTCGATCAGCACCGCGCCATTCGGAATGCGGGCCATCCGCAGCCGCGCCTCGTTCATCACCAGCCCCTGGGTATCGTAATGCGCCTGCAGGATCGCCCGGGCGTCGTCGCGCACATCCAGATGCGCGTCAAACGCCAGGGCGATGCAATCGGCAGTGATGTCATCATGTGTCGGCCCGATGCCGCCGCTGGTGAACACATGGTCATAAGCACCCGAGAGCGCCTGCACGGCGGCGATGATCGCCGCCTCATCGTCGCTGACAACGCGGGCTTCCTTCAAATCGATGCCGTGTTTGGTCAGCTCCCCCGCCAGAAAATGCATATTGGCATCGCGGGTGCGGCCCGAAAGGATTTCATCCCCGATGACCAGCATGGCGGCAGTAGGGTTAGGCGTTGCGGACATAAGCATCTCCCTTGGCTGAGCGTGAAAATACCCTGCCGGCGGGGCGGCACAAGGGCCAAAGCGACTAGGAAAGCCTCGCAACCGCAGCGTCGAACAGCGCCGCATCCCCCATCGCGCGGGCCAGTATCATCGCGCCTTCCAGGGCCGCAATCATATGCGCGGCAGCCTTTTCGGCTTGCTCCGGCGCCATCCCCTGACGGCAATGAACCTGCCGCAGCCAGTCCAGGTTGCGCTCAAAAAAAGCCCGCGTTGCCCTGGCCACCGGTGGCGGCAAATCGGCAATCTCGGCTCCGAAGACGCCGCACAGGCACATCAGCCCGTCCTGTTTCAGAGCCGCGCCATAAGCTGCAACATAGCGCTTGAGCAATTCCGCAGGCTCCGCTCCTTGGGGATCACCCAAGACTTTGAAAAAGTTGCCAGAATACCGCTCCGCCAAAGCTTCCCCCAAGGCTTCCTTGGTCGGGAAATGGTAGTGGACAGAGGCTGATTTGATACCGATTTCCGCAGCAATTTCACGGAAGCTGAAGGCGTTGTAGCCACCTGTGCGCGCGGCCTTCTCCGCAATGTCCAGAATGCGTTCCGCGGTGTCCGGCTTTGCCATGTTCACCCCCTCATCTGTCTACCTACCTACCGATAGGTCTTGACGGCAGGCGGCACAATCCACATTTATCTACCTACTGATAGATAGGAGAATCGCTATGACGACTGAAACCGCACTGATCATCGGCGGATCCTCGGGAATGGGTCTGGAAACCGCCCGCCAGCTGGTGAAATCGGGACAACATGTCACCCTGCTGGGCTCGTCTGCCGCCAAGCTTGAGGCCGCCAAGGCTGAGCTCGGGACCCTCGCCGACGCCCGGCAGATCGACCTGATGGATTTCGCAGCTGTTGAAGCTCTGGCGGCAATACTGAAGGCAGACAGCCGCTACATCAGCAAGCTGGTCAATGCTGCCGGCGTTTTTGCTCCCAAACCTTTCCTTGAACACGGGCTCGAAGACTACGACCGTTACATGGGGCTGAACCGCGCCACGTTCTTCCTGACTCAGGCCGTTGCAACCAACATGCAGCGCAACGGCGGCGGTGCCATCGTCAACATCGGCTCCATGTGGGCCAAGCAAGCCATCAAAGCGACCCCCAGTTCAGCTTACTCCATGGCCAAGGCCGGCTTGCACGCCCTGACGCAGCACCTGGCAATGGAGTTGGCCGATCACGGCATCCGGGTGAACGCGGTTGCCCCCGCGGTGGTGGTCACCCCGATCTACGGCGCCTTCATCGATCCGGCGCAGATCGAGGATACGCTGACCAGCGGCTTCGACGCCTTCCACCCGATTGGCCGCGTCGGCCGCCCGGCTGACATTGCCGCCACCGTGCTCCACCTGCTGTCGGATCAGGCCGCCTGGGTGACCGGCGCCATTTGGGATGTAGACGGCGGTGTCATGGCCGGGCGCAACTAAGGCTTTGCCGCCGGGCTGGGCTGGGATAGTCATCTCGCCATGAACTTTGCCCAGCCCCTGATCCCCGCTACCCTGATCCGCCGCTACAAACGCTTCCTGGCCGATTGCCGGCTGGAGGACGGCCGGGAAATCACCGCCCATTGTGCCAACCCCGGCAGCATGATGGGGCTGGCCGAGCCGGGCATGAAGGTCTGGCTGGAACCCAATGACGACCCCAAGAAGAAGCTGAAATTCGGCTGGCGGCTGGTGGAGCACGCGGACGGCCATTTCACCGGCGTAGACACTTCGGTGCCGAACCGCGCCTTGCGTGCCGCGCTGGAAGCGGGGGAAGTTCCGGAACTCGCCGCCTACAAGACCGTGCGCCCCGAAGTGAAATACGGTGAGAAAAGCCGCATCGACTTCCTGCTGCAGCAGGTCGGCCTGGCCGATTGCTATGTTGAAGTGAAGAGCGTGACCCTGTCGCGCGAACCGGGGCTGGCAGAGTTTCCCGACAGTGTCACAGCCCGCGGCACCAAGCACCTGGGGGAACTGGCCAGAATGGTGGCGCAAGGCCACCGCGCAATCATGCTCTACCTGGTTCAGCGCACCGACTGCGACCGCTTCCAGCTGGCCTCCGATATCGACCCGGCCTACGCAGATGCCTTTGCCAGCGCCCAGGCCGCCGGGGTGGAGAAGCTGGTGCTGGGCACACGGATCACCCCACAGGGGGTCGAGGTCGCCGGACCGCTCAAGCCAGACTAACGGCCCGGGCCGGGCAGCGGCTCAGGCTGCCTGATCCACCTGTTTCTCCGAGGCCCCCTCCTCGTGCTCCGGCTTGGCCTGGATCAGCGTGCGGGTCGGGAACGGAATATCGACTCCAGCCTCATCCAGCGCTTCCTTCACCTTGCGCTTCATGTCGGCCTGATACTGGAAGTACTCCCCCGCATCGACCCAGACACGCACCAGGAAGTCGACAGAGCTGCTGTTCAGCTCATTGACCTGGATGAACGGCTCCGGGTCGTTGTGCGACCGGCTGTCGCCCATGATCGTATCGCGGATCACCCGCTCGGCGGTAGCCAGGTTGGCACCATAGCCGACACCAAAAGTCCACTCGGCCCGGCGCGTATCGAAGGAAGAGTAGTTTTTGATCGTATTGCCCCAGACTTCCGAATTCGGGATGATCACCTTCAGGTTCGAAAGGCTGGCAATCACCGTGTTGTTCAGGGTGATTTCATGCACCGTGCCCATCTCATCATTCACTTCGATGAAGTCGCCCAGCTTGAACGGGCGGAACAGGATGATCATCACGCCTGCCGCCACATTCGACAGCGCCCCCTGCATCGCCAGGCCGATTGCCAGGCCGGCCGCACCGATCGCTGCCACGATGGAGGTGGTCTTGACGCCAAAAGTGTTGAGCACAAACAAGGCCGCAAAGGCGAGGATGACATAGCGGGCCAGGTTGCCGAGGAAATGAAACAGGGTCACATCCAGCCTGGCATTGGTGTCACCCAGCTGCACGATCCGCCGCTTGACCCAGCCTGCAACGATGAAGCCCGCCAGCAAAATGACCACCGCGGCCAGCACACTGCCCAACGCCTGCGCCAGGAATTCCAGCGTGACCAGATCCGCCAGCGATCTTCCGTCGTAGATTTCGGTTTGCATCAGGCTGTTGAAGCTTTCCATGCCGCTGTGATCCCCTTGCTGCCAATTCAATTCTGCTGCCAGGGAAACGCACCGGAGCGGGAAAAGTTCCCGCAACCCCGCTCTGGCCCTTTTCGGCGGAACCCCTTACATAGCTACGCAAAGAACGTGATGGAGCTCTGCGTGATGAGATCGAAAGACGGCCGCACTACCAAGGACGGCATCCGCATTCATGAAGCCGGCGACTATGCCGGCATGCACAAGGCGGGTGCGCTTGCCGCGCGCATTCTGGACGATATCGCAGCCCATGTGTTCCCCGGTCAGTCCACCGGCGAAATAGACCGCATCATCACCCAAATGGTTGAGGACGCGGGCGCAAAATCCGCCACCATCGGCTACAAGGGCTATCAGCACGCCAGCTGCATCTCGGTGAACCATGTGGTCTGCCACGGCATCCCCGGCGACAAGAAGCTCAAGGACGGCGATATCCTCAATATTGACGTGACAGTGATCGTCGACGGCTGGTTCGGCGATACCTCGCGGATGTTCGTCGCAGGCAAGCTCAGCCGCAAGGCGGAGCGGCTCATTCAGGTCACCCATGATTCGCTGATGAAGGGGATCGAGGCGGTGAAGCCCGGCAACACCTTCGGCGACATCGGCCATGCCATCCAGACCTATGCCGAGGCCCAGCGGATGAGCGTCGTGCGCGACTTCTGCGGCCACGGACTGGGCACCGTGTTCCACGCGCCGCCGAACGTGCTGCACTACGGGCGCCCCGGCACCGGCCCGGTGCTGGAGGAAGGCATGTTCTTCACCATCGAGCCGATGATCAACCTGGGCCGCCCCGAGACCAAGATCCTAGCCGATGAGTGGACCGCGGTCACCCGCGACAAGTCGCTGTCAGCGCAGTTCGAGCATTCGATCGGGGTAACCGCAGACGGGGCCGACATTTTCACCCTGTCCCCGGCTGGAAAATTCCACCCAACCTACGGGTAAATCCCCAAGGCTGAAGCCGGGACAGCCCGCCGCCATCTGGGCATGAGCCTTTGGCGCCCCAGCTCACAGCCCAAGGGGTGCTTTCAGCCGGTATGATGGACCGATCCTGTCAGGAGCCGGAGCCGTCCTGCCGCTCAGCTTCCTGTATGCGCCACAAGGCCAGAAGCAGGGTGCCGCCCCCCCACGGTGTCACCGCATCCTGAATGAATAGCGGTGTCCGGGCTGGTTTCGGCTTGGGTTTTGTCCCGGCTTCGGCCTTGGTCACAGGTGGCAGGAACGGGCTGTGCATTGTCTGTTCCATGCCTTGAAAGATAGCACAGAGGCCTCAGATCGACAAAAGCGCCGGCACCTCTGCCATGTCGCTGAACACTTCCGCTCCGAGCGCGGCAAGTGCCCTGCCGCCGCCTTTCGGCGCATAACCAAGGCAGCGCATTCCGGCACGCACGGCGGCGGTGACACCGCTGCCGCTGTCCTCGATCACAAGGGAGTCGCGCGCCTGTACCCCGAAATGGCTGGCAGCGGCCAAAAACAGTCCCGGCTCCGGCTTGGCCACTCCCAGCGCATGGGCCGAGAACATTGCATGCGGGTGGAAGCGCTCCCAAAGACCGTTCTGGCCTAGGGTGATCCGCATCTTCTCTTCGCTGCCATTGGACGCCACGCAAACCGGGATGCCATGGGCATCCAGCCGCGCCAGCAACGCGGGAATGCCCTGCATCAGAGGAACCCCTTGTCTCAGCCTCGCAAAAATTTCGGCGTAGATTTCTTCGATCCAATTGTCCGGCAGATCGGCGCCCATGCTGCGGGCCTGCTGCATCACGCCGGCCATTGTGCAGCCGACAAAATGCGCCATCGACTGCTCCGCAGTCAGCGGCAGTCCGCGGAGTGTCAGGTTTTTCGCCATCGCCTGGTTCGAAACCGGCTCACTGTCCACCAGCACGCCGTCGCAGTCTAAGATCACCAGTTTCGGGGTCGGGAACGTTTTGGGCATAAATCCCTCTCCATCGCGGAAAAGACAGCGCCTGCGCCGCGCAGGCGAGCGGCTTGTCCTTGTTTAGAACAGCACTGGCAGCGCGGCAAACCGGCAACGAGAAATCCCTTGCCTGGTCTGATTCAGCTGGAAACATCCCGCCACATCAGGGCGATATGGGTATCGCCGTACTTGCGGCTGTCTTGCAGCTCAAACCCGTCCGGCGCGGCCATCGGCGCGCTTTCCTCCCAGACCACCAGGGCATCATCCGCAACCCAGCCGCCGGCCACCGCCGCCGCCAGCGCCTTCTCCCCCAGCCCCTTGCCATAAGGCGGATCGAGGAAGATCAGATCATACGGCGCATCCGGGTTCTGTCCCAGCTTCAGCGCGTCACGGCGCGCAAGGGTGCAGCGGTCTTCCGCCCGGCAGATGGCGATGTTCTTGCGGATCAGGCCGCCGGACACACGCCCGTCATCGACGAACAGAACTTCCGCCGCGCCGCGCGACAGCGCTTCCAGACCCAGCGCGCCGGTGCCTGCAAACAGGTCCAGCACCCGGGCGCCGGGAACGGCACCGGTGTGCATCAGCACATTGAACAGGCTTTCGCGCACCCTGTCGGTGGTGGGACGCAGATGGGCGCCCGCGTCCCCCTTGCCCACCGCGGCCAAGGCCCGGCCGCGGTAGTCTCCTGCAATGATCCTCACGCCTTAAGCAGCGGTTTCAGATCCGCGGCAGGATCGCCGGCAACCGCCTTGTCAGCGGTCTTGCCCGCATCGATCAGCCGCTTGGCCACCATATAGGCGCGCGGGTCGTTCATCGCGTCCACCGCCACCAGCTGGTCGCCCTTGTAGTACCAGAAAGAGACCTGGCTCCCCTCGCCCTGACGGGTGACCACATTGTCGTAACCCGTGTTCAGGCCCGCAATCTGCAGTTTGACATCGTATTGATCCGACCAGAACCAGGGCGTTGCGATATAGTCTTTGTCCGCACCCAGCATGTTCTGTGCCACGACTTCCGCCTGATCGATGGCATTGGGCACGCTTTCCAGCCGGATCCGGTTGCCCTGGAACGGGAAGGAGGCGCAATCTCCCGCCGCCCAGATAGACGGATCGGAGGTGCAGCCCTTGGCGTCCACCTTGATACCGTTTTCCAGTTCCAGACCGGCGATCTCCGCCAGCTGCGACGAGGGCGTGATGCCAACGCCAACCACGACAAAATCCACGTCCAGAACTTCACCGCCGCTCAGAATGGCGCGGGTGACCTTGCCGCCCTCGCCGTCCAGCCGCTCCAGGCCGACGCCCTCGCGGATGTCCACACCATGGCTGGAATGCAGCTTCCGGAAGAAGTCAGAGGTCTCCGGCGCCGCAACACGCTGCAGGATCCGGTCTGCCATTTCCACCAGGGTGACCTGCACGCCGCGCTTGGCGCAGACGGCTGCCGCCTCCAGGCCGATGTAACCGCCGCCGACAATCAGCGCGCGCTTGCCTTCGGTCACGCTGGGCGCCATCGCGTCCACGTCGGTCAGCCCGCGCACCACATAAACACCGTCCAGATCGCCGCCAATCGCGGCCGGCAGGCGGCGCGGGTCGGACCCGGTGGTCAGTGCCAGCTGGTCGTAGGAGACCACCTCATCGCCCAGCGACACCGTCTTGGCCGCCGGATCGATCCCGGTGACGCGCTGGCCCAGCTTCAGGGTGATGTTGTTCTCGGCATAGAAGCTCTCCGGCCGCAGGAACAGCCGTTCCACTTCCATCTCGCCTAGCAGATACGCCTTGGACAGCGGCGGCCGCTGATAGGGCAGCGCCTCCTCCGCGCCGATCAGGGTGATCTCCCCGTCAAACCCGTCCTTGCGCAGTTTTGCTACTAGCGAGGACCCCGCCTGCCCCGCTCCAATCACGACGATGTGGGACATATTCCCTTGCCTCCCGCAATAGTTCCCGTCACGCTTTCAACGGACCCTATATACGCGGGGCCCCAAAACGCAATCAGGAGAAAGAGGAACGTGCGATGATTTCTGTTGGAGACCAACTGCCGGACGCCGTGCTGACGCGGATCGGGGACAACGGGCCGGAGCAGGTTCAGCTGTCGAGCAAGCTGAAGGGGCGCAAAGTCGTGATCTTCGCGGTTCCGGGCGCCTTTACCAGCACCTGCCATTCCGCCCATGTGCCCAGCTTTATCCGCACCAAGGACCAGTTCGCCGCCAAAGGCGTCGATGAAATCATGTGCCTGGCTGGCAATGATCCTTTCGTGATGTCGATCTGGGGCGACAACACCGGTGCCACTGAAGCCGGAATCACCATGCTGTCGGATGCCGAATGCACCTTTACCGAAGCGATCGAGATGCGCCTGGACGTGCCCTCCGCCGGCCTGATCGGCCGCTCGCTTCGCTATGCAATGCTGGTGGAGGACGGCGAGGTGAAGATCCTCAACAAGGAAGAAAACCCCGGCCAGTGCGAGCTCTCGGCCGGCGAAGGCCTGCTGGAAGCCATGGGCTGAGCCTGAAATTGCAGTGGCCGCCTGTTCAAGCGGCCACCTCCACAAACCCTTAATATTTCGCGAAAAACAAGGTCAGCACTGCTGCCGGAATGTTTCGCGCGCGAAACATTTAGACAGAAAAGATGACCTATTTTCAGGCAGCCCGGATCACTCCTGCGGCTCGCCGAACAGCCCGTCCATCTTGCGCGCCAGCTTTGCGTCCTGGGCGCTGATCCCGTCCACGTCATGGGTGGTCAGCACCACCGTCACCCGGTTGTAGACATTGCTCCATTCCGGGTGATGGTTCCACTTCTCGGCCCAGATCGCGGCACGGGTCATCCAGCCGAAGGCGTCAGCGAAGTTGTTGAATTTGAAAGTCTTGGTGATGGCATCGCGGCCTTCCACCATCTCCCAGCCGGTGGCGAACAGCGGCTCCAGCAGCGGGCCGCGGGTGGCGTCGGACAGTTTTTCCGTCATTCTTGCTCCTCCACATGGGCTTTGCGGAACGGGCCGTAGTCGGTCAGGATTTCAATTTCTTCCTCGGTGGCGGCCCGCTCAGCCTCGAGGTAGCGTCCGACGGCCCCGGCAAACCCGGGATCGCCGATCCAGTGCAAGCTGTGTGTCTGGCACGGCATGTAGCCGCGCGCAAGCTTGTGTTCACCCTGTGCGCCGGCTTCTGCCCGGTCAAGGCCCAAGGCAATCGCCAGCTCAATAGCCTGATAATAGCACAGCTCGAAATGCAGGCAGGGGTGCTGTTCGACGCAGCCCCAGTAGCGGCCGTAAAGCGTTTTGCTGCCTAAGAAATTCAGCGCGCCCGCCACATAGCGCCCGTTGCGTTTGGCCAGAATCAGAGCGATATCATCCGCCATCGTGCGGTGCGCAATGTCAAAGAACTGCCGGGTCAGGTAGGGCGAGCCCCATTTGCGCGCGCCGGTGTCCTGGTAGAACTCCCAGAAGGCATCCCAGTGCTCGGGGCGCAGACCGTCACCCTGATAGACGCGGATATCGCCGCCAAAGCACTGCGCCTGCATCCGCTCCTTGCGGATGTTCTTGCGCTTGCGGGAGGACAGCGCCCGCATGAACGCCTCAAAATCGGAGTAACCATCGTTCTGCCAATGGAACTGCTGCGTGGTCCGCAGCATCAGCCCCATCTCCTCGCCCAGCCGTGCCTCGTCCTGGGTGCAGAAGGTCACATGCAGGGAGGACAGGTTGTTGTCCGCCGCCAGCTGCACCGCCCCCTGCAACAGCGCCGAATGGCCGATGCCGTCAAAACCCGGGCGCACCAGGAACCGCCGTCCGGTGGCCGGGGTAAAGGGCACCGCGATCTGCAGCTTGGGGTAATAATGGCCGCCGGCCTGCTCATAGGCATGCGCCCAGTTGTGGTCGAAGATGTATTCGCCCTGGCTGTGCCCCTTGGCATAGAGCGGCGCGCAGGCGATCAGGCGGCCCTCCTGATAGGCGGTCAGATACTGCGGCTGCCAGCCGGTGCCTGGACCGACCGAACCGCTCTCTTCCAGCGCGCTAAGGAACCTGTAGGTGGTGAAGGGGTCCAGCGGCCGCCCGCCGCCTGCCGCCTCCGGACAGGCGCAGGCGTCCCAGTCCTCTGCCGCGATCTGCGACAGCGACGCCAGCACCCGGATTTCGATCTGCGCCTGAGACATGCATTTCCTCCGCACCGTTTCAAAGATGTGGGGTGCGGCCCAGCGCGATCAAGATGTTAGCGGTGAAAGGTACTGTTCAAATGTCACATTGTCGGCAAAGGCACGCGCCGCGGCTTCCTCGGCGGGCGATCTGACGGTCCAGCACAGCACCGGTACCCCGCTGTTGCGAAGCGCCTGCACCCGCGGCCGGGCAAGGTCGCCTGCCTCGTGGCTGATGAAGCTGGACCCGCTGCGGTCAAAATCAGGAATGCCGCGCAGGTCATCGCAGACCGCCTTGGGCAGTTCCTGCCAGTCCGCCGGATCGTAGGCGCTGGTGGTGATTCCGCGGGCTGTGTCTGGTGCCAGACTGGCCAGCTCCGCCACGGAATTGGGGTTGAAGGACATCAGCGCCACGGGGCCTGCGTATCTTTGCAGAGCTTCAGCCGCGGCCTGCTCAAGCACGCCATCGGTGATCCCCATTTCGCCATGCTGGTCCTTCAGCTCGATCAGCAGCGGCACCCGGCCTGCAACCAGCTCCAGCACCTCCGCAAGATCCGGGATGCCCTCGCCATCGCCGCCCTTCAGCGGGATGGCGCGCAGCTCGTCGCGGCTGCGGGCCCTGACCGGACCGGTGCCGTCGGCCAGCCGGTCCAGATCATAGTCATGAAAGACCATGGCGCAGCCGTCGCGGGACAGCTGCAAATCGATCTCGATCCCATAGCCTGCCGCGATTGCTGCACGGATCGCAGCACGGCTGTTTTCCGGGCGCCCGTCCGCAGCATCATGCAGCGCACGGTGGGCCAGCGGGACAGTCAGGAAGGCGGCAGGCAGGGACGGCGTCATTTGATCTGGAACACGCCGTCAATTTCCACCGCAACGCCCAGCGGCAGTGAGGGGGAGCTGACGGCAGAGCGCGCGTGGCGGCCGATGTCGCCCAGCGCTTCGACCAGGAAGTCGGAGGCGCCGTTCACCACCTGCGGCTGCTGGGTGAAATCCGCCGTCGAATTGACAAATGCGCCCAGTTTCACGACGCGGACCAGACGCTCTAGGTCGCCGCCGCAGGCCGCCTTCAGCTGTGCCAGCAGCGCAATGGCGCAGCGCTTGGCCGCCGCCTGGCCTGCGTCGACATCCATGTCCGCGCCCAGGGTGCCGGTGATCAGCCCGTTTTCGTCCGCCGAAATCTGGCCGGAGATATAGACCATGTCGCCTGCAACCACATAGGGCACATAGTTGGCCGCCGGTGCCGGCGCGTCAGGCAGGGTCACACCCAGCTCTTTCAGTTTTGCTTCGATGCTCATGGCGCATTCCTTCCGAGTCTTTGCTGGCCGGGACGCTACCCGCAGCTGCGGATTTCGGAAAGGGAAAATGCGAAGCCCGGCCGAGGCTTTCCGCCGCTGAGAGCAATAGCTCGCGCCAAACTGTTTCCCTGCGAGGGAAATAGCCATGAAAAATCGATTGTCATGGCCAAAATTCGCACCGAATTCCAGCTGTGCGCTCAGCTTTCACGGAAGGCCTTATTGAAATAATCCGCCAGCGGCTTGACCAGATAGGCCAGCGGCGAGCGGTCGGCGGTGCGGATGTAGCTTTCCACCGGCATCCCCGGAATCAGCACCGTGCCCGCTGGCAGGCGGCCCTGTTCGCCGGGGTTGAGCTCAATCTCGGCCCGGTAATAGGAAATGCCGCTGCCCTGATCCTCAAACGCGTCCGCGGACACCTGGGTTACATGGCCGAACAGTTCCGGCGTCGAGCGCTGATCCAGGGCCGAGAAGCGCAGGGTCACTTCCTGCCCGGTGAACAGCTGGTCGATATCGGTCGGCGCCACCTGCGCCGCGATCACCAGCGGCCGGTCCTGCGGCACCAGGTAGAGCACCGGATCGGCCGGACGGATCACTGAGCGCGGGGTCTGCACCTGCAGCCCGTAGACAACGCCCGAGACCGGGGCGGTGATGTCCAGCCGAGCCAGCCGCTGCTGCAGCGAGCGGCGGGTCTCGGCCAGCTCCAGCTCCTGATAGCGCAGGTCGCGCAGACGGGTGATCGCTTCCTCGCGCTGGCCGCTGCCCAGTTTCAGGATTTCAATGTCGATCTCTGTTATCCGCCCCTCGGCCTGCGCCTCCGCGGCCACCAGCTCGCCCAGCTGCCCGTCCAGGCTGGCCTGGGTACGGCGCAGGTTCAGCACCGTCGCCGCCTGTGCCAGGCCGCGGTCCAACAGCGACTGCTGGTTGCCCAGTTCCTCGCCGATCAGGTCCAGCTGCACCTTCAGCGAGGTCTGCTGCGCCTTGATACCGCGGATCTGCTCCTCGATCTGCGACCGGCGCTTCTCCAGTTGCTCGATCTCGCGCGCGGTGGTGTCCCTGCGGGCCTGGAACAGACGCCGCTGGCCTTCCACCAGGTCCTCGACTTGCGGCTGGGTCTCGGCTGCCTTCAGCACTTCCGGATCAAAGGTTATCTCGTCAGCTTCATCGCGCTCCGCCTCCAGCCGGCCGCGCCGCGCCATCAGCTCGAACAGCTGGCCTTCTGTGATCACCAGCTGAGAGGTCAGCTCATTGGCGTCCAGCCGGATCAGCGTTTCGCCCTCGGCCACGGTGTCGCCCTCGTCCACCAGGATCTCGGCAACGATGCCGCCGTCCAGATGCTGCACCACCTGGCGGTTGCGGTCGACCTCGATGCGGCCGGAGGCCACCACTGCGCCGGAAATCGACGACAGCACCGACCAGGAGCCGAAACCGCCCACCAGCACCAGAAGCGCAATCAGGCCGATGATCAGCGGGCGCCGCGCGGGCCAGTTGTTCTCCACGCTCATCGAACCCCTCCCGTGCCAGTCGCCTGGCGGATGTTCTGATGGTTGGCGACCATTTCCTGCAGCACCTTGTCCTTGGGGCCAAAGGCGGTCTGGGTCCCTTTGTCGATCACCAGCAGCATATCGCATTCCTGAATCGCCGCCGGGCGGTGCGCCATGATCAGCACCGACCGCCCCTCAGCCTTGATCTGCTTGATCGCCTGGTTCAATGCAATCGAACCTTCGTTGTCGAGGTTGGAGTTCGGCTCGTCCAGGATCACGATCACCGGATCGTCGAACAGCGCGCGGGCCAGCCCGACCCGCTGCATCTGCCCGCCCGACAGCCGCCCGCCGGTGGCGTTGACGCGGGTGTCATAACCTTCGGGAAGTTTCAGGATCATCTCATGCGCGGCGGCTTTGCGGGCGGCTTCCACCACTTTCTCGGCGTCGGGCTGCTGATTGAGGCGGGCGATGTTCTGGGCGATGGTGCCGTCAAACACCTGCACCCGCTGCGGCAGGTAGCCGATATGGCCGCCCAGCACATCGGGCGCATACTGGTCCAGCGAGGCGCCGTCCAGCCGGACAGAACCGGCTGCGGGCCGCCACACACCGGTCAAGGCGCGGGCCAGTGTCGACTTCCCCGACCCCGACGGCCCGATCACCCCGATTGCCTGGCCCGGCTGCACCTGGAAATGAACGTTGCGCAGCAGCGGCGTATTGCTGCCCGGCGGCACCACTGCCAGCCCCTGCACTTCCAGCAGGGCCTTCGGCTTGGGCAGCGCAGTGCGCGCGTCTTCCTCCGGCACCTTGTCCAGCAGCTCCGCCAGATTGTGCCAGCCCTTCAGCGCCCGCTGCACCAGCACCCATTGGCCCAGCCCCAGCTCAATCGGCGCCAGCGCCCGGCCCATCAGGATGGAGCCTGCGATCATCGCGCCCGGCGTCACCTCGTTCTGCAGCACCAGATAGGCGCCCAGACCCAGCATCGCCGACTGCAGGAACAGGCGCAGAGTCTTGGTCAGCGTGGTAAAGCCGCCGCCTGTGTCATTGGCCGTCACACTGTCGGTCAGCGCCGCATCGCGGGCCTGTTTCCAGCGCTCGAACGATGCCCCGCGCATGCCCATCGACTGGATCATCTCCGCCTCGTTGCGGATCTCCTCGGACATCAGATTGGCCTTGTGGCCGGTCATGCTCGCCTTCTGCTGCGGCAGCCGGGTGAACATCTGGTTCAACAGCGCAATCACCACCAGCACCGCACCGCCCGCCAGCGCCAGCAGGCCCAGCCAGGGGTGGAACAGCGCAATGCCCGCGAGGAACACCGGCGTCCAGGGCAGGTCGAAGGCCGCGGTCAGTACAGGCGAGGCGATCAGCCGCTGCACCGCTTCCAGATCGCTGAGGCCGGTCTGCGCCACCGGGTCCTGCGCCACCGCCGAGCGGCGGATCATCGCGTCGAACACCCGCTTGTCCAGCGCCGCCTGGAACCGCGCGCCCACCCGCGCCATGATCCGGCCGCGGGCATAGTCCAGCAGCCCCATCATGCCGTAAAGGAACACCACCAGAAGCGAAAGCGCCAGCAGCGTCGCCTCCGAACGGCTGCCCAGCACCCGGTCATAAACCTGCATCATGTAAAGCGGGCCGGTCAGCATCAGAAGATTCACGAAGAAACTGAAAATCCCGGTGAACCAGTACAGGCCGCGGCTCTGCCGCCGCACCTGGCGCAGTTCATCATACCCGTTTTTGTAAAGGCTTTTATTCATACTCAGACTGCAATAGTGGTTCGTTGGCTTCAGGTCCGGACTGGAATTGTACCAGTTGTGGCACAAGCCGGTGAAAAAATGTAATCAGACTGGAAAACGGCAAGAGAACCCTTATCTGCCCCCCGACGCGCCTATTCCAGTACCAATTGGACACTTATCCGAATGCCCTTGATGTTGCGACCGATTAAATTTGTATCTGCGCTGATTTTGGCCGCTTTTGCCGCTGGCTGCGCCACTCAGGACCCGGTCGCGCGCGCCTCCGGCGAAGTGTTCGATCCCTATGAGCGGACCAACCGCACCATTCACGCCTTCAACCGCGGCGTCGACCGGCTGGCCTTCCGCCCCGCTTCCAAAGGCTATGTGAAGATCGTTCCGGCGCCGATGGTGACCAGCTTCTCGTATTTTGCCGAGAACCTGTCGATGCCGGGGCAGATGGTCAACGCGCTGCTGCAGGGCGATTTGAGGACTGCTGGCAACGCCTTCTCGCGCTTTGTCATCAACTCGACCGTCGGCTTTGCCGGCCTCGCCGACCCGGCCACCGAATTCCAGGTACCGCAGGTGGATACCGATTTCGGCGAGACCCTGCACAAATGGGGCGTTGGCGAAGGCGCCTATGTGGAGCTGCCGCTGCTCGGCCCGTCCACCAGCCGCGATGCAGTGGGGGTTGCCGTCGACTTCTTCACCAATCCGCTGGGCTACGCCGAGCAGAATACTGCCGACAATATCACCATCTACGCCGAGATCGTGCGTCGCATGGGCGATCGTGGCAACTATTCCGACACGATCGACTCGATTCTTTACGAGAGCGCCGACAGCTATGCGCAGTCACGCCTGATCTACCTGCAGAACCGCCGGTTCGAGCTGGGGGATGGCGAGGAGATCCAGGAAATCGACCCGTTCGAACTGAACACTGAAGGATTTTGAATATGGACCGCCGCAAATTCCTGACTGGCCTCGGCGCCGGCGCTACAGCCCTGGTTGCAGCTCCGCAGGCCCTGTGGGCACTGACCGAGAACAGCGCCAGCAAGCTGATCAACAGCCTTGTTACCGACATCAACCGGGTGATCGACTCCGGCAAGGGCGAAAACGCCATGTTCCGCGACTTCGAGCGGATCTTTCAGCGCTACAGCGACACCTCTTATATTGCGGCCTACGCGCTGGGAGTGGATGGGCGCCGGGCAACCTCTGCCCAGAAGAAGGCTTTCTCCAAGGCTTTCCAGGGCTACATCTCACGAAAATACGGCAAGCGCTTCCGCGAGTTCATCGGCGGCAAGCTGGAGGTGAAGGGCGTCAAGAAGGTGAAGAAATGGTATGAGGTGAGCACCATTGCCTACCTTAAAGGCCAGTCACCTTTTGAAGTGACCTTCCTGGTGTCGGACCGCTCCGGCCGCGACCTGTTCTTCAACATGTTCATCGAGGGTGTGAACCTGCTGCTGACCGAACGCACCGAGATCGGCGCGATCCTGGACAGCAAGAAGGGCGACATTGACGCGCTGATCGCCGAACTTCAGCGCCTGAGCTGAACCGGCACCATTCCGGACATTGAGACAGGCTCCCTCCGGGGGGCCTTTTCTTTTGGACAGTGTGCCTGCTGCTCCAGGTGCTGCGCGGCACTCCCGCCCTTCGCTGCGGCATTAAAGATGCCTTGCTCATGTTGGGTCCGGCACCCGGCCCGTCGGGCCGGGCGCACGCCGCACCCAGGTGCGGCGCCGGGCCCAACTGGCGATGCCCCCGCGAGGGGGCCTGAGCCAGGCGGGAGCGCCCCGAGCCGGTGACCCCGTCAGTTGCCCAGGATGTCGCGCAGGATATTGTCGACCGCGCGGCCCAGCTCCTGGCCAAGGTTCGGCCCCTGGCGGCGGCGGCGCTCGCGGCGGGTCTCCTGCGGCGGCGGTGCGATCGCGGCGGGCTCCAGCATCGGCAGCGGCTTCGGCTCCAGCCCTTCATGCACCCGCACCATGGTCTCGCGCCAGATCTCGGCCGGCAGGCCGCCGCCGGTCACCCCCGACAGCGGCGTGTTGTCGTCATAGCCCATCCAGACACCAGCCACGTAATCGGCGGTGAAGCCGATGAACCAAGCGTCCTTGGCGGCCGAAGTGGTGCCGGATTTGCCCGCAGCCTGCCAGCCCGGGATCTGCGCCCGCTGGCCGGTGCCGCCGGCAATCACCTTCTCCATCATCCAGACCAGCTGCTGCGCTGCCTCGGGGCGGATCACCCGTTCGCCAATGCCGCCGCTGGCCCCCATCAGCGCCTCATTGTCCTCGACCAGCTTCAGCTCTGTCATGCCATAAGGCGTCACCGAGGAGCCGCCGTTAAGAATGCCAGCATAGGCCCCGGTCATTTCCAAGAGCGAGCTTTCGGACGCCCCCAGCGCCAGCGACGGCCCGGCGGCCAGGTCGCTGTCGATGCCGAAGTCCTTGGCCACCCGGCTCACCTTGTCGCGGCCCACCGCCTCCGAAATCTTCACTGCCGGAACGTTCAACGAGTCGCGGAGCGCCCGCGCCAGCGTCACTTCGCCATAGAACTTGCGGGTATAGTTGTCGGGGCACCACTGGCCGGAGCCGGGAATGTTCAGGCAGTATTTTGCATCCAGCACCCGGTCATACGGCGAATAGCCAAGCTCAAGCGCGGTGGCATAGACAAAGGGCTTGAACGCCGACCCGGTCTGCCGCTTCGCCTGGGTGGCCCGGTTGAACACACCCGACACGCGGGTCTTGCGCCCGCCCACCATGGCGCGCACCGCGCCATCGGCGCTCATCACCACAATCGCCGCCTGCGCCTTGGAGCCTTCGCGGACCTTGTTCTCGAAAACGTATTTCAGCGCCTCTTCTGCAGCAGCCTGCAGACGCTGGTCCATGGTGGAGCGGATCACCACATCCTCGGTGGTCTGATCGCCCAGGAAGTCCGGAATGCTGTCCATCACCCAGTCGGCAAAATAGCCGCCTGCCCGCGCCGCCGCGGCTTCGCTCAGCTCTGCCGGATTGTCCTGGTACTTCTGCATTTCAGCGGTCGTCAGGTAGCCCTGCTCCTGCATCAGCCGCAGCACGGTGGCGGCCCTGTCCTGCGAGCGCTGCAGGTTGTTTGTCGGCGCCAGCGTCGAGGGCGCGGTCAGCAGGCCCGCTAGCATCGCGCCTTCGGCCGGGTTCAGCTGATTTGCCGATTTGCCGAAATAGCGCTGCGCGGCGGCCTCCGCCCCGTATGCGCCGCCGCCCATGTAGGCGCGGTTCATGTAGATCGAGAGGATCTCGTCCTTGGTGTATTTGGCTTCCATCGCCAGGGCAAAGATCGCCTCTGTCCCCTTGCGCCACAGCGAGCCCTTGCGGCAGTCGGCCTCATAAGCGCTTTCGCTCTTCCATTCAGCCGGATCATAGATCTTGCCGAGGCACAGGAGTTTCGCAGCCTGCTGGGTGATGGTGGAGCCGCCATGGCCCGACAGCGGCCCGCGGCCTTCGCTCAGATTGATGCGCACAGCGCCGGCAATGCCGCGCGGAGAAAGGCCGAGGTGGCGGTAGAACCGCTTGTCCTCAGTCGCGACGATCGCGTTCTTCAGATGCGGCGAGACCGTGTCCGCCGTCACCACGCCGCCGAACTGATCGCCGCGCCAGGCAAAAACCTCGCCCTCGCGGTCCAGAATGGTGACGGAACCGCGGGCGCGGCCGTCCAGATAGGCCGAAACCTCGGGCAGGCGGGCATACTGAAAGGCCACCGCCAGCCCGACCAGCCCGCAGACCACCATGCCGACACGCCAGGTAAAGCCCCAGACCAGCCGGAAGGCGAAGGCAAAGGGCGCCAGCAGCCAGCCGATTACACCGCGTTTCTTGCGCACCGGCCTCGCGCGGGTCTTCTTGCGGCCGAACAGCCGCGCCAGCAGCCCCGGCTTCTTGGCCTTGGACGCGGGCTTCCTGCGCGCAGGTTTCTTAGCGGGTGGTTTGCCCTTGCCGCCCGCGGAATAGCGTTTCTCTGCCACCAGAGGCTTGCGCCCGGATCCTTGTGCCATCGTCTGTTCCTGCCCGGTTTGCCCGTTGTCCGGCGACAATACCCTGCCTGTGCCGGATTGTAGAGGGGGCAGAATCCGGACCTTTCCCCCTTTGCCAGATGGCCGGTTTTTAAGCGAACCGGTCAAAAGGCGCAAAATTATTGTGCGCCCGCAGAAAGACGCGCGGAAATTTGCTGGCGTTCGCTTTGCACGACTCGGGGCGGCGGTTTTGCTGCAGGTGCACAATGCATCGGCATGGGGCCGGGGCAGCGCGAAACAAAGGGATGCAGAGATGAAAATGATCGTTGCCGCCATCAAGCCCTTCAAGCTGGACGAGGTCCGCGAGGCGCTGACCGGTCTTGGCGTGAGCGGGCTGATGGTCACCGAAATCAAGGGCTTTGGCGCCCAGGCGGGCCATACAGAGATTTACCGCGGCGCCGAGTACGAAGTGAATTTCGTGCCGAAACTGAAGCTGGAACTGGTTGTGCCTGCCGATCAGGCCGAACAGGCCGTCAGCGCAATTTCCGAGACCGCCCGCACCGGCAAGATCGGCGACGGTAAGATTTTTGTTCTGGATGTGGAACAGGCCCTGCGGGTGCGCACCGGCGAAACCAATCTCGAGGCGCTGTAAGCGCGCCCGGCATGGAGGAAAGACTTATGAAGACCCTGAAACTCCCCCTTGCGGCTCTGGCGCTGAGCGCGCTGCCGGGCCTGGCGCTGGCCCAGGACGGCCCGGCCCCGGGCGTGAACCCCGCAACCGACACCGTGTTCATCCTGAACTCGCTGCTGTTCCTGATCGGCGGCTGCCTGGTGTTCTGGATGGCAGCGGGTTTTGCCATGCTCGAGGCGGGCCTGGTACGCTCCAAAAACGTTACTATGCAGCTGACCAAGAACATGGCGCTGTTCTCATTGGCAGCCGTGTTCTACTGGCTGATCGGCTACAACCTGATGTATCCGCTGGGCAACTGGGCCGTCGACGGCGTCCTGTCCGGCGTCTTTGGCCCCGGCGTGCTGGAGGCGGTTGGGATCACCGCCGAAGGCGCGGATGATTATTCCTATGCCGCCACCGGCTCGGACTTCTTCTTTCAGCTGATGTTCTGCGCCGCCACCGCCTCGATCGTGTCGGGCACCCTGGCGGAACGCATCAAGCTGTGGCCGTTCCTGATCTTCACCATCATTCTAACTGCCGTGATCTACCCGTTCCAGGCCAGCTGGAAATGGGGTGGCGGCTTCCTGGAGGAGATGGGCTTCCTGGACTTCGCCGGCTCCACCGTGGTGCACTCCGTGGGCGGCTGGGCCGCACTGACCGGCGCGCTGATCCTTGGGCCCCGCATCGGCAAGTATAAGGACGGCAAGACCATTCCGATGCCCGGCTCCAACCTGGCACTGGCAACACTCGGCACTTTCATCCTGTGGATGGGCTGGTTCGGCTTCAACGGCGGCTCGCAGCTGGCGATGGGCTCGATCGGCGACGTAGCTGATATCAGCCGCATCTTCTCCAACACCAATGCTGCCGCGGCTGGCGGCGCGGTGGCAGCTCTGATCCTGACGCAGCTCCTGTTCAAGAAACCGGACCTGACCATGATCCTGAACGGCGCGCTGGCCGGCCTGGTGGCTATCACTGCCGAGCCGCTGACCCCGGGCCTGGGCCTGGCCACCCTGATCGGTGCCATAGGCGGCGTGATCGTAGTCTTCGCCGTGCCGTTCCTGGACAAGCTGCAGATCGACGACGTGGTTGGCGCCATCCCGGTGCACCTGCTCTGCGGCATCTGGGGCACTGTGGCCGTGGTGCTGTCGAACCCCGAAGCCAGCCTGCTGACTCAGCTGACCGGCATCGCCGTGGTGGGTGTGTTCACCGTTGCAGCCTCTGCCGTGGTCTGGATCATCCTGCGTGCCACCACTGGCATCCGGGTCGAGGAAGAGAATGAGGTCAACGGGCTCGACATGGCGGAACTGGGCATGGAAGCTTACCCGGAATTCTCGCCGAGCTAAGTCCAGCCCTGCTGACAAAATTACGCGGCGCCTGTTTCAGGCGCCGCGTTTGCGTTTCGGCGGAGGGCTCCCGCCAGTTGCAGGATCATCAAGAAATGACCCCTCGCTTTTGGGCCGGGCGCCGCTGGCACGGCGCGGAAAGGGGTCAGCCCTGCGGGACAACAATCACCTTGGGCGCCTTCTGGTCGCGGTAGTCGCGGCGGTCTTCGGCGCGGTCCAGATGATCCTCCACCACGTCCCAGACACCCGTGTCGACGGCTTCATCCCGGCGGTTCTCGCGGCGGTCGGCACGGTTTTCCACCCGGTCGACAACTTCGCCGTTTGCAGCAAAGGCCGGGGCGGCCAGCGGCAGGGCAACGGCCGCGGACAGGATCACGGCGAAGGCGGATTTTGCGAGGGTCATTTCGGTCTCCTAGGCTGTGTTGCGTATGACTTCCGCAAGCACAAACGCGAAGCCTTGGTGCTTCCGTCGCCCAATTGAACATGACCTAACGTCAAGCGCCGTCCTGCCTTCGCATAGCCGCCAATCACAGCCCCTGCGCGCAAAATTTTTCTGAAAAGCCTTAGGCGCCTCTCCAAGAAAAAACGCGCCCCGCAAAAGGGCGCGTTTCTTAAATTTCAAAGTGGCTCAGGCTCAGACGCCGGCGTCAACAATCGCCTTGGCCAGCACCGGCACAGTCTGCGCGTTGAGGCCCGCGATATTCAGACGGCTGTCGCCGACCATGTAAATGCCATTGTCGACCCGCATCTTCTCCACCAGCTCCGGCGTGGTGCCGAGGAGCGAGAACATGCCGCGGTGCTGGGCAATGAAGCTGAACCGGTCGGAGCCGGTCAGGCGCTGCAGCTCATCCGCGAGGCTCTGGCGCAGGCCCAGCATTCCAAGGCGCACCTCTTCCAGCTCAGCGGCCCAGTCGGCGCGCAGTGCGTCATCGTTCAGGATCATGGTCACCAGGCGCGCGCCGTGATCGGGCGGGAAGGAGTAGTTCTGCCGGTTCAGGAACGCCAGGGTGCCCTGGTTCAGCGCCTGAGCGCCCGCGTCGTTGGACACCGCCATCAGCAGGCCGGTACGCTCGCGGTAGATGCCGAAGTTCTTGGAGCAGCTGGCCGCAATCAGCACTTCGGGGCAGCTGGAAGCCACCAGGCGCACGCCCAGTGCATCCTCTTCCAGGCCGTCGCCAAAACCCTGATAGGCAATGTCGATCATCGGGATCAGGCCGCGCTCGTTCAACAGCGCGATGACCTCTTTCCACTGCACCTCGTTGAGGTTGGCACCGGTCGGGTTGTGGCAGCAGCCATGCAGCAGCACCACGTCACCTTTTTGCGCGCCTTTCAGGTCTTCCATCATGCCGTCGAAGTTCACGCCGCGGGTGTCGCGGTCGAAATAGCGGTAAACGACGGTTTCGATGCCGACATAGTTCAGGATCGACACGTGGTTCGGCCAGGTCGGATCCGACACAAAGACGCGCGCCTTGGGGTTAGCCATCTTGATCAGCTCAAACGCCTGCCGCACCGCGCCGGTGCCGCCGGGCGTGGCCGCTGCCGCAATGTTCTCACGCGAAACCGCATCGCCCAGGATCAGCTTGATCATCGCATCCGAGTAAGCCGGATCGCCGGCCAAACCGACATAGGACTTGCTGGTCTGCTCTTCCCACAGCTTGTGCTCCGCCGCCTTGATCGCGCGCATCACCGGGGTGACGCCCTCGGCGTTCTTGTAGACGCCGACGCCAAGGTCGATCTTGTCCGCGCGCGGGTCGTCGCGGTACATCTGCATCAGCGCCAGGATCTTGTCGGCGGGCTGGGGTTTCAGGGTTTCGAACATTGCTCAGTTCTCTCCGGTAGCAACGGGAAGGGTCGGGAAGGCACCCCATTCCACCCAGGACCCGTCATAGAGCGAATGATCGGTCTTGCCGATGCGCTCCAAGGCGAGGCTGAGGATGGCAGCGGTAACGCCCGATCCGCAGGAAGTAATCGCAGGTTTGCTCAGGTCGACGCCAGCGGCCTCAAAGGCAGCGCGGATGCCATCGGCGTCTTTCATGGTGCCATCGGCCTTCAGCACCTGGCCAAAGGGCACATTGCGCGAGCCGGGGATGTGTCCGGCACGCAAGCCCTCGCGCGGCTCCGGCGCATCGCCGCGATAGCGCTCGGCGGAGCGGGCGTCGATGATTTCATGATCGCCCAGCTTGGCGGCGGCAGAGACCTGAGTCACATCGCGCACCATATGGTTCTGCACCCGCACAGTCATATGGCGGTCGCGGATCACCGGCGGCAGGTCCTCGACCGGGTGGCCCTCGGCCTGCCATTTCGGAAAGCCGCCGTCCAGCACCGCAACATTGGTCTGCCCCATCAGCCGGAACAGCCACCAGACACGGGCGGCGGAGAACAGCCCGGCGCCGTCATAGACCACCACCTGGTGGCCGTCGCCGACGCCCATGGCCCGCAGCTTGGACATGAACTTCTCGACCGGCGGCACCATATGCGGCAGGTCGGAACGGTTGTCGGAAATTTCGTCGATATCGAAGAACCGCGCGCCGGGAATGTGGGCAGCATCATACTCCGCCTTGGCATCCCGGCCCTGCTGCGGCAGATACCAAGACGCGTCCAGAACCCGCAGATCCGGGTCCTTCAGATGGGCGGCAAGCCAGTCCGTGGAAACCAGCGTCTTCGGATCGTCCTGCATCAAAGCGTCTCCCTATCTGCATATAGCGCCATGGGTACATCCCGTAGCTGGGCGGTGCAAGCTATCCTGTCCCCTCACCTGCCAATGCAAGCATCTTGCGCGTGTTTTACGGAGCAGCAACAAGTTACCTGCATTATTGCTGTACGTTTCAGAAAAGGTATTCGAATGCCCGGCTTGCGCAGCTTCCTTGCATTTTTCTTGTTGTCCGCCTGGCTGTCCGCACCGTTTCCCGTGCATGCCAGCTGTACAGCATTCGGAAGCACATGCATAAAAGACAGTGATTTAAAGGCAAATGTCCGGATAGGCACAGGCACGCCAGACTTGCAGGCGCTGATACGGTTTCAGCATTTGACCGATCTGTCGCTGATGGCAGAGCCGGGATTTGAGGCCCAGGTAGATTTGTCTCCTTTAGCTCAGCTTCCCAATCTGAAGAAGCTGGCACTGGTGGGACTCACGGTATCCGACCTGGCACCTCTGACCCGGCTGCCGGAGCTCAGGCGGCTGAGCCTTGATTCTGTCCGAGCCCGCGACTTCACTCCGCTGTCGCGCATGACCGGACTCGAGCACCTGTCCGTCTGGGGCATCAGGGAGGTGACCGATCTCTCTTTCCTGCGCGGATATACGCGCCTGCAAAGCCTGAATATCGCCGATTCCGGCGTCAGGGACCTGGCACCTTTGGAAGAGGTCGAAACGCTGGAGATTCTTCTGGCTTTCAACACCGGGATTTCGGATCTGGCACCGCTCTCTGCCGCGAAACTGCGCGTGGTTTGGATCTCCGGATGCCCGGTCGAAAGCCTGGCGCCGCTGGCTGCCTCCAGCGGATTGGAAATGCTGCGTGCTGACGGAAGCCGCCTGCAAAGCCTGGAGGGGCTGCAGAACAAGCCTGCCCTTCACACCGTGACCCTGACAGGCAGCCGCGTGGACGACCTGTCCCCCCTGACAGGAGCAAGCAGCCTGGCGGAATTGGACCTGGCAGACACACAAGTCCGGGACCTTACTCCCCTGTCAGAGCTCAAATTGCTTCGCAGACTGGTATTGGACGGAAGCGCAGTCGCCAGCCTTGAGCCGCTTGCAGGGAAAAGCTTGCAGGAACTCTCAGCCGCTGACACTGCGGTGACCAATCTGGCACCGGTCCGGCACATGCAGGAACTCAAGGAACTTGGCATATCCCGGACGGGCATCCGGGACCTGGAACCGCTCAAAGGCCTGAAGAAGCTGTCCATCCTGCGCGCCATTGGCCTGCCTCAAGAGATCCTGCTTCCGCTGCTGCAGACCGAGAACCTCCGGATCCTCTATGCTGGTCCGGACAGCCGGTCTCAAAGGAGGCTTCTGGGAAAGGATCAGATTGCCAGATACATCACCAGGGCGCCCTAGGATCAGCGCGCGTCCTTCAGCAGCCGCTGCTTCTGGCGGCCCCAGTCGCGCTTGGCCTGGGTTTCACGCTTGTCGTGCAGCTTCTTGCCCTTGGCGATGCCCAGCTTGATCTTGGCGCGGCCCTTGTGGTTGAAATAGATCACCAGCGGCACCAAGGTCATGCCCTTGCGCTGGGTCAGGTTCCACAGATCCGACAGTTCCTTCTTTGACACCAGCAGCTTGCGGCGGCGGCGTTCCTCATGCTTGAACACCTTGGCTTGCGCATAGGGCGGGATATAGGAATTCACCAGCCACAGCTCGCCCTCCTCCACCGCAGCGTAAGAGTCCGCGATATTGGTGCCGTTGCCGCGCAGCGCCTTGACCTCGGACCCCTCCAGCACGATGCCGCATTCGATGTCGTCCTCGATCGCGTAATCGAAGCGCGCACGCCGGTTCTCGGCGATCACCTTGTAGTTCGGGTCTGATGTCTGCTTCTTCTTGGCCATGGGCGGCAGATGTAAGGCCGCGCCGCGGCGGGCGCAAGATGGCGCTTACGCCTTGCGGCTGCGCAGCAGCGTGAAAACACCACTGCCGACGATCACCGCGCTGCCTATCAGGGTCAGGGCATCGGGGCGTTCACCGAACACCAGCACCCCCAGCACCATGGCAAAGACCAGCCTTGTGTAGCGGAACGGCGCAATGACGGAGATCTCCCCTGCCCGCATTGCACCCGACAGCGCGTTATAGGCAATCACCCCGATCACCGTGGCGGCGGCAATGTCCAGCCAGTTGCGCGGCGCAGGCCAGACTGCACCGCCAGTCCAGCACAGCGCAATGATCCCGGCAACCACCAGCATGGCAAAGCCCAGGAACCCCAACTGGTTGTTGCTCATGTCCTTGGGCGCCGCGCGGGTGGCCAGATCGCGCCCCGCAAATCCCAGCGTGCCCGCCACCGCAAACAACGAGGCCGGTTCAAATCCGCTGAGCCCCGGCCGCAGGATCAGCAGCACCCCGGCAAAGCCCAACCCGATTGCCAGCCAGCGCCGCCAGCCAACGGTCTCGCCAAAGAACACCACCGCGCCAGCGGCCACCACCAAGGGCGTTGCCTGCAGGATGGCCGAGGCTGAGGACAAGGGTGTCAGCGCAATCGCCAGGGTGAAACAGAGCCGCCCCACGACCTCCGCCAGGGAACGCCACAGCATCGGGCGCGTGCCGAACCCCGGGTGCCAGGGGGCGTGGCCTTGCGCACGCGCCAGCGCTGCGAACACTGCCATACCGCCGAGGCCAAAGATAATCAGGATCTGCCCCACCGGCAGGCTGGCGGCGGCGGATTTGATGAACATGTCCTCCAGCGCAAAGGCCGCCATGGCCAGCACCATCAGGAGGCTTCCGCGCAGCGTGTCCATTCCGGTGCTCCTCAAATCCCTGAAACTCAATCACTTGCGCAAGTGGTAGGCAGCCTCGAAAAAATACACAAGTGAAGCACATCAATCCCGCTGCGTCAGACCCGCCTGCCGGTAATGGTGCATGTTGAGGAAGGCCGCGCCGGTTTCCAGGCTGCGGTAGCCATGCGGCTGGTCAGCGGCAAAGCGCAAGCCCTGGCCTGCTTCCAGCGGCACCCATTCCCCGTCCTTCAGCACCTCCATGGAGCCATGCAGCACAAAGACCTCCTCGGTCACCCCGGTGTCATGCGGCTGCGACTGATGGCTCTGACCCGGCTTCAGCGTGACCTGAAAGGTCTCGGCCCCCAGCAGCGGGTCGAAGGGAAACACGATCTTGACCCCGATGCTGCCGGGAAACTGCACCGTCTCATAAACCCCGGCGGCCTCCCCCACCGGCCGGGTTGCCTCCCCGATAAGGGCGGTCAGCGGCAGGTGGAACCCCTTGGCGATCTTCCACAGCGTGGCAATCGTCGGGCTTGATTCGCCGCGCTCGATCTGCCCCAGCATCGCCTTGCTGACCCCGGTCGCCTCTGCCGCCTTGGACAGGCTAAGTCCCGCCGCCGCGCGGATTTCCCGCAGGTTCAGGGTGATGCCGTCATCGCTCATTGTCTTTGCCTCTGCACTATCTGGCAAAAAAGCCTTGTGCGTTATAACGCACAGAATGTAGTGTGCGTTATAACGCACGAAACCCCTACCCTATCCGGCGCCACAGGAAAACCCGCATGCTCAAGGATCTGAAGCTCTCGCATCTTGTCTCCGGCGCGGTTGCCGTTCTGGTCGGCTACACCGGTTCGGTCGCCATCATCTTTCAGGCGATCGAGGCGGTAGGCGCGACCCAGTCCCAGGCCAACAGCTGGATGCTGGTGCTGGGTCTTGGCATGGGGCTCACCAGCCTGATCCTGTCGCTGATGTACCGGATGCCGGTCCTGACCGCCTGGTCGACGCCCGGCGCGGCGCTGCTCGCAGTCAGCCTCAACGGCGTGCCGCTGGCGGAGGCGGTGGGCGCCTTCCTGCTCTGCGCAGTGCTGCTGACCCTTACCGGCGTCACCGGGTGGTTCGCCGCCCTCTCCCGCCTGATCCCGGACAGCCTGGCCAGCGCCATGCTGGCGGGCATTCTGTTCCAGTTCGGGCTTTCGGCCTTCACATCGCTGGAGACGGACACTGCACTGGTGGCGGTGATGGGCATCACCTTCCTCGCGGGGCGCAAACTGTTCCCCCGCTACTGTATCCCCGCGGTGCTCGCTGCCGGCATCGCCTGGTGCGCAGGCACCGGAGCCTTTGGCAGCCTGGAGGCGCTGGACCTGACCCTGGCCCGGCCGGAGTTCGTGATGCCCGCCTTCTCGCTGCCGGTGCTGATCGGCATCGGCCTGCCGCTCTATATCGTCACCATGTCCTCGCAGAACATGCCCGGCGTGGTGGCGCTGAGGGCCTGCGGCTATGAACCGCCGGTGTCTGCCAGCCTGACCGTCACCGGCCTGGCCTCGCTGATCCTGGCGCCCTTCGGCGGTTTTGCCTTCAACCTCGCCGCCATCACCGCCGCGATCTGCGCTGGCCCCGAGGCGGATGAGAACCCTGACACCCGCTATCTGGCAGGCGTAATGACCGGCCTCGTCTACATCCTGGTGGGGCTCGGCGGCGCCACCGTCATCAGCCTGTTCCTGATCGCCCCCAAGGCGCTGGTCGCCGCCGTTGCAGGCCTGGCGCTGCTGGCGACCATCGGCAACAGCCTGTCCGCCGCGCTGGCGGAACCGAAGGGGCGCGAGGCGGCGCTGATCACCTTCATGACCACGGTCTCCGGCATCAGTTTCCTGGGAATCGGGGCGCCGTTCTGGGCGCTGGTGCTGGGGCTTGTGGTGAATCACTGGCTAAAAGCCCCCGAACCCGCCCCGGTACGCGCCTGAGAACCACCGCCAGAGACATTTCGCCACTTAAATCCGGCGCAATCTGCGCCAATATTACCGAAGAGAGCCCCGCCCGGTTGCCTTTATTGCGCAAATCGTGTCCCTGAGGGCAAAGACTAAGGGAACCAGCCTGATGCCAAAGTACCGATCCAGAACCTCCACCCATGGCCGCAACATGGCGGGCGCGCGCGGACTGTGGCGCGCGACCGGCATGAAGGACGATGATTTCGGCAAGCCGATCATCGCCATCGTCAACTCCTTCACCCAGTTCGTGCCCGGCCACGTCCACCTCAAGGACCTGGGCCAGATGGTCGCCCGCGAAGTCGAGGCGGCCGGCGGCGTCGCCAAGGAGTTCAACACCATCGCGGTGGATGACGGCATCGCCATGGGCCATGACGGCATGCTCTACTCGCTGCCCTCGCGCGAGGTGATCGCCGACAGCGTCGAATACATGGTCAACGCACACTGTGCGGACGCGATGGTCTGCATCTCCAACTGCGACAAGATCACTCCGGGGATGCTGATGGCCGCGATGCGGCTGAACATCCCGGCGATCTTCGTCTCCGGCGGCCCGATGGAAGCGGGCAAGATCGACATCGCCGATCTGGACATGAAGAAGATCGACCTGGTGGACGCCATGGTCGCCGCCGCGGATGACAAATTCACCGACGAGCAGGTGAAGCACATCGAGGAAAACGCCTGCCCCACCTGCGGCTCCTGTTCGGGCATGTTCACCGCCAACTCGATGAACTGCCTGGCCGAGGCGCTGGGACTGGCGCTGCCAGGCAACGGCTCGACGCTGGCGACCCACGCCGACCGCAAGGAGCTGTTCCTGGAAGCCGGCCGCAAGATCGTCGAGATCACCAAGCGCCACTACCAGGACGAGGAAAAGGGCCTGCTGCCGCGCGAGATCGCCACCTTTGAGGCGTTCGAGAACGCGATGAGCCTGGACATCGCCATGGGCGGCTCCACCAACACCGTGCTGCACCTGCTGGCGATTGCCAACGAGGGCAAGGTCGATTTCACCATGTCCGACATGGACCGGCTCAGCCGCCGGGTGCCCTGCCTCTGCAAGGTTGCGCCGAACATCCACAACGTCCACATGGAGGACGTGCACCGCGCCGGCGGCATCTTCTCGATTCTGGGCGAACTCAGCCGCGCCGGACTGCTGCACGAGGACTGCCACACCGTGCATACCGCCACCATGGGCGAGGCGATTGCCAAGTGGGACATCAAGGTCGCCAACAACCCGGAGGCCGAGCAGCTGTTCAAGGCCGCCCCCGGCGGCGTGCGCACCACCCAGGCCTTCTCCCAGGCCAACCGCTACAAGGAGCTGGACACCGACCGCGAAGGCGGCGTGATCCGCGCCAAGGAGCACGCCTTCAGCCAGGACGGCGGCCTAGCGGTGCTGTTCGGCAATATCGCGCGGGACGGCTGTATCGTGAAGACCGCGGGCGTTGATGAGCACATCCTGAAGTTCACCGGCTCCGCTTATGTCTGCGAAAGCCAGGACCAGGCGGTCAACGACATCCTGACCGGCAAGGTCAAGGAAGGCGACGTGGTGGTGATCCGCTACGAAGGCCCGCGCGGCGGCCCCGGCATGCAGGAAATGCTCTACCCGACCTCATACCTTAAGTCGAAGGGCCTCGGCAAAGCCTGCGCGCTCCTGACCGATGGCCGCTTCTCCGGCGGCACCTCCGGCCTGTCGATCGGCCATGTTTCGCCTGAGGCAGCCGAGGGCGGCACCATCGGCCTGGTGCGCCAGGGCGACAAGATTGAGATCGACATCCCCAACCGCACCATCCACTTGGCGGTCTCCGACGAGGAGCTGGCGGTGCGGCGCGAGGAGCAGGACGCCAAGGGCTGGAAACCTGCCGAGCCGCGCAAGCGCAAGGTCTCCAAGGCGCTGAAAGCCTATGCGCTGCTGGCCACCTCCGCCGCCAAGGGCGCGGTGCGCGCGCTGCCTGACGAAGACTGATACCCCTCAGTCTTGGAGCACACCAAACCCGCCGCCCCAACCGCGGCGGGTTTTCTTTTGGACCCCGCGCCTGAGGCCGGGTCAAGGGCCGCGCCAGGCGCGGCGGCGCAGCCGCTTGCCCTTGGGGCGGCCTCTGACGCCTTACACTGGCGAAGGCGCGTTCAGGACAAACCTGGTCCTGAACCGCTTCTCAGCAGTTTCTTTTTGCATCAGCAAAGCTCTCCCGCCGCCGCTATAGCCCGCTGGCTGACGCCAGCACGCCAAGCCGCGTTGGGCCAAGCGCCGTGCTGACGCACGGCGCGCCTCCGGCGGGAGTATTTGGGCAAAGGTGAAGCCGGATGGCCGATTGCGCCACAGGCGCGGGAGCTCCCCGTTGCGCCCCGGTCCGCCTACTCCCCCAGCTTGGCGTGCACCTCTTCGAGGTCGATCTCCCCCACCGGCATCTTGTTGGCCGGGTTCTCGAAATCGTATTTGAACAGCTCGAAATCGCGCTTGTAGATCTCGTAGACCAGATGCATCGACAGGTCGTCGAAATAGTCCTCGACCGGATGGGCGCGCTTGGGGCCGTGGCCCTCGCTTTCATTGAAGCGCGGGATCGCGGCCAGGTCCACCGGATGCGGCGTCTCGATCGCATCAAGCACCCCCTGCATCCCGTCGTTGAACGCCTCGGTCCAGAAGATCTGGTTGTAGCGCCCGCCGTTCAGGATGAAGGTCGACACATGCCCCGACATCGCCGACCAGTGGATGTCCGGGTCCATCGGGCGGCGCCAGCGGATGGTATCGCGCGCAAACAGCAGGAACCGGCGGAAGCTGGCGATCTGGTCGAACTCCTGCTTGCCGTCGTCGCCGCCGACCTCGATCCCGTATTCATAGGCCAGCTTGGGCACCAGGTTGCCGCGGTAGCGGCGGCCGTTGCGCTGGATGCCGCAGATCTTGTCAAAGAACGACGACAGGATACGGGTGTAGGGGTTGCGCACGCAGGTGAAGGCGTAGGACCGCTGCCCCTGCACGTTGCGGGTGATCGGCCCCTGGCTGTGCTCCAGCGCCCATTTGTGCAGGCCGTCCTTGGCGTCATGAATGTCGCCGTCGAAGAACGTCCCGTGATCGGAGTAATAGAGGATCTGCCCGATCGTCGAGCAGGCGCATTTCGGCACCACCCGGTAGACCACACTCTCACTTTCCGTCATCCAGGTGCCGGGAAACCCCATTTGCTGCCCTCTTGTCCGTCTTTGCCTGTTCCCAGCAGTAATCGCATATGTTTACCGAAACGGGAACTATCTGGTTTATTCGTGCGTACAGCGCGCTTATCAAGGTAAACAATCAGGCAGAACAAGGCAGTCCGTCCCCCCAATGGCAAAAATCGCATATATTCTGCTCTGCCATAAAGACCCCGAGGCGATCATCCAGCAGGCTGAGCGGCTGACCGCGGCTGGCGACTGCATGGCGATTCATTTCGACGGACGGGCAGCACCGGAGGATTACCAGCTGATCCGGTCAGAACTGGCCGACAACCCCAACGTCACCTTTGCCAGAAAGCGGATCAAATGCGGCTGGGGCGAGTGGTCGCTGGTGCAGGCGACGCTGCATGCGCTGTACAGCGCCGTGGAGGAGTTTCCGCGCGCCACCCATTTTTATATGCTGTCGGGCGACTGCATGGCGGTGAAGACGGCGGAATACGCCCACCGCTTCCTGGACGAGCACGACAAGGATTTCATCGAAAGCTTCGATTTCTTCGAAAGCGACTGGATCAAGACCGGCATGAAAGACGACCGGCTGATCTACCGGCATTTTTTCAATGAGCGCAAGCACAAGCAGCTGTTCTATTGGAGCCACGGCCTGCAGAAACGGCTGGGGCTCCAGCGGGAGATCCCGGCTGATATCCAGGTGCAGATCGGCAGCCAGTGGTGGTGCCTGCGCCGCCGCACCATTGAATGGATCCTTGATTTCATCCGCAAGCGCCGCGATGTGATGCGCTTTTTCCGCACCACCTGGATCCCGGATGAAACCTTCTTTCAGACCCTGGTGCGCCACCTGATCCCGGAGGCGGAGATCGAGCCCCGCACCCTCACCTTCCTGATGTTCACCGACTACGGGATGCCGGTGAATTTCTACAACGACCACTATGACCTTCTGCTCAGCCAGGACTTTCTGTTTGCCCGCAAAATCAGCGCCGAAGCCAAGGAGCTGAAATCGCGGCTGGGGCGGCTTTATGCGGCGCAGGGCGTGGAGTTCCGGATCTCCAACGAGGGCAGAAGCCTCTACAACTTCCTGGCCCGTCGCGGCCGCGACGGGCGCCGCTTTGCGCCGCGGTTCTGGGAGACCGAAAGCAGCCTGGGCCGCGAGCGCGAGCTGCTGATCGTGGTCTGCAAGAAATGGCATGTCGCCAAACGCCTGCTGGAGCAGATCCGCCAGGTCACCAACATCCCGGCAATCGAATATCTGTTCAACGAGGAAGACACGCCCCTGCCCGATCTCGGCGGCATCCAGGCGGCACTGATGAAGCGCACCCGCCACCGCCGCGCCCTGATGCGGATGCTGTTCGAGTATTACGAATCCGACAAGCTGATCATCTGCCTGGACCCCGAGGCCATCGACCTGATGAACGATTTCCACTCCGACCGCTCATCGACCCGGTTCCTGCACATCGAGTGCGATTTCAGCGACGATTACCTGATCGGCCACGCCCACCGGGTCGGGCTGGCAGGCGAGCGCACGCCGAAGCTGACGCTGGAGCGGCTGCTGCCGACGATCCGCAACGATATCCTGCATGAGGGCGACCGCATCCGCGATGCCGGCTTCAGCCAGCTCTATCAAATGCGGGAAAGCAGCAGCCTGGAGGAGAATGCAGACCAGCTCAGCGGTTTCCTGAATCTGCCCGGTGACAAGACCCGGCAGATTGCCGGGACCCATTATCTGTTTGCGGATTGATCGGGGGAAATACCCCCGAACAGTAAATCTTAATCTTCCAGCGCGTTGATCATGTCGACGCGGGTGCCGTGACGGCCGCCTTCGAACTCCGTGCCCAGGAAGGCATCGACGATTTCCAGCGCCAGCCCTTCGCCGACCACACGGGCGCCGATCGACAGCATGTTGGCGTTGTTGTGGGCGCGGATCATCTTGGCCGAGAAGGTGTCGGAGCAGACGCCGCAGCGGATGCCCTTCACCTTGTTTGCTGCCATCATGATGCCCTGGCCGGTGCCGCACAGGACAATGCCCAGCGCGCAGTCGCCGGATGCCACCAGCTGCGCCGCGGCGGCGCCGTGCTTGGGGTAGTGGGTGCTTTCCGGGGTCTGCGGGCCGATGTCCTTGACCTCCCAGCCCTGTGCTTCGATATGGGCGGCAACGGCCTTGCGCAGTTCAATGGCGGCGTGGTCGCTGGAAAGGGCAATGCGTTTGCTGGCAGTCATGGTCTCGTGGTCCTGTGTCGCAACGGGGGATAAGAGGCTTGGCCCCGTGTTGACCAAGGGACGGGGGCGGCGTCAATCACTTTGTTGCCGCACGCCAGGACCGGCAGAAAACGGAGGGCCTGAAACAGGCCCTCCATTGGATCAGATTTCCACTTCGACGCGGCCGATCGGATTGGAGCAGCAGGCCAGGATATACCCTGCCTCGATATCCTCCTCCGAGATGCCGCCGTTGTGGACCATATGCACGTCGCCCGCGGTCTTCTTGACCTTGCAGGTGCCGCAGATGCCGAAGGTGCAGCCCGACGGGATGTTGAGGCCCGACGCCTTGGCCACCGCCAGCACCGTATCGGTCTCGGTGCAGTTTGCGGTCACGCCCGACGCGGCAAAGGTGATCTCGGCGGCAGCGGTCTCTTCCGGAACCACATCGTCCAGCTCCGGCGCGTCTGCCTCGGTTTCCACCGGCGCGCCAAAGCTTTCCTGGTTGTAGTTCTCCATGTCGAAGCCGAGGCCGTTCAGCATGTCGCGCACGGCCTGCATGAACGGCTCCGGCCCGCAGCAGTAGACCTCGCGCTCCAGGTAGTCGCCGGCGATCAGACCCAGCATAATCTGGTTCAGCTGGCCGCGGTAGCCGGTCCAGACCTGATAGGGATCATCCTCTTCCACCACGAAGTTCAGCTTGATCCCCGGCACCCGCGCCGCCATGCCCTCCAGCTGGCGCCGCGCGATGATCTCGCTGGGCCGCTTGGCGCAGTTGATGAAGCTAACGTCGGGCGACTGGCCGCGGTCGAACAGATACTGGGTCATCGACAGGCTCGGCGTGATGCCGGAGCCTGCGGAGATGAACAGGAACTTGCCGTTCGGGCGCTTCGGCAGGGTGAACACGCCCGCCGGGCCGGAGGCTTTGAGGAACATGCCCGGGCGCAGATTGTCCAGCATCCAGCGGGTGCCGATGCTGTCAGACTGCGCCTTCACCGTGACCGAGATCGACAGCGGCCGCGACGGCGAGGAGCTGATGGTGTAGGTCCGCCAGACGGTCCCGCCCGGCACCGGCAGCTCCAGCGTCATAAACTGGCCCGGCTGGTATTTGAACCACGCGCCGGACGGCGCGCGGAAGCTGAAGGTGGCGGTGTTCGGCGCTTCCGGCACGACCGAGACGCATTCCAGCATCTCGTCGTCCTTCCACGCCAGGGTTTCGTCCAGCGTCTCGAAGTTGGCCTGCAGTCCCATCCGCTTACTCCGCCGCGATCAGGTGGCGGCCGGTCAGCGCACGGGTCAGGTGCTCGGCATACCAGTTGGAGAACTGGATCACGCCGCTTTCCTGCACTTCCGAATAGGGGCCGGGCTCATAAGCGGGCGAGTTGATGCCCTGCTGGTTGTCCTCCACCACGATGCGGTCCTCGTCGTTGGTCGCGACCCAGACCTCGGTCAGCCGCTTCAGGTCATAGTCCTGGCCCTCGACCGCATCCTTGTGCACCAACCACTTGGTGGTGACTTCGGTCTCGGTCGGGCTGATCGGGGTCACCCGGAACACGATGGAATGATCCGGCAGGAAATGGTTCCAGGTGGTCGGGTAGTGGAACTTCAGCAGCGTGCCCGCATCGGCAAACGGCACCCGGCCCAGCTTCTTGGCGACAGCCGCCTTGCCGTCCATGGTATAGCTCTCAGCGCCCTCATTCAGCGGCATCCGCGCCACCCGGTACTGGCCGCGCGCGTCGATCTGGAACTGCGCCGGCACGCCTGCCGCCTCGATCCGGTCGAAGTGCTTCTGCAGGTGCGCCGGGGTCTCGCCGCCCTCGATACCGGTGACGGACGGATCCTCGGGGAAGGTCCGGCACAGCGAAGGGTGGTTGCCGCCGCAGTGATAGCACTCGCGGTTGTTCTCCCAGACCAGCTTCCAGTTGCCGTTCTCGATGATCGAGCTTTCATAGGCCACCTTGGCATTACCCAGGTCATGCGGCTCCAGATAGGGGCGGGCCACTGCGGCAAAGGTGTCAAAGTCCGGCGCCTCATCCGCCAGGCAGATGTAGATCAGACCGGCCAGGTCGCGGCAGTGCACCGGTTTCAGCCCGTGCTTGGAGGCATCGAAATCCGGCCCCATGTCGCGCGCCCACAGCAGAGAGCCGTCCAGCTCGTAGGTCCACTGGTGGTAGGGGCAGACCAGCTTGGGCGAATTACCTTTCTTGGCCTTGCACACAACCGACCCGCGGTGGCGGCAGGCGTTGTGGAACGCACGCACCTCACCATCGGTACCACGCACGATGATGACGTTGTAGGCGCCGACCTGATGGGTCACAAAATTGCCCGCCTTCGGGATCTCGCAGGCGGGAATGGCAAACAGCCACTCGCGGTAGAAGATCTGGCGCATGTCCAGGTCCAGCACGCCCGGATCGGTGTAAAACGCCTGTTCCAGGGAATAGTTTTTCTGACGGGCCACCAGTTTGGCCAGAATATCGCTGTCGTGAAGCATCTGCTTCTCTCCTTTGCCGCATCCCCGCGGCAGGTTGGCTTGGCTGCGGGCATGGGGAGAGAGATTGCAGGCCACGCGCCTGCAACCGCCCCGCCGCCGCCCGCGGTTGACGTTTTCCTGGCAAGGCTGGTTTCCGGACTGTCCCGGGGCCATTCGGCGGCGGGGCCTGGCACCTTCCCGAAGGATCTCCTTCAGTGGTCATTGCCATGCCTTGCCCGGGGTCACCGTTGCGGGGGCAGTGCCGGAGTTTCACCAGCTTCCCAATTCTCCGCCCCGAAGGGCGGCACCTTGCTGAGGCGGAAACTGCCCTAATCCCGGCGCAACGGCGAAGACAAATCCGACCCGCCAAAACCGGAAAAAGACATGCAGGTTTTCTGTACTGGCAACGGAATCACACGCCGGAATCTCAAACCGGCATCCGCCGGTCTATTTGCGGCAAGCGCTTATCTTTCACGCAGTTACGCAGGTTTCACGCGCCCGAATCGATTCGCCGGTGCCGCCGGACGCCCATGAAAAAGGCCGCCCAACCGGCGGCCTTTCCTCACTTCGATTTCCAGGTATCCAGCCAGCGCCGGAACCGGCCCTTGCGTTCGGCGATGGCGTCGCCCGCCGCATAAAGGCTGTCCTCGGCGCTTTCGATCATCGGGTCGATCCGCGCCTGCCGGAACCGGCGCCAGCGCACATAGATGGCCCACAACAGCGCCCCGAGCAGCACCAGGAAGATGATCGAAAACCAGTTGGTTGGCTTGTCCTCCGGCCCCGCCACCGGCTTGATCGTCACCGCATTGGGGAAGATCGACAGGAACTCGTTGCGCCAGCCGTAATGCAGCACCGCCACCCACTCCGGGTTCGCCTTGGTCGAGATGCTGTCATTGGCGTCCGTGTAGAGGTTCGCGGTGTCGAACTTGAAATAGGGCGGCCAGTTCCAGCCGGTGTCCTCGTTGCGGTAGACCATGTTGCGGCCGTTGCCGCGCACCGCCTGGATGAACTGGACATCGCGGTTGATCAGCTCTGCCGACTGGTCGTCCGGCTTGGACCAGAAGATCCGCGTCCAATCGTTCAGCTCCTGCCGTTCCTCATAGGTGTTGACGATGCGCACCACGTCGTACTGCGGCAGCGTGTAATGCAGGAAGGCGCCGAACAGCACCCAGAATGTAATCAGGAAAGCCCATTTGATGAAACGCATGGGGAGGAGCCTCACATGAAGTTAATGACGTAGATCAGGAGCGCCAGCGCCCCCAGCGGGATGATATAGACCAGGAGGATCAGCTTGCGCCGGAACGAGTTGTCGTATTGTTTCAGCCCCCGCTGGATGAAGGCCGCGCGGTCGCCGGTCAACCCCTTCTCTTTCCAGCGCCGCTTGAGCTTCAGCCGCCGCATCTCGCGCGAGTAGAGGGACACCGCGGCGTAGACCACGGTCAGCACCACAAGAAGGATCAGGAGCAGGCGGATAAAGCCGAACATCACTGTTGCTCCTGGGTTTTCACATCCAACACAGGTTCGCGCCCCGTCCCGAGGGGGGGCGTTTCACGCCCGCCGTCGTGCTGAAAGCACGCCTCCGGCATGACGGGGGCGGGACGGGCGTGAACCGAGCCGCAAGCGGCTCTGGAAGAGTGATACTTCTTAAAGCGCTCCATACTATCGCCCCCTCACCCGGTTCACAGCCCCCCAAGGGCCGACCCGCTCAACCACCCCCTTGCGCCGGTTTCGCGGCAGCCGGGGCATCCGCCCCTCCATATCCGGCTCATGCCCGAACAGTGCCTCGCGCGCGCCGGCCTTGTCCACCGCATACTCCCGCGCCAGGAACTCCGCCGCATAGGCCTTTTTCGTCTCCGGCCACCCTTGGTACTGGCGGTAGAACTCCTCCTTGTGGCAGATGAACATCTGCCGGAAGTCATGCGGGCACAGCTCTGCCAGCAGCATGTTGACCAGATCGCGGCAGGGCGTGTCCGACGCCCTGAGACTATAGAAATAGGCCGGATGGTCCGAGGTGATCCGCGGCCACTTGCCGCCGCCCTCGGCCCAGCGCACCAGCGCCGCCAGCCCTTCGAATTCTTCTGGCAGCTCGTCGGCATGCCGCGCCGCCATCCGCCGCAGGTCCGACCGCGACAGGCCCGACAGGTCCCGTCCCTTCTCCGTCAGCACGGACACGGCAAGGAACCCCATCTTCTGCCGCAGGATTGCTGCGCCATCGACACCGCGCGCCCGGATCACCGGCTCTGCCAGCCCGTTCAGCTCCAGGAACTTGGCAATCGCATTGCGCTGGGACAGATCAAACACATGGCGCAGCGGCACGCCTTCAGGCTTTGCCCCGCTGGCAATCACCGCCGGATGCTCCACGTCCTGAAACAGGTACAGCCCGCCGAAATGCGCGGTCCAGAAATTGCCCTGCTCAAAGACCTCATGCTCCAGATGCACCGGATTGCGGGTCACATCGCCGGTCTGTTCCGCGGTCGCGATCATCTGTTCGATCAGTTCATCGTCAAACCAGGCATCCTCCCCGGTCTTGAACCGCTCCACCAGCTCCGCCAGACGGTCCGCATGGCGCAGCGTGCCGCGGGTGGTATCCGCCTCGATCCGCACCTGCCGGATTTCGAACAGGCGCGCGGGCGAGGACACCTCAAACACCGAATTCACCAGCTCGCCGGCCACCGCATCGGTCGCGGTCAGCGCAAACAGCTGGCGCTCGTTGACCTCGATGAACCGGCGCAGGATGTCCCGGCTGGTGGAGAATTTCACGTGAAGCAGCGGGCAGCGCTTCTGCTCGGTCGACAGCAGAATGAACTGCCGGTTCACGCCCGCATGGTTCAGATAGTGATCATCCCCCAGCTCATCGCCGATTTCGGGCGAAAAGCCCGAGATATCGACGTGGAAATCCGTGAGGCTCGTGGTCTTGCCGGTCAGATGCTTCAGCGCGCGATTGTACCGCTCCACCAGCGCGGGCGAGGCCACATGGAAGAGATTGCCGAACATCAGGCCATGCTGGATGAGGCGTTTCATTTCGATCTTTCCACTTCAGAATAGTCTTCAAGTTCCTTTTTTAGCCGATCCCATTCAGCCTTGAGATAAGCATTCATTAGACTTGCCAACTCAAGAACCGACCCATGCAAATGTTCGTCTTGTGCATCTTGTAGCTCGCTAATCTTGCGCGCTAGAGCCTTCGCCTCAGTTTCCTTTGGATTCAAACGAAGCATGACACTAAAAATTTTTCTGTTGATCAGATCAATATCTGATCCTGCTCTAGCTTCAGGATTGCTTGCGATAGACAAAATATCAGAAAAATTGCCTCTAACCTCGTTTATCCAAGCTTGGCGAAAATCGGCTAGCTTCAGTCTCCGTGACAATTCGAGGTGCAACCTTCGCTCTCTAGCCGCGCGTTTTTCTGCAGCACTGTCAGAAATGTATTTTATGAGAAAGGCAGCAAACGGCAGAGCGACAACCGTCAGTAGAGACTGGTGATTTGTGATCCAAGAATTTACGTCCGTTAGGAATGCAGAAAAACCTGTAGCGTCCATTTATTTCACGCTCGCTCTTTTCACAGGCCACCGTTTCGCTACTTCCCCGCCCGAGGCGCTTGCGGCTCGGGCAGCGCCCGTCCGCCCCCCTGGGCGGGCGCTCCGCTTCCGCCCGCGGACAGGCTCTGCCCTCATGTCGCGCACAACAATCACCCCTTCCCCTCCAGATACCGCCGTTTGGCCTCTTCCTGCCGCCCGAAATCGCGCACCATGTTTTCAATCGCCACCTCATCCGACTTGTCGGCATAGCGGAACTCGCTGTCGGCGTAGCGGTTGATCTCCTGCACTACCATGTCGACCGTGATGGGCACCCGCAGCTCCGCAATCATCGCGGATTTGGTCTCGTAATCCTTGAACAGGAACAGCTCCGGGTTCTCCATCCATTCATCCGGCAGCTCGAAATCCATCGCCCGGACCTTGACCGCATCGGTGATGTTCTTGATGGCGCGCCCGGTGAACCGCTCATCCGCAGCTTGGATCGCCTTCAGGTACGTCCCCAGCTTGGCCAAATCATCCAGCGCGCCGATCTGATCCTGCACCCGGCCAAAGACCTCCATCAGCCCTGGCTCCTGCGGGCGGTTGTGTGCCTCGAACGACCGCGCGACGGCCTTCTTGATCTCCTGCGCGCCGTACAGATCATGCTCGCCCAGCGGGATCGCATGGTTCTTGCCCATCAAGAGCGTCAGGATGTCGATGTAATCCTCCCGCGTCTGCGGCCCGTCCACCAGGAACCGCGCGCCGGCCCGCTGGCGCAGCGCATCGTCCACATTCTCCGGGTAGTTGGAGAACATGCCAAAGGTGCAGTTGCCGCGCACCACGGTGTTGGCGCCGGCAAAGGCCTCCATGAAGACCGCCGTCACCTCCTGCTGGCCCGCGCTGGACTGGCGGTCGCCGCGCTTGCCCGCGATCTGGTCGATGTCGTCGATGGTGCCAAAGCCGATCACGCCCGGGTCGATCACGTTCTGGATGAAAGACTTGGCGTTCTGCCCCGACTTGCCCTGATAGCTGTCGATATTGTCGATGCCGAAATTCTGGTAGCGGAAGGCATAGCCCGCATTCTGGCAATAATCATGGATCAGCCCCGCCATCATCTGGATCAGCGTCGTCTTGCCGGTCCCCGGCTTGCCGTCGCCCATGAAGGTGAAGATGAAGCCGCCCATCTCAGCAAACGGGTTCAGACGCCGGTCGAAATCATAGGCCATCAGCATCTTGGAGAGCCTTAAGGCCTGGTATTTGGCGATATGGTTGCCGACCACCTCATGCGGTTTCTTGAATGCCATCGTCAGGGTGGTGGACTTCGCCTTGGCCGCCGGTTCAAAGCCGCTGATGGTCAGGTCATCCGCCTCCACCCGCCAGGCCGCAGCAGTGAACGCCTCCAGCCGCGGCGCGTTCTGGGCGCGCAAGGCCGCCTTTTCCATCAGCTGCTCGGCATAGGCCGCCGTGGCCGCAATCAGATGCGCATCATCGGGCGCGTGCAGTGCCAGCTTCTGGTCCAGCTCCCACAGCGCCCCGTGCAGGGCCAGCGGCGCGTTATCCGTCAGCAGCTCCTCCGCCTCGCCCACCTCGGCCTGCGTCTCACTGCCATGCGGTGCCAGCAGATAGGCCGCGGCATTGGCAAACACATGCGCCGCAATCAGCGCCTCGGCGGCCAGCAGTTCGGTGAACTCCCCCTTGCGCGCCGCGTCCAACGACCCGGCCAGATTGGCCCGCTTCAAATCCGCCAGGCCTGATACATCCGCATAAGCCTCCCCCATCGCCAGGGAGACCGCCAGCGCCCGGCGCAAGGCGTGCTGCAGGGTCGCCTGAAGGGGCGAGGTCAGCGGATCATCCTCATCCGCCGCCTCGATCCGGGCAATCAGATGCACCCCATCGGGGCGCGCAGTGGAGCGCGTCACCAGCCCCGGCGTGGTCGTGCGGAAGCGCCGCGTGCGGGCGATCCCGGGCGAGCGCTCCGGCGCCTTGCCTTCAACCTGCGGCTTGGCAATGCGCGGGGTGTGGTCAAACCCCTCCAGCATCGCCGCCGCAGCCGTGTAATGCTTGCGGATGTCCTCTTCCCGCAGCTCCATCTGATTGCCTGAAATGCTCATCTCACCCTCTCAATCCGTAACCGGCGGGCAAAATCCAACCCGCTTTCATCTTTCTAAAAATACTCCTGCCGGAGGCTCCGGCCCCTACCGCACGCGCCGCCGCTCAATACCGCAGCACCTGCCCGGCATCGCTCACCACGAACTTCTGCACATCGCCGAACCCCGGCGGGTCCAGCTCTGCCAGCACCTGGAACGGGCGCTGCGGCAGGATGATCGCGCGCTGGGTCCGGGTTGCCCCGGTATCGGCGCCGCGCCCGCCAAAGGGGTCGAGCGCAAAGATCTCCCGCTCCACGGTGCCGAACCAGCCCGCGCGCTCCTCGCGCACGTCTTCGCTTTCCAGCTCCTCCAGCGTCCAGGCCAGCGCCCAGTCCTGGCCCGCGGGCGCCTCCGCCTCCTCAAGCACCCGGTGCAGCGGCCCGGACTGCTCGGTATAAGCTGAGGAATACATCGGCCCTACGTGGTAGCGGCGCAGATGCTTGGGGTGGAGGTCGTCGAAATCCTCGTCAAACCCCTTGGCAATGGTCACCAGCTTCAGCCCCGCCAAGGCCTGCGCCATCAGATGCGCCTGCACCTCCGGCCAGCGGCGTTCATCCTTGGGCAATGCCACCTTGCCGCTGTCCTCCAGCTCCATCAGGTAGATCACCGGCAGGTTCACCTGGCTGTCATAAGCCGCCCAGTGCAGCAGGAAGCGCCGACGGCGCTCGCCGATGTTTTCCAGCCATTCGCAGACCGGGTCGTTCTGTGTCCAGAACAGCTCCCCCTTCAGCAACTCCTGATAATAAAGCCGCTGCGACAGGGCGAACTGCAGCTTCGCCGGCACCGCCCGGTCCGAGATGATGGTGCGCACCATATCATCCTTCAGCTGCGCCTCACTCGCCATATTGGCCAGATGCCGCTCCGCCTGCTGGGCATCATTGGCCATGGTCATGAGTTCCGCGGCAACCGGAAAGCCGCTGTCACGCTTGTCCATCGCCAGACTGCCGAAGAAGCGGCCCGTGTCGCGCCCCGCCATCAGGTATTTCATGGAGAGCGCGCGGAAGGTGAAATTGAGCCGCATAAGGTAAGCAGTCAGAACCTTCACATCGGACTTCGACAGCCGCCCCTCCGCCTGCATCGCCGCCGCCACCCGGGTGAGGTGCCGGATGATGGTCGCGAACTTCTTGAAGTACCGGCGCGAGGCGAAGGTATCGCTGAGGCCCGTGTGATCGTGGGAGGGATTGGTCATACCACTCCCCTTCCTGGACGTGCCGCTTGCGGCGCGGACAGCGCCCGGCCGCCCCCCCGGGCGGGCGCTACGCCCCCACCCGCGGCCGGGCTCTGTCCTCTGTTTTGCTCAATCAGGCTCCAGAGCAAAACGAGAACGTTTTTTAGACCCGGATGGACAAATTTGGCGCCATTTTCAAACATTCAATTTCTGCCTTTGAAGTAGCCAGGTTTGCACTTCAGGAACACAGCCAAAGTCAGCCCAGCTATGCCCAGCACGAGTTCAAGCGGGATGCTGAGTTCAATCGCGATTTTGTCGGAAGCCCAGAGAGACGCAACTAACACAGCAACCCCAGCGCAAACCCTTAGCAAAGCGCGTAGTTTACCCCCCATACAGGTTCTTGTCGTGCTTCTCGACAATCGCCGCGAACCGGCGGGCAAAGCGTTCATCCGCCTTGGCCTTCTTCTCCAGCACGTCGCGGGCGAACACCATGTTGCCCTCATGCGCTTCCAGCATGTCGGCCATCTTCTGGTTGGTCGCGGTGCCGATCGCGGCCATCGCGGTCTGGGCTTCCTTGTCGGTCTGCACGCCGATCTCGTTGATCCTATGCGCCACATCCTGCTGCTGCGCGGTCTTCAGCGATTTGGTCAGCGCATCATACAGCACCACCCGCTGCTGGGTGTCCGTCTGCAGCTTGTTGATCAGCACCATCTGCGTCGCCGCCTGGTTCTGCAGGGAGTCGACCCAGGTCTTGCCCTTTTCGATATAGCGCTCCAGCGTCTGGGATTTCGCAAGCTTCACCTGCTCCTCCTGCACCAGCGCGTTGTACTTGGCGTTGATATCGGCCAGCTCGGTCTCCAGCTTGGTGCGCGCGGCGGCGTCCTGCTCGACCGAGATCTTGTTCTCCAGCTCGATGATCTGCGGGTCCAGCGCCACGATCTCAGCGCGCACGCCCTCCAGCTCCTGCACCGTAAACTCGCGGTCGTCCAGGGTCGCCGAGAGGTTCACCTGCACTTTCTCGCGCTGCTCTTCCAGGGTCGCCAGCTGGCCCTCCAGCAGCTTCACGATCACGTCGGACTTGGCGATCAGGTCCTGCAGCTTGTCGTCGATATTGGCGGTGCGCATCCGCTCCTGGCGCATCGAATCCGATTTGCCCTTGGAGAAGAAGCCGACAAAGCTCTCCCAGCCGGTCTTCGACCGCATCTCGTCGAAATCCTTGGAGAACGCCGCAGTCACATCATCCAGCCCCATGATCAGCTCGGCAATGTTAGCGTTCATCACCTCGGTATGCGCGTGCACGTCTTCCAGCGTCGCGTTCTCGATGTCGATGCTGGCATCCTCACCCGCCTCGATCTTGCTGCGCGCGGCCTCAATGCGCGAGGTCAGCGCCTCGATCCTGGACTGCGACTCGCGCACCTTTTCCTGGCTGTCCGACACCATTTTCTCAAATTGGGACACACTCATCGCATCCGCTCCTTCCCTGTCAAATACCTGATCCCGATATGGGGATGTAAATAGATTTTACATCCCCTGAGGCGGCGTAATTCCGCCCGTTTCAGATGCACTGTTGCAGACGGGCCGCACAAAGAAAAGCCCCGGAGGATCCCCCCGGGGCCGCATTGCGGAAACTGGCTGTTTCACATGGTCTGCTGCTTGCTCAGCACCAGAAAGGTCATCATCCCGAAGGGCGGAATGCTCTCCTGCACCTCGACCTGCAGCCGGTCCTCCTGCAGCACCGTTTCCAGCGCGAAATCGGAATGCCAGCCGATCACATTGGCCAAGGGCGCCGACAGCTTCTCGAGCGACGCCCGCACCCCCTTGCCGCTCTTGAAATGATTGGTGACCACCAGCTTGCCGCCGGGTTTCAGCACCCGCGCGATCTCATGCATCACCTTCTCCGGGTCCGGCACCACCGACAGCACATGCATCGCCGCCACCGTGTCGAAGGAATTGTCCGGGAAATCCAGCTGCCGGGCATCCATCTGCCGCAGCGCCTCGACCTGTTTCAGCCCCTGTTCCTGAACCTTGCCCCGCGCCTTCTTCAGCATGTCGTGGCTGAAGTCGATGCCGGTCACCTGCAAGTGCGGCGCGTAATGCTGCAGCGACAGCCCGGTGCCGACCCCGACCTCCAGCACCTTGCCCTCGCGGGAATTGATGTAGCGGGTCGCCCTGCGGCGGCCCGAGCGCGTCACCGCACCGAATGTCCTGTCATAAACCGGCGCCCAGCGCGCATAGGATTCTTCAACTGCTTTGATATCCAATTCGTCCCTCCCCGGACGTATTGGGCTAGCCCTTTGGCTTGGAAACCAGCCCCCAAATCACCATCGCAACGTAGCCGAGGCATAGCACAACCAGCACCGTCCATGCATAGGTCAGTAATGCCGCAGCCATGAAGGCAAAGCCCACAAGCAAGTACTTAACATTCTCACGTGAAATTTTAACTGCTTTCGGCGACCAGGTCGGGATGTGGCTGATCATTGCCAGCCCCACCAGCACCATGTTGAGACAGATCAGCAGGTCATGCAGCACCGGTTCGCGGCTGCCATAGGCAAAGGAAGCGAACATCGGCAGCAGTGCCAGCAGCGCCCCGGCAGGCGAAGGAATGCCCTCGAAAAACCCCTTGCGCAGTTTCGGCGCGTCTTCTTCCGACTTGCTGCTGACATTGAACCGCGCCAGCCGCACCACGCAGCAGACCGAGAACACCAGCACCGAGATCCAGCCGATGCCGCGCATGTCCTGCAGCGCCCACAGGTAAATCACCATCGGCGTCGCCACGCCGAAGTTCAGGAAATCGGCCAGAGAATCCAGCTCCGCCCCCATTTTGCTGACGCTGCGCAACGCCCGCGCCAGACGCCCGTCCAGCCCGTCCAGCACCGCCGCCAGCAGGATCAGCATCACCGCCAGCTTGAAGTTGCCGGAGATGGCAAAGCGGATCGCCGACAGTCCGGCGCAGATCGCGCCGATGGTCATCAGGTTCGGCATCAGCTGGATCAGCGCAAACTCGGATTTCTTCTTTTCCGGGGCGTCATACATGGCGGTGGCTCTTTCTTCCTCGCGGGGCGTGTGTGTGCCACGGCAAGAGGGTAACATCCGGGCAGGCAATGCCGTGGCGCACATATGCCCCAAGACCCGCCGCGGCGCAACGGTCGTGCCTGCCGTGCGGGATCAGCCCTCGTTCCGTCTGGTGAAAAGCCGTCCGGAAACCGCCAGCCGCTAGGGCAGCGGCACCTGCCGGACGCGATGACAGGACATTCGCATAAACCACGCCCGTCCTTCACCATTTGTTAGATGCCCATAGCGATTATGCCATTCAGCGGCATTTGCTTCAAATGAGGAAAAATAAAAGTTGCTTGAACGACAAACACCTGATCCGGCTCGAGAATCCTGCCATCATAGCTCCCGGAACGCGGAAAGACTCGTCCAGTCCGCAAAGTCCGAACCCCTGACCGATGGCGGCATCCGGACCTCACAGCTCCTCTCCGAAGCCCTCAGCATCGATCCCCGCCACCACGAAGCGCAGGTCTTGCAGGAACGGCTCCACCAGACATTTGTCCCGCGCTGGCATTTTCCGATGCTCGCGGACAAGGCGCGCAACAGCGCCTACGCCAGGGCCATCGAGGCCAAGGTGAAACCCGGTGACGTGGTTCTGGATATCGGCTGCGGCGCCGGTTTGACGGCCATGCTGGCGGCGCGCGCCGGTGCAAAGCATGTCTACACCTGCGAGCAGCAGCCGCTGATCGCCCAGGCCGCGACGCAAGTGATCGCGGACAACGGCCTGAGCGACCGCATCACGGTGATCCCGAAGTGGTCGCATGACATTGTGGTGGGCGAGGACATTCCGGTGCGGGCAGATGTGGTGATCTCGGAAATCGTTGACACCGTTCTCCTCGGCGAAGGCGCGCTTGCCACACTCACCCATGCCATGGCCGCGCTTGCCAAGCCGAACGCGCGCGCGATTCCGGAACAGGGAACGCTGTTGGCCCAGCCGGTGGAAAGCCGCCAGCTGCTGGACCTCTGGCGCCCTCAACAGGCTGAGGGCTTCGACCTCAGCGCCTTTCACCGCTTTGCGCGCGTCGCGCAGCTTACCCCAAACGATTTCGAAGCCTGCGAACTGCGCCCCCTGGGCCCGGCAACAGAATTGTTCGCGTTTGACTTCACCCGGCCGGACATCAATCCGGCGCGCATCACAGCGGAACTCGCCTGCGCCCGCGCGGGGACCGTCCATGCGGTGCTTGTCACCTTCGAAATGGATCTGGCCCCCGGCATACACGTGGCGAACGGGCTGCACTCCGGCGGCCACTGGGGGCGGACCGCCTTCCTGCTGGACAGCCCGGAACTGGCAACGGCCGGGGACCGCCTGACGGTGACCGCGCAGCATGACGCGTCCCAGCTCAGCCTGTCGGTGCACGCCCCGCTTGCCCGCTCCGAAGACGCGCCCTCCGCCGCCCTGTGGATGTCCCCGGCCTGGAATGCAAACCGCCCGGTTCGGGACACCGGCGGCGCACCTCTTCCGGCAGCATTGGCGCGCCCGTCGTCAGCAGCCGCCGGCATCGAAAGCCAGGGGCGCTCCTATCACTAGAACAGCCGGCCCGGCTCACCCGCGCCCAGCAGCGCGGCTGCGGCGCCGAGCGCAAATCGGCTTCTTGTGCACTTGCCCGGTGCACAGGGGGTGTACAGGGGGTGCACGGATGGCACCCCCTGCATTTTCAAGTTTAGTCCGCCTCAGCCGACGACGTTGAACTCCGGCCCGTAGGGGTACTTGGTGATGTTCTCGTTGCCGTCCTCGTGGATGATCAGGATGTCATGCTCGCGGTAGCCGCCGGCCCCAGGCTGGCCGTCGGCGATGGTCAGCATCGGCTCCATCGAGATCACCATGCCCGGCTCCAGCACCGTGTCGATGTCCTCGCGCAGTTCCAGGCCCGCCTCGCGGCCATAGTAGTGCGACAAGACGCCGAACGAATGGCCATAACCGAAGGTGCGGTACTGCAGCAGATCCCGCTCTTCAAAGAAGGCGTTGATCTTGTGGGTGATTTCCGCACAGCTCGCGCCCGGCTTCAGCAGCGAGATACCCAGCTCATGGGCCGCCACGTTGGCCTCCCAGATGCGCAGGGATTCAGCATCCACCTCCTTCACGAACATGGTCCGCTCCAGGGCAGTGTAATATCCTGAAATCATGGGGAAAGTATTCAGGGACAGAATGTCGCCGCGCTCCAGACGGCGGCCCGTCACCGGGTTGTGGGCGCCGTCGGTGTTGATGCCGGACTGGAACCACACCCAGGTGTCGCGGTATTCCGCATCCGGGAAACGCTTGGCGATCTCCAGCTCCATCGCATCGCGGCCGGCCATCGCCACGTCGATCTCCCGCGCGCCTTCCTTGACCGCGTCGCGGATCGCAAAGCCGCCGACGTCGGCCACCGCGGCGCCGGCCCGGATCATGTCGAGCTCGGCTGCGGATTTTCCCATCCGCTGGCGCATGGTCGGCTCATAGAGGTCCACCAGCTGCGACGGCTTCAGGAAGCCTTCCAGCTTGGCCTTTTGCAGCAGGGTCAGGTGATCGCTCTCATAGCCGACCACTGCGCCCTCACCGCTTACCGACTTGATCGCACGCCAGAAATTGTCGCGCTGCCAGTCAGTGTAGGTGATGTTGTCGCAGAACGAGCGGCGCCAGGGCTGGCCCGCATCGATGCCGGCCGAGATGGTCACGGCCTCGGAGGCAGTCACCACCAGGCCGTAGGGACGCCCGAAGGCGCAGTAGGTGAAGCCCGAGTAGTAGGAGATGTTGTGCATCGAGGTGAAGACAGCAGCGCTCACCCCGGTGTCAGCCATGATCTTGCGCAGGCCCGCGATCCGCGCCTCATACTCAGAGACGGCAAATTGCAGCGGCGCCTTCTCACCGTTGTGAAAACGGTACATTTCAGGACGTGCAGTCATATCAGACCCTTCCTTCTTACAAGAAAGGTCCCGGCGTTCAGGACAGTTTTGGAATGTGGGGGCTGGCATGTATTCCATGCGGCGACGCCATCGCCTGGCCCTTAAGCCGGAAGATGCGGCGGAATGCGGATTCTGGCAAGAAGTTTTTTACGCCCCATAGGGTGGGCGATTCCGCCCACCGCCGCCGTGCTCAATTCACAATCAGCGCCACCAGATCGCTGTCCGGATCCGCAAGAGGATCGATCACGTTGAAATGATGCTTGCCGAAGGCAATCACGTGATCCGCGCTCCAGGCTTCCACCAGCCAGACCGCCTGATCCAGGAACGCCGGGCGCTCCTCTCCGCCGACCCAGACGGTGACCTCCGCCGGAAAACGGTCCTGCATCTCCACCGGGCTTTCCGCCACGGCGGCAGCGGAATCCATTTTGAACTTCTGGTTCATCGAAGTGCGCAGAAGGGGCAGGAGATCCGCCAGCGGAGAGATCGGGATCACCGTCTTGATCCGCTCGCCGACCTCGGGCGGCAGCAGCGCCCTGTCCAGCATCCGCGCCACGAGATGGCCGCCCGCAGAATGGCCCGCCAGGGCAATCGGGCCGTCCACTTCCTCCGCAACCCGCGTCACCGCAGCTGAAATCTGCCGGGTGATATCGGCGATCCGCACGTCAGGGCACAGGTCGTAGGACGGCATCGCCACCGCCCAGCCGTGCGACATGGCGCCGCGCGCCAGGTGTGACCAGGAGCTCTTGTCGAAGGCCAGCCAATAGCCGCCATGGACAAAGACAAACAATCCCTTGGGCGTGCCCTCCGGCAGAAACAGGTCGAACCGCTGCCGCTCCCCCTCGCCATAGGGAATGTCGAGCCGGGCACGCTCATGCAGGCTGTTGCGGAAGTCCTCCGCCGAGGCCGCCCAGCGCGGCGGGTATTGGTCTGCGTTCTCGATATAGGCCCCGTTGGCATAGGCATCATCCAATTCCATGCCCAGTCTCCCCTGTTCTTATTCTTTGCGGCTACCAGACAGTCTGGCACAGCACATGTCAAATTGCTTGCCTCAAAAATCTTCGCCGGAAATTTGATCAAATTCTGGACTCATCAATCCTTCTGGACATATCAATGCGCAACTGCTTTGCATTCCAGCAACAGAACACCCGGGAGGCCCGCCATGCTTGACGCAATCACTGACCTGAAATCCCTGCTCAAAGACCCCAGCCTGCTGGAAACCCGCGCCTATACAGGCGGCCAGTTTGCCGATGGCGAAGGCACCTTTGACGTATCCAACCCTGCCCGCGGCGACGTGATCGCCCAGGTCGCCGACTCCAGCCGCGCCCAGGTGGCGGGCGCCATTGCCCAGGCCGATGCGGCGCAAAAGGACTGGGCCAAATGGACCGGTAAGGAGCGCGCCAATGTGATGCGCAAGTGGTTCGACCTGATGATGGAGAACCAGGAGGACCTGGCAGTGATCCTGACCGCCGAGATGGGCAAACCGCTGGCGGAATCCCGCGGCGAGATCGCCTATGGCGCCTCCTTCATCGAGTTCTTCGCGGAAGAGGCCAAGCGGATTTACGGCGAGACCATCCCCGGCCATCAGCGCGACAAGCGGATTACCGTGCTCAAGCAGCCGATCGGGGTTGCTGCCTCGATCACCCCCTGGAACTTCCCCAATGCGATGATCACCCGCAAGGCAGGCCCGGCACTTGCCGCGGGCTGTTCCTTTGTCGCCCGCCCGGCGGCGGAAACCCCGCTGTCGGCCATCGTGCTGGCCGTGCTGGCAGACCGCGCGGGCATCCCGGCAGGCGTGTTCAGCGTGGTGCCGTCCTCGCGCGCCTCCGACATCGGCAAGGAGTTCTGCGAGAACGACGCGGTGCGCAAACTGACCTTCACCGGCTCCACCGAGGTCGGCCGCATCCTGCTGCGCCAGGCCGCGGACACGGTGATGAAATGCTCCATGGAACTGGGCGGCAACGCGCCGTTCATCGTGTTCGATGACGCCGATCTGGATGCTGCCGTCGAAGGCGCCATCATGTGCAAGTTCCGCAACAACGGCCAGACCTGCGTCTGCGCCAACCGGATCTATGTGCAGGCCGGCGTTTACGATGCCTTTGCGGAAAAGCTGAAAGCCGCAGTCGAGAAGATGAACGTCGGCGACGGCCTCAAGGACGGCATCCACTTCGGCCCGCTGATCAACAAAGAAGCGGTCGAGAAGGTGCAGGAGCATATCGCCGATGCCACCGCCAAGGGCGGAGAAGTGATCCTGGGCGGCAACCCGTCGGAACTGGGCGGCAGCTTCTTCCAGCCGACCATCGTCAAGGGCGCGACCCAGGAGATGGCCTTTGCCACCGACGAGACCTTTGGCCCCCTCGCCCCGCTGTTCAAGTTCGAGGACGAGGATGAGGTGATCGCGATGGCCAATGACACCATCTTCGGCCTCGCGTCCTATTTCTATGCCAAGGACCTCAGCCGCGTGTACAAGGTGGCCGAGGCGCTGGAATACGGGATCGTCGGGGTCAACACCGGCATCATCTCCACCGAGGTGGCACCGTTTGGCGGCGTCAAGCAGTCCGGCCTGGGCCGCGAAGGCAGCCACCACGGCATCGAAGACTATCTGGAGATGAAATACATCTGCATGGCGGTCTGATCCGCCCCGCGGACCGGCACAGCCGGGTCAGTGCCGGGTCATCGTCCCGGCCACCCGGCTGATGGCGCTGGCCCAGGCGGACTCGGTCTCCGGGTCCAGCTCCGCCCCCAGAACATCGCGCAAAGCGGCGATCAGCGCCCGCTTTGCCGCCTCCGTCTCATGCGGGCCGAGCTCCAGATGGGCGTGCTCCTGAGCCAGCTGGGCCCCGATATCTTCCAGCGTGCGCGGATCATCCAGATTGCGCACACAGGACGCGATCATCGTTGTCAGCATCATTTTCTGCTTCACGAAGTTGCCGCGGAACATTACCCGCACCTCAGGAAGCATTGTGAACAGATGCACATAGAACCGCTCCGCCAGATCCGCCTTGCGGGCGAATATGCCGGCAAAGCTCTGCTGAACATGCTGTATCTGCTGTGGTCCCATGCAGTTCACCCGGACCGCGCATTGACAGCACCGGCGGGCGGTCAAACACCGGTGCGACGACCATTAACCGCCCCAGTGTGCCGCCAAATTCCTAACAATCGGTTGCGTCTTGCAACCCTGGCCCGTTTCTGCCTCCGCCGGAACAACCCCGCGAAACCGGAAAAAGCCCCCTGGCGGGGCCAGGGGGCTTCTTGTGCACGAACCGGGGTCCGGACGATCAGTTGACCGCTTTGGCCTCGATCTCCGGGCGGTTCGAGCGGGAGGAGGAGATTTCGATCCGGCGCGGTTTCAGCGCCTCCGGCACCTCACGGTGCAGATCGATATGCAGCATGCCGTTCTCATGGCTGGCGCCGGTCACATGGACATGATCGGCCAGGGTGAAACGGCGTTCAAATGCGCGGGTGGCAATACCGCGGTGCAGGAAGGTGCGGCCTTCGCCGTCCTCTGCCTTCTTGGCGGACACGACCAGCGCGTTTTCTTTCACTTCGACGTTCAGGTCTTCGTCGGAAAACCCGGCCACAGCAATCGAAATGCGGTAGCTGTCGGCGTCGGTCTTCTCGATGTTGTAGGGCGGGTAGCTGGACTGTGCGGCATCGGCGCTCAGGGCGCGGTCCATCAGGCTGGCGATCTGGTCAAAGCCGATAGTGGCACGATGCAGCGGTGCAAAATCAAAAGTACGCATTTTCCATCCTCATTCATGAGCGATTTCAGGATGCCTTCCCCGCGGGGACAGGCTGATTTTAACTCCGGGCCCCAATCAGCGGCTGCCCGGATAATTCTGAGATAGGAAGGGAAAATACGGCTTCAAGAGGCGGGTCAGTCGCCGACGCTGACAAATTTCGCGCCGCCCGCGGATCCGCCGCCGCCGACCCGGATCCGTTTGATCCGCCGGTCCGGCGCGGCCGCCGGATTGCGGCTCAGCTGCGCCTTCAGCTCGGCCACCCGCTCAGGCAGCTTCATGCCGAACGCGACCTGCCTGCCCGCATAATTGCCGCCGCCGGAGACCAGCGCCAGAATCCGCCCGCGCCCGCCGACCTGCGAGAACACCGGCGCCCCTGAGGAGCCGAAGGTCACGTTGCAGTCGATCATCAGCACATCCTTATGCTCCCCCATCAGGTTGCATGCGCGCTGGCGCGACAGCGCCTCGGCCCGGCCCAGGCCATAGGAGGTCACTGAGATTTCACTGCCATAATCCTGGCCCGAATGCAGCGCAAAGGCATCCGCCTGGTCGCTGAGGATCGGCGCTGCCAGACGGATCAGCGCCACGTCATGGCGGATGTTTTCCATATTCAGGCGCGAGCGCGGATTGTAGCCGGGATGCGCCGCTATCTGCAGCGCCTGGCGTTCGGCTATCGCCGCCCCGTCCCGCAGGCCTGCACGGAAACTGACTTGTTCCACCGGGCGCAATTCCCCGCTCCGGTCATAGACGCAATGGGCTGCAGTGAGGACCAGCTCCGGCGCGATCAGCGTGCCGGTGCAGAACCCCTGCCCGTTCAGCTCCAGCCGCCCGACGGCCTCCCAACCAAACAAGTCATCGCGGTCGGTCAGGCGGCGCAGGCCGGTGCCCTGGGCCATTGCGCCCCCGGCCTCCGCCAGCATGGCAACACCCAGTATCAGCGCCCGCCAGATCATTGCTTGATGAACTTCGCACCGGAGGAACTCGCCCGCTCCCCCACCTTCACCCGGCCCACGCCGGGCGGCAGCTGCCCGCCGGTGGCAACTCCGGTCAGTTGCGCCTGCAACAGGGTCAGCTCCTCGGCCAGGGCAGATCCCAGCGACACCCGCTTGCCGCTCACCTCCGCCTTGGCAGAGACCACCGAGACGATCCGCGGAGTGCCGTCCTCAAAGGAGAACACTGGCGCGCCGGATGAGCCGAAATCCACATCGCAGGACATCACCAGCACCCCCTGCTGCCGCGCCATCACCGCGCAGACCTCCTGCAAGGACGGCGCCTCGGAGCGGTCATGGGCATAGGACACCACACCGATCTTGGCCCCCTTGCGCGGGCGTTCCTCTGTCTCAAACGGTGTTACGGTGGTGTTGCGGATCGGGCGCTGCAATTGCAGCAGAGCAATATCGTTGCGCACCCGGTCCGTCGACAGCTCGCCGCCATAGACATAGGAGGGATGCTGCACCGCCCGCCGCACGCTGCGGTAGGCCGAGGCGCGCCCGTTGCGCCAGCCGGCCAGGAATTCGATGGTGGCAGGGTCGATCGGCGCCTTGGTGCGGCTGTCATAAAGGCAATGGGCAGCGGTCAGCACCAGGTCCGGGGCGATCAGGGCGCCGGTGCAGAAGCCCTTGCCATTCACGTCCAAACGCCCGACCGCTTCCCACTTGCGGCCTGCATCAAGGGTATCCATCCGCTGCAAACGGCTGTCTTGCGCCAATGCGGCGGCTGGCAGCAAGAGCGCTGCAACCGCAAGAATCCACTGCCTCACATGCGTCTCCTCTTATCCACCGCTGGGAGATTATCTGTCTGTTCAGGCAAAATTACGGCAAGCCCGCGGTGATTGCAGCCCGATTCTTTTGCGAAGAGGTCAGCGCAGGACGGGCACCTCCGGCGCGCGCTTGCCCGGTGCCGTCAGCGCCGGCGGCTGCGGGCCGCCGGTGGCCCAATCCAGCAGCTCCACCGTGTGCACGATCGGCAGTTCGGTGCCGGAGCCGATCTGCATCATGCAGCCGATATTGCCGGCGGCGATCAGGTCGGGCTGTTTTGACTCCAGCGTCTTCACCTTGCGTGCCTTCAGCTCGGCAGAGATTTCCGGCTGCATCAGGTTGTAGGTGCCCGCCGACCCGCAGCACAGGTGGCTGTCCGCAGGCTCCACCACCTTGAAACCGGCGCGTTTCAGCAGTGTCTTGGGGTGGGTCTTGATCTGCTGGCCGTGCTGCAGCGAGCAGGCGGCGTGATAGGCGACCGTCAGCCCTTTTTCTGCACCCTCCGGCAGGTCTAGCTGCATCAGCAATTCGGAGATATCCATGGCGATGCCTGACACCCGTGCCGCATCCGCCGCCAGTTCGCTGTTTCGGAACATATGCCCGTAGTCCTTGACCGTGGTGCCGCAGCCGGAGGTATTGATGACAATGGCGTCCAGCCCCTGCCCGTCCATTTCCGCCGCCCAGGCGCGGATGTTCTTCGCCGCGGTGGCGTGGCTTTCCACCTCGCGCCCCATGTGATGGGTCAGCGCGCCGCAACAGCCCACGCCCTTGGCCACCACCACTTCGCAGCCAAGCCGGGTGAGCAGGCGGATGGTGGCGTCGTTGATATCGGTGTTCAGCGCCTTTTGCGCACAGCCGGTCATCAGCGCCACGCGCTTCTTGCGTGGCGCCTTCGGCGCAAAGCTCTGCGGGTCGTCATTGCGGCTGACCGGCGGGATGGTGGTGGGCGCCATGTCCAGCATCGCGCGCAGCCGTGCATCCGGCAGCAGCCCCTTGAACGGCTTCGCCAGCTTGGCCCCCAGCAGCGCTAGCCGGAACCGGCCCGGATAGGGCAGGATCCGCGCCAGCAGCCAGCGCAAGGCGCGGTCGCTCCACGGGCGGTCATAGTGCTTTTCGATATAGGCGCGCGCATGATCCACCAGGTGCATGTAATGCACGCCCGAGGGGCAAGTGGTCATGCAGGCCAGGCAGCTGAGGCAGCGGTCGATGTGCTTGACGGTCTTGGCGTCCGGCACCCGCTCGTTCTCCAGCATGTCCTTGATCAGATAGATGCGGCCGCGCGGTGAATCGAGCTCATCGCCCAGCACCTGATAGGTCGGGCAGGTCGCGGTGCAAAAGCCGCAATGCACGCAGGTGCGCAGGATTTCATTGGCGCGTTTCGTGCCGGGGTCCTGCAGCTGCTTTTCGGTGAAAGTGGTCTGCATATCTTACCCCATCAGGCCCGGGTTGAGGATGCCGCGCGGATCGAACTGGCTCCGCAGCCCCGCGGAGATGGCCGCCAGCGGTGCGGGCTGCGGCTGGAATACGCCGAGGCGCGCGCGGGTGTCGGCACTGGCCCGCACCAGCGTGGCATGGCCGGGCACATCTGCCAGTTTCTGCCGGTAATCCTCCCCTTCAGGCACAAGGCTCCAGATCAGCCCGCCGCCCCAATCGGCAACATGCTCGAAATCCCACTGCCCTGTTACTTTGAGCATGTCAGTCGGCTTTACCGAGGTTCGCCACACGTCTCCGGCTTTGCCGCGAAACGGTTCTGCGTCGCGCAAGGACTGCCAAATATGGGTATTTTCTTCTGCGTCGATGTTCAGCTCATCAGGTTTCAAGTCAGAAAAGAGCCTCCGCAATTCTGTCAGGCGGTATTTGACGGAGTCTTCGAATCCCTCCACCCGAATGACCGTCATCGATTTTCCAGCACGCCCCTGCGGCACCCTGCCTGCACCGGTCACGTCATAGGGTGACTTCAGAGCTTCACAGAAGACTTTCAGCGCCGCAGTCCATCCAAGCCCGTGCCAAACCAACGTGCCACTGCACTCAGGCTTTGGCAGCACCTTTAGCGACACCTCCGTCAGAACCCCCAGCGTGCCATGGGCGCCGCACATCAGCTTGACCAGGTCATAGCCGGTGACGTTCTTCATCACCCGGCCGCCGTTCTTGACCACCTGGCCGGACCCATCCACGAACCGCACCCCCAGAAGATGATCCCGCGCCGCCCCCGCCTGAATGCGGCGCGGTCCGGACACATCGGCCGCGATCACCCCGCCAATGGTCGGCTCGCCGTTCGTGCCCAGCAGCCCCCGGTGGTCCATCGGCTCGAACGCCAGCCGCTGGTTTTGCGCGGCCAGCAGCGCCTCCACCTCTGCAACCGGCGTGCCCGCCTTGACCACCAGCGTCAGCGCACCAGGCTCATAAAGCTCAACCCCGGACAGTCCGCGGCTGCTCAGGACCTCGCCTTCCACCGCCAGCCCGCGGGTGCCGCCGCCCTGAATGCTGAGTGGCCCGCTTGCGCCTGCAATGGCTTCGGCCAGTTCCGCCTCGCTCCCTGGTGTCATCATCTTCTTCTTTGTCCAAATACTCTGGGGGTTTGGGGGCAAAGCCCCCATCACTCGGCAGCCAGTGCCATGGCCCGGCGGCCCTCGGTCACCGACAGCGGAAACACCTTGGCCGGATTGAGCAGCCACTTCGGGTCAAACACGTCCTTAACCTTCAACTGAGCCTCCAGATCTGCCTCAGTGTACTGATGCAGCATCAGATCGCGCTTCTCGATCCCCACGCCATGCTCGCCGGTCAGGCAGCCGCCAGCCTCGACACACAGCTTCAGGATTTCGGCGCCGAAGGCCTCGCAGGTTTCCAGGTCGCCGGGTTTGTTGGCGTCAAACAGGATCAAAGGGTGCATGTTGCCGTCGCCCGCATGAAACACATTTGCCACATCCAGACCGAACTCCTTGCTCATCTCGCCGACCCGGCGCAGCACGAAGGGCAGCGAGGACACCGGGATGGTGCCGTCCAGGCACATGTAGTCGTTGATCTGCCCCATCGCGCCAAAGGCCGACTTGCGGCCCAGCCAGATGCGGGCGGCCTCATCCGCGTCGCCGGCCTCGCGCAGCTCCACCGGGTTGTGGGAACGGGCAATCTCGATAATCAAACCCAGCTGGTGATCGATTTCCGCAGGGCTGCCCTCGACCTCGACGATCAGAAGGGCCTCGCACATCGGGTAGCCTGCCTTGGCAAAGGCTTCGCAGGCCTCGATGCAGGGGCGGTCCATGAATTCGATGGCCACCGGCAGCACGCCTGCCTTGATGATGTCGGAGACACAGGCGCCGGCCACCTCGTTGCTGTCATAGCCAATCAGCACCGGCCGGGCGCCCTCCGGCTTGCGCAGGATGCGCAGGGTGGCTTCGGTCACCACGCCCAGCTGTCCCTCGCTGCCGCAGATCACGCCCAGCAGGTCCAGCCCGCCGGCGTCCAGATGGGCGCCGCCGATCTCCACCACCGTGCCATCCATCATCACCATGGTCACGCCAAGGAGGTTGTTGGTGGTGACGCCGTATTTCAGGCAATGCGCCCCGCCGGAGTTCATCGCGATATTGCCGGCAATGGCACAGGCCAGCTGCGAGGACGGGTCGGGAGCGTAAAAGAACTCCTCCTCCTCCACCGCGCCGGAAACGCTGAGGTTGGTGCGGCCGGTCTGCACCCGGATGATGCGGTTGTCGTAATCGGTCTCCAGCACCTCGTTCATCCGCGCTACGCCCAGGATCACGCAATCCGCGGTCGGCAGCGCCCCGCCCGCGAGCGAGGTGCCCGCCCCGCGCGGCACAACCGGCACGCCTTCCTCGTGGCAGATACGCAGCACCTCCGAAACTTCCTGCGTGCTTCGCGGCAGCACTGCCATCAAAGGCGGGCACTTGTAGGCGGTCAGCGCATCGCACTCATAGGCGCGGGTTTCCGCCTCGTCCTGAATCACTGCATCCGCAGGCAGCACAGCCAAGAGCCGCTCAGCAAGTCGGCCCTTGCGGGCCAGAATGGCGGGGTTTGGGGATGGCATTTCCATTTGGGCCTCCTCTTTGGTAAGATAATATTACCAATTTTACACATCTGGCAAGGGATGGATTGCCGCGCTAGGGTCAGCCCATGATCTGGACCACCCGCCTTCAGCAGTTTTCCCTCCTTGACCTCGCCGCGCTGGCCCTGCTGATCGCAGGCTGGCTGTGGATCGGCTGGCGGATCGAGAACCCGCCCGCCGGACGGCTCTCCGTCTCCCTTCTGATGGAGGATTTCAGGCGCGACTGGATGAAGCGGATGGTGGAGCACGACCCGCGGATCTTCGACGCGCAGCTGGCGGGCAATCTGCGTCAGGCGACCGCTTTCTTTGCCTCTGCCGCGATGATTGCCATCGGCGGCGGGCTGGCACTGATCGGCAATACCGAGCAGCTGGCGGGGGTGGCCGAGGACCTGATCCAGGACAGCGCCCCCGCCTTTGTCTGGGAGGTCAAGATCCTGGTGGTGCTGCTTCTGTTGTCCAATGCGTTTCTGAAATTCGTTTGGGCGCACCGCCTGTTCGGTTATTGCGCGGTGCTGATGGCGGCAGTGCCGAATGATCCAGCTCATGACCTCGCCTATCCCCGCGCCGCGCAGGCGGCTGAGATCAGCATCACCGCCGCGCGCAGCTTCAACCGCGGCATGCGGTCGACCTATTTCGCCCTGGCCGCGGTGGCCTGGCTGGCAGGCTCCCTGCCGCTGGGTGCGGCGGCGCTGATCACCGTGGCGGTGCTGTACCGGCGGGAGTTCGTCTCGCACTCCCGCCGGATCCTGCTGCGCATCCCGCCGGAAAGCAAAGGAGACACGGTTTCGTGAAACCGTCGCTCCGCCTCAAAAGCTATGGTGCGGGCATGAGACATTTGCTTCTAATCTGCACGTTCAGTGCTGCCGCCCTGCCCGCCTTTGCCGACGAGCCGGTGATCGAGAACGCCACCGCCCGCCAATCCGGCGGCAGCTGGTCCTTCAGCGTCACCCTCTCTCATCCCGACACCGGCTGGGAGCATTACGCCGACGGCTGGCGGGTGCTGGACATGGAAGGGAATGAGTTGGGGCTGCGCGTGCTGGCACATCCGCACGAAAACGAACAGCCCTTCACCCGGTCCCTGAGCGGCGTGCAGATCCCTAACGGCACAACTCAAGTGCAAGTCCAGGCCCGCTGCATAGTGGATGGCTGGGGCGAAGAAACATACATCCTCCCCCTGCCCTGACTTTCATCTTTCCAAAAATACTCGCGCCGCAGGTATGCGCCTCAAGGCGCATTCACACCCGGTGATACGGGCTGCCCGCCAGAATCGTTGCGGCGCGGTAGATCTGCTCCGCCAGCATCACCCGCACCAGCATATGCGGCCAGACCATCTTGCCGAAAGAGATCGAGAAATCGGCCTCGGCACGCAAAGAGGGATCAATGCCGTCCGCGCCGCCGATGATCAGCGCCAGGTCCTGGCGGCCGCTGTCGCGCCAGCCTGCCAGCTTATCCGCGAAGTCCGGGGAGGAAATTATCCTGCCGCGCTCATCCAGGGTGCAGATCACCGCCCCCTTGGGCAGCGCCTTGCGCAGCAGTGCGGCCTCCGCCGCCATGCCTGCATTTTTCTTGTCCTCGATCTCCACCACCCGCGCAGGCCCAAGGCCCAGCGCGCGGCCGGTCCGGTCGAACCGGGTGAAGTAGTCGCCGATGAGTGATTTTTCCGGGCCAGCCCGCAAACGGCCGACCGCACAGATATGCAGACGCATGAATTTCCTGAAACAATCCGGCCCGCACCCTTGCGCGGGCCTGCATCAAATCAGCGTTGGATCAGCTCTCCGCCGCCGGTGCTGCCGCGTTGCCAGCGGGCATCCACATCTTTTCGAGCTGGTAGAACTCGCGCACTTCCGGGCGGAAAATATGGACAATCACATCACCGGAGTCGATCAGCACCCAGTCGCCGGCATCCTTGCCTTCGACCTTGCAGGTGATCCGGTACTCCTGCTTGAGCCGGTCGGTCAGCTTTTCCGCCATTGCAGCGACCTGACGGGTGGAGCGGCCGGAGGCCAGCACCATATAATCGCCGATCGAGGTCTTGCCGCGCAGGTCGATCTGCACAACATCTTCGGCTTTGTCATCGCTGAGTGAGGAGAGAATCCGCTCCAGCAGCTGTTCGCTGGTGGGCTGGGACTGGGCGGCCATCACGGCTGCCCCATTAACAGCGGCATCCGCCGCTTGAGGTACGGGTGACAGGACATAGTCCTCCTTGCAACGCGCCGCCTAGCCCCGGCGCCGGGCCTGTTAATAATGTAGCAACCGGATGGTGAACTTTCAATGAAACCCCGCCCCGGCGATGCAAGCCCTGTGCTTTATCCGTCATTGCCGGAAGGTGCAACCCTCACCGGCAGCGGGTCGTTCAGCATCCGCACTTCGCGCTGCGGGAACGGGATCGAAATGCCCTGTGCCTGGAACGCATCCCACAGCGCCAGATAGACATTGCCGCGAATGTTGGTGAGGCCGCCGGTGGGGTCGTCGATCCAGAACCGCAGCACGTAGTCGACGCTGCTGTCGCCGAAGCCGGTGATGTGGCAGACCGGTTTCTTGCTGCCGTACTGCAGCACCCGCTTGACACCGCAGGCCGCCTCGATCGCGATCCTGCGGACCTTGTGCGGGTCATCGTCATAGCCGGTGCCAAAGGTAAGGTCGAGTCGGACGTATTTGTCGGAATGCGACCAGTTCACCACCTGCGTGGTGATCAGGTCCTCGTTGGGGATCAGGTACTCCCGCCCGTCGCGGGTGACAACGGAGACATAGCGGGCGCCCAGCGCATTGATCCAGCCGAAGGTATCGCCTAGAGAAATCACATCGCCCGGTTTGATCGATTTGTCCAAAAGGATGATCAGCCCCGACACCAGGTTCGACACCACCTTCTGCAAGCCGAAACCAAGGCCCACGCCGATGGCACCGGACAGCACCGCCAGTCCGGTCAGGTCGATGCCGATCGCCTTCAGCCCGATGAAGAAGGCGCCGCCGAACAGCAGGATCTGCGCCAGCTTGGCCGCCAGCACCTGCATTGACGGCGAGATGTCGGAATTGGCGCGGATCCGGTTGGCCGCCACCGAGGAAATGACCCGCGCCAGCGTCAGCATCACGCCAAGGATCACCACCGCCTGCACAACCAAAAACAGCGAAATCCGGAGATCGCCGAAACTGATGGCGATGCCGTCCATCAAATGCACCGCATCTTCAGTGATGCCAAGAATACGCAGGGTGATCCAGATCCAGGCGCCGTATTTGACCAGATTGCGCAGCAGCGGATTGCCAACCAGCCTTGTTGCAAAGGAAACAATCATCCAGGCCAGCGACAGGTTGGCGATCAGCTCCAGAAGGCGCGACCGGCTGGGCCATGTCACTTCCCGCATCACCAGCACCACAGCCCAGATCAGCAGTACAAACAGGATGCCGCGGATCCGCTTGTGGACTACCAGTCCCGCCCGCATCCGCCAGCGCGGCCAGCCTTCCCGCGCCCGCAGCCAGTCGTGAAAAGCCTGGGCAACCGGCCGCGCGATCAGGGTGGCCAGCACAAAGACCACCAGCACGATCCCCGCCTGATAGGCGTTCCAGGGCCTGAGCAGCAGCTCAAGACCCTCGGCCGCCAGCGCCCACAGCTGCTGGCCAAGCTCCAGCGCCTCGGCAGTGCTTTCGGCAATTGCGTCCCTGGGTATCGCGTCCCTGGGTGATGTCTGCTCTTCCGGCTCCATTGCGCCCCCTTTTCCTCCCACTGTGCCGCCGCGCCCGCATTCGATCAAGCCAGAGAGAAAACATCGCCAGCATCCTGACAGTTTGCTAGGCTGCTGGAAAACCGGAGGGTCATATGGCAGAAACCGTCAGACAACCGCTGTGGATGCGTTTTCTGATGTTTGCGCTGCCGGGGATATTCATCCTGTTCGGCCTGCTGGCGTTCCTGGACAGCTGGCGCTTCGTGCGCAATGCCCAGCCGGCGCAAGCAGAGATCCTGTCAGTCCGCTACGTCTACAAAAGCCGCACCGACTCCACCACCAAGCGCACCGTGGAAAACGGCGACTACTATCCCACTGTCCTCTACCAGGACGCGGCTGGCGACTGGTGGCAGGCAGAGACGCATCTGCCGGTGTTCTTCACCCCCGAAGTGGGCCAGACATTCGAAATCCTTTATCACGAGGAGAACCGCGGCTGGGTGCAGGAGCGGCACGGCTTTTTCACCACCTGGATGGTGCCGCTGATTATGGCTGGGCTGGGCATTGCCGGTGCCTTTGGAATGCGGTTTGCCCTGCGGTCGATGTCACGCGCCGATGCCAAGCGGCTGGCGGCCAAAGGCGGCTCAAGCTGACCGGCTCCCCCTTCAGTGTGAAGCAAGGCCAGGATGCCGCCGTGCTTCGCCAGCGCCCGCCTGCGAACGAATCTTGATTGCCGGCCCGTGCGGATGTATCTGACAGCCATGACCCTCGTATTGGCGCAAAAGATCGAACTGCAAGACCGCGCGCGGCTGCGCGAGCGGTTCTTTGGCGCCGCCCGCACGGTCCTGGCGCGCCTATAAGGTGCTTGCCCAGCCCAAAGCCAGCATACCCAATACATTACGGGAGAGGACCCATGTCCCCCAAGACACTCTATGACAAGATCTGGGATGCGCATGTTGCGCATGAAGCAGAGGACGGCACCTGCCTGCTCTATATCGACCGCCACCTGGTCCATGAAGTGACCAGCCCGCAGGCTTTTGAAGGCCTGCGCATGGCCGGCCGCAAGGTGCACGCGCCCGAGAAGACCATCGCCGTGCCGGACCACAACGTGCCGACCACGCTCGACCGCGCCAAGGGCATCGAGAACGAGGAAAGCCGCATCCAGGTCGAAGCGCTCGACAAGAACGCCAAGGAATTCGGCGTGCATTACTACCCGGTGGATGACATCCGCCAGGGCATCGTGCACATCGTCGGCCCGGAACAGGGCTGGACCCTGCCCGGCATGACTGTGGTCTGCGGCGACAGCCACACCGCCACCCACGGCGCGTTCGGCGCGCTGGCGCATGGCATCGGCACCTCGGAGGTGGAGCACGTGCTGGCCACCCAGACGCTGATCCAGAAGAAGTCCAAGAACATGAAGGTGGAGATCACCGGCAAGCTGAAGCCGGGTGTCACCGCCAAGGACATCACCCTGGCAGTGATCGGCGAGACCGGCACCGCCGGCGGCACCGGCTATGTCATCGAATACTGCGGCGAAGCGATCCGCGATCTGTCGATGGAAGGCCGGATGACCGTCTGCAACATGGCAATCGAAGGCGGCGCCCGCGCCGGTCTGATCGCGCCGGACGAAACCACCTTTGAATACGTCAAAGGCCGCCCGCACGCTCCGAAAGGCGCCCAGTGGGAAGCCGCGCTGAACTGGTGGAAGACCCTCTTCACCGACGAAGGCGCGCATTTCGACAAGGTCGTCACCCTGAAGGGCGAGGACATCGAGCCGGTCGTGACCTGGGGCACCTCGCCCGAGGACGTGCTGCCGATCACCGGTGTGGTGCCGAACCCAGAGGATTTCTCTGGTGGCAAGATCGAGGCGGCCCGCCGCTCGATCGAGTACATGGGCCTCACCCCCGGCCAGAAGCTGACTGACATCGAGATCGACACCGTGTTCATCGGCTCCTGCACTAACGGCCGTATCGAAGACCTGCGCGCCGTGGCCGAGGTTGTGAAGGGCAAGAAGATCAAGGACGGCATGCGCGCCATGATCGTTCCGGGTTCCGGCCTGGTCCGCGCTCAGGCAGAAGAAGAAGGCCTGGCCGAGATCTTTGAGGCTGCCGGTTTCGAGTGGCGCCTTGCAGGCTGCTCGATGTGCCTGGCGATGAACCCCGACCAGCTGGCCCCGGAGGAGCGTTGCGCCGCAACCTCGAACCGCAACTTCGAAGGCCGCCAGGGCTACAAGGGCCGCACCCATCTGGTGTCGCCTGCGATGGCCGCTGCCGCAGCACTGACCGGCCGGCTGACGGATGTGCGTGAGCTGATCTGAGCCTGAGGGGCCAACGATGCCGTCCAGCCCTTCCCTTCCCGCAGTCGCAAGCCTGTGGATCGGTGACAGCCTGAACTGGCTGCACGAACTGTCCTTGGCCAGTTTCGTGCAGCGCGGCCATGAGGTTGTGCTGTTCCACACCGGGCCTTCGGCACCGCCGGTTCCGGCGGGTGTCCGCACCTGTCCGGCGGCGGAAATCTGGGACCCTGCCAAGGCAGGGCACGGGGAAGCGCCGGCCTCGATGCTGTCGGATCTGTTCCGTCTTTACCTGCTGAAGCAGACGGACATGATCTGGATCGACACCGATATGCTCTGCTGCCGGCCGTTGCCGGACGCGGACTATCACGTCGGTTATGAGCCGACACGGTCGATCAATGGCGCGGTGCTGCGGCTGCCGAAAGGCTCCGCAACGCTGAACCATCTGCTGGACTGGTTCGAGGACCCGGAGTTCGTGCCGCCCTGGCTGGGCCGCAAGATCCGCAAGGAAGTGGAAGCCGCGCCGCCCGGCAAGCGCCTGCTGACAGCCTTTGAGCTGCAGCGCCCGTCGCTTGGCCCCAGGGCGCTGGACTACACGCTGAACCTGACCGGAGAGGTCGAACACGTGCGCGAGCCGGACGTGTTCTACCCGATCCGCGGGGTTCTGACCGACGTGCTGTTCAGCGGCAGCTGCCAGGAAGACGGCTGGCTGACCGAAAACACACTGGCCGTTCATCTCTATGCATCCATGGTGCGCCGCTACCACAAGGCGCACCGGCCCGAAAAACACAGCTTCATCGCACGCCACGCGCAGGAGATCGGCTTCGATCTCAGTGGTTTGAAGCACCAGAAACAAGGAAACGAGTAATGGAAAAGTTCCAGAAACTGCAGGGTATCGCCGCCCCGATGCCGCTGGTGAACATCGACACCGACATGATCATCCCCAAGGTGTTCCTGAAATCCATCCAGCGCACCGGCTTCGGCAAGAACCTGTTCGACGAGATGCGTTATAACCGCGACGGCACCGAGATCGAGGATTTCGTGCTGAACAAACCGCAGTACCGCAACGCCGAGATCCTGGTGGCGGGCGACAACTTCGGCTGCGGCTCCAGCCGTGAGCACGCGCCCTGGGCGATTGCCGATTTCGGCATCAAGTGCATCATCTCCACCTCTTTCGCCGACATCTTCTTCAACAACAGCTTCAAGAACGGCATCCTGCCGATCGTGCTGCCGCAGGAGCAGGTCGACATCCTGATGGCCGACGCGGAAAAGGGCGAAAACGCCCGCATGACCGTCGACCTGGAAGCGCAGGAGATCACCACCTCCGACGGCGAAGTGATCCCGTTCGAAGTGGACGCATTCAAGAAGCACTGCCTGCTGAACGGCCTCGATGACATCGGCCTGACCATGGAAAAGGCCGACTCGATCAAGACTTTCGAGGACAAGGCTGCGCAGGAACGCCCCTGGGTCTGATCCCGGCCTCAGCTGAAACACCTGGAAACCGCCCTGCCCGGGGCGGTTTTCTTTTTGCCCGCCAGATTCGCGCCGCATTTCCGCCGCAATTGCCCGACCTCTGCTGGCTTGTACGCTCGGCAGGTGGACACACACCATCTGGTACAAGCCGTACCAACCCCCTCAAATCCAACCGAAAGGCTGATGCATTCCGGCACCAGTCCGGCCCTGAAAATGGCCCCGCCCCTGCCGCAGCCACTTGAGCGGAAAGCCGCCAGCCTGCCACAATGGGGCAAAAATGAGGCAGAGCACCCCGGACCACTTCGCGGGGGGCTTCAAATCCGGACCCAAGAGGCAAAACGCCCGTGCCGGTTTGAAGGGAATGAATAACGTGTTTGCACGCATCACAGGCGCGGCGTTCCGCGGCATACTGGTGGCCATGCTGTTTGCGATGCCGACGCTGATTCTGCCGGCATCCGCCACCGATTCGCCAGAGATCATCCTGTTTTTCGCGCTCCTGGGCTCAGCCCTGGCGTTCAGCGAATACGCCTCGCATTTCCCCAGCTTCGTCGAATTCCGCAATGCCCCGCCCATCAACCGGATGCGCTTTGCAGCGGCAGCGGCCACCGTTGGCGCGCTCAGCCTGCTGGCGGCGCATCCGCAGGCCCCGACCGGACTGACGGCCCTGGTGCAGCGGCTGGGAAGCTGGCTGGGCGGCCAGCTCGATTTTGCCTACTCTCCAGTGCAGCTGACAGTACTGATGATGCCGCCGCAGGTGCCGGAAACTGTGGTGCTGATGGTGCGGGATGCTGCCGGGCTCGCCAGTGCGGTTGCGGCAATCGCAATTGCAGTCTTTGCGCTCGTCATCCGGGTCGGCCACTGGCCGGTGGGCAGCGGCGCCTTCAACGTCTGGGTCAACCTGCCGCTGTTTGATCCCACCACCGGCGGCGACGTCGTGCAGCGGCTGCAGCGCGACGGGCGCGTCAACATCATTGGCGGCGTACTGCTGCCCTTTGCCCTGCCTGCCGCGGTCAAGCTGGCTTCAGGCCAGGTGGACTCGGGCATGCTGGCCGCGCCGCATATGCTGATCTGGGTGATAAGCGCCTGGGCGCTGGTGCCTGCCTCGATGATCATGCGGGGCATGGCAATGCTGCGGATCGCCGGTCTGATCGCACAGAAACGCCGTGCCGCCTGTGTTGATCCTGACGAGGCCCTGCAAACCGCATGAGGAGGCTGGCAGCAGGTCTCCTCATGATCCTTGCCGCCGGAGCGGGCTGGGCAGAGACGCTGCGCATTGCCACCTTCAACACGGAACTGTCGCGTGACGGGCCAGGCCTGTTGCTGCGCGATATCATCCGCGACGGCGACCCTCAGGTTACCGCTGTGGTGCAGGTGATCGCCGCCGCGCAGCCGGATGTGCTGGCGCTGCAAGGCATCGACTGGGACTACGAAGGCCAGGCGCTGGCGGCGCTGTCCGCGCGGCTGGCGGATCATGGGCTGGATTACCCCTACCGCGTTGCACTGCAGCCCAATTCCGGCCTGCCGCCCCCTGCCCCGCTGGACATGGATGGCAATGGCAAAGCCGGTGAGCCGCGCGACAACCAGGGCTATGGCCGGTTCCGCGGCCAGGGCGGCATCGCGCTGCTGTCCCGGCTGTCGGTAGATCATGACGGCATCCGCGACTTTTCTGCTCTGCTGTGGAAGGATCTGGCGGGTGCCCTGCTGCCGCAGCACCCGGATGGCAGCCCCTTTCCCTCCGCCGAAGCGCAGGCCGCGCAACGCTTGTCCGCTACAGCTCATTGGCTGGTGCCGCTGCTTCTGCCGGATGGCAGCCGCCTGAACGTGATGACCTTCCATGCCACACCGCCGCTGTTCGATGGGCCGGAAGACCGCAACGGCAGGCGTAATCACGACGAAATCCGCCTGTGGCAGCTGCTGCTGGATGGCGTATTTGGCGCGGCACCCGAACCCCCCTTTGTCATTGCGGGCGACGCCAATCTCGACCCGGAGCGCGGCGAAGGGCGCAGTGAAGCGATCCGCAGCCTGCTGGCGGACCCGCGACTGCAGGATCCTCTGCCGCAGAACCCCGAAGCAGGCACCGCAACGGTGGAATGGCAAAGCGCGGACCGCATGCGGGTGGACTATGTGCTGCCCTCTGCCGGGCTGACCGTGACCGGCCGCGGCGTGGCCTGGCCGGACGGCCCGGATGCCCCTGCAGCAACCGCCAGCCGCCACCGGCTGGTCTGGGTGGATTTGCTGCTGGACTGACCCCATCGCCACAACTTCGTTACGCGGGCGAATCCTCATCTTTCCCCTTTATTTCCAAGGGCTGTTATTGACCCTGCCCCGCTGTCCCGCTACGCCCTTGCCAGCTGTTTTTAGGAGGATCCCCATGCCCAACCCATCGATTCTGATTCTGCCCGGCGACGGGATCGGCCCCGAAGTCATGACCGAGGTGCGCAAGATCATCACCTGGTTCGGCGACAAGCGCGGCCTGCAGTTCGATGTGAGCGAGGATCTGGTCGGTGGCGCGGCCTATGACAAGCACGGCAAACCGCTGGCAGACGAGACCATGGCCAAGGCCCAGGACGTCGACGCGGTTCTGCTCGGCGCCGTTGGCGGCCCGGCTTATGACGATCTGGACTTCTCTGTAAAGCCCGAGCGCGGCCTGCTGCGCCTGCGCAAGGAAATGGATCTCTACTCCAACCTGCGCCCGGCCCAGTGTTTTGACGCGCTGGCGGATTTCTCCTCGCTGAAGAAGGACATCGTCGCCGGCCTCGACATCATGATCGTGCGCGAGCTGACCTCCGGCGTCTACTTCGGCGAGCCGCGCGGCATCTTCGAGGAAGGCAACGAGCGCGTCGGCATCAACACCCAGCGTTATACCGAGAGCGAGATCGAGCGCGCAGCCCGTTCCGCGTTCGAGCTGGCGATGCGCCGCAACAAGAAGGTCTGCTCGATGGAGAAGGCCAACGTGATGGAATCCGGCATCCTGTGGCGCGAGGTGGTGACCCGCGTTGCCGCCGATTACCCCGAGGTCGAGCTGAGCCACATGTACGCCGACAACGGCGCCATGCAGCTGGTGCGCGCACCCAAGCAGTTCGACGTCATTCTGACCGACAACCTGTTCGGCGACATCCTGTCCGACTGTGCCGCGATGCTGACCGGTTCGCTGGGCATGCTGCCCTCCGCGTCTCTCGGCGCGCCGATGGAAAACGGCCGCCCCAAGGCGCTTTATGAACCCGTGCACGGCTCTGCGCCGGACATCGCGGGCCAAGGCAAGGCCAACCCGATCGCCTGCATCCTGAGCTTTGCCATGGCGCTGCGCTACAGCTTCGATCAGGGCGCCGAGGCTGACCGGCTGGAAGCCGCGGTCGAGAAGGTTCTGGCCGACGGCGTGCGCACAGCGGACCTGCTGGCCAGCGAAGGCGTGGAGCCGGTCTCCACCAGCCAGATGGGCGACGCAGTGATTGCTGCGCTGGACGCAAGCCTCTGATTTTCATCCGCTAATCCGCGGCAAACCAAAGCCCCGCCCGGTCTCCGGCGCGGGGCTTTTTTGTGGATTTCCGAACCCGGCCAAAGACGCAAAAAAGATTTCCCGAAAACCGCATCTTTCTGTGGAATCGCCCTTGTCAAACCCCGCGCCCTGAGCTATTTCGCCCTCCACGGTCGGAGTGTAGCTCAGCCTGGTAGAGCACTGTCTTCGGGAGGCAGGGGTCGGAGGTTCGAATCCTCTCACTCCGACCAATAAAACAAGGCGCCCTAGGGCGCCTTTTTTGTTTTTGTAGACCTACCTGCAACGATATTCGCAACGTTTCGAATGGCATCTGTGCGCAGTTTGTTCGCAGCTTGTTAGATTCGCGCGGAACGAATCCACTTCAAATTCCCAGGTCCATGATCCCGGCGGCGTTCTTAAGCGCATCTGGACTGTAGGAGCGATAGACATTCTCAAGCGTCTCGCGTGAGGTAGAGAAATAGGCAGTGGCATCCTCCAGCGTCATGCCGCGCATGAAGGCCCAGGTCACGGCGGTATGCTTCAGAGTGTGCGGTGTAACATCTTCAAGTTCAGCGCGCCTCGCAGCAGCGCGAAATGCCTTGTCGATACGGTCGATCGGTGCACCCTTGAAGGACACTACGTGGCTCCCCTCCGGCGCCCAGGACTTCATCTCTTCCAGGAGAGTAGTCGGCACCCTCACCACGCCCTTACGCTTCTTGGTTTCGGCTTCCGCCTTTCCGAGGAAATGGATCACGCCGTTTTCGAGATCGACCCAGCCGCTATCGAGCGAAGGCATCCATTTCAGCCGTGTGATCGCGGTTTTCCGGCGTCCAGTGTAAAGTGCGATCTTGATGAACCGCCGCACATGGGGTGCGGAAACCACCAGCAGGCGCTGCACCTCTTCCTCGGTCAGCCAGCGGTCTTTCGGGGCACCTTTTTCCGGCAGGGTCACGATCGGTGCGTGCGTAATCTTGCGCGACGCCGCTGCGTATTTCAAAGCAGCATTCAGCGTGCCCATTTCGCGCCGCACTGTTGAAGGCGCACACTTTCTCCAAACGGCGTAACCATTACACCTGTCGACGTCGATCTCAGACACCTTCAGATCGCCCCAATAGGGCGAGAGGGCCTGAATAGAATAGACCAGACGCTCCTTGTCACCAACCGTCTTCACCTTGGCCTCACCATAGTGCACCAGGATCTCTCCGACAGTTATGTCACGCGGCTCGTAAACACGATTATCCTGCCGTTTCTTCTGTGCGATGTAATCGCTCAGGGCTTCTTCTGCCTCCTTATGAAATCCATCACCGAAACCTGTCCGGATCTGCTGTCCTCCATCGAGGATGATCCAGGCGCCATCGTCTTTGCGCTGGAAAAGGCGGGCTGGTTTTCGTTTGCGTGGCATGTCGATATGAACCTCTCAAGTTCGTCGCGTGTCATGTAGTAGCGCTGGCCGATCTTGGTCGCGTTGATTTTGCCGTGGTGGATCATCGTGCGCACTGTCCTGGGCTTGACAGTGCTGTGAAGAGCTGACGCAAAGTCCTCGATGGTCAGCAGTGCTTCATTGGGGTTCATTATGTTCTCCTCAGGGGAGGAAAGTTCATCAATGGTGTCTGGATATGGACGGCGCGGATACTCATCTTTGGAACTGCTCCAGTTTTTTGTCTAACAGATCAGTTTATAGCGATTGCGAAGCCGGATGCGCTTTGGATTCGGAGGAAAAATCGCAACCACATGAAATTAAATAAAAAAATGTTCCGCAAAGTCAGCAATCCCCCGACACCAAGACCTTGACATAGCTGTTCTCGGAGGTGCTTCTGCCGCCCAGCTTGGCCTGTCTCGCAGAAGGCGGATGGTGCGTGTCTCGTGTTTGCGGCCGCCCTGCAACGGGCCGAGGTTTGGTTGGCGGTATTGGCGCTAGCGCACAGTGTTGGCAGCAACCTGGTGCGTGCATACAGATGGACCGACGTGGTCGAGAAGCGGCGCGTTAAAGTTGAAGACCTTCGGTTATCCGGTTATCCGGTTTCTAGCTACTTTAGTGCCTCACCACTTCGAACCCGTTTCGTAGGATAGCAGGAACAACGGGTTTCTGCTCACACATTCCAAGATACAGCCCACCGTTTTCAATCTTCTACTTCAAGAAACACATTTGGTGGGTTTAGTAGAAATCTTCTTTTCTATTGCCGTGCTCCATGTGCCAACATATTTCATCTAAATACCCTTGCCGCGTCGCAGATTTATACGCTGCTTGCGCATTGCGCTTAAATTCCGTTCGAGTCTTATAGTTCAAAGCTTCTTCATGAAGGTCGTCCAGCGTCCACTTTTTCTGCGGAGGGTGCATGTGAGCACACACTTCATCGAGAAGTCCGTTTCTCATAGCTGCCCTGTAGGCCCTAGTATTCCCTCTTTTGAATGCGTTCCGCGTATCGAATTGCGAGGAAGCATCTAACAACTTTTCGATGGTCCACTTAACCGTCAAAAATTCATCTCCTTTAGTTTCCCTTAATGAAGAAGATTTTCTTTCTAGACCAGGCTCTGAAACAATGTGCCTATTTGGTCTTAACCCGCCCCCCTCGTGGCCCTCTGCGCCCTCCGGAAAAAGTGCCGAGTCGCCTGCTCTCGCGCCTCGCTATCGCTGAGCACGATACTCTTCATCTCGTTGTCCTTCTGGAACAGTCGGATCATGCCCTGCAGGAACGCCTGTGAGAACGCGGTGTAAACCACGTCTGCCGGATTGTTTTGGATCATTTGCATCATGTCACCATCGAGGATCTCGCGGTTCACCTGCTCGAAGCGTAGAAAGTCTTCCTGGGTGAATTGGGTTCCGTGGCGCTCATTAAAGGAGTCGATGATTTCTGACAGCGAGCGCTGCTCTTCCTCGGTGTAGCTGTTGGCGCCGAACTCAGTGATCGGCTGCAGCTTGCTGGTGTCCTCGCCGGTCAGCGAAGCCGATCCGGCGCTGGTCTGGTCGACCCGGAACGCCTTGAGGTCGAGCATGTCCTCGGTGATGTCGATCTCACCCGGGCGTTCGCGCGAGGGTAACAGTCGCGACAGCCAGGAGACGTAGGTATAGAGCTTCTCCAGTCCGGTATCCTCCAACCGGATGATCTGTGCCACGAAGCTGTAGAAGCGCATGAAGCTCTTCAGGAGCTGCCGGAACTCCTCTTGGCTGGCCTCATCCTCGTCCAGCTCGAACCGCTTCACTGCCTGACGCACGAGGCCTTCCAGGCGGATCCGGTCCTGGCTTGTCAGGTTGCCGACGAAGAAGATTTCAGCGAAGGCCTCGACCTCGGCAGGGTCGATGTAAGCCGCCGCCTCGATCCGCTGTGCCAGGTCATAAATCTGGTTGGGGTCGGACCGGCTTTCCAACTCAGTGACCGCGAAGAAAGGCGCGAAGGCGGTTTTGATGTCGTCCGCGGTGTTGCGGAAGTCGAGAACGAAGGTCTTGTCTTTACCAGCCCTAGTTCGGTTCAAGCGCGACAGGGTCTGCACCGCCTGTAGCCCATCGAGCTTACGATCGACATACATAGCGCAGAGCTTTGGCTGGTCAAATCCGGTCTGGTATTTTTCGGCCACTACCAGGATCTGGAACTCAGATCCGTCAAAGCGATTGGGCAACTCGGTCTCGGGGAATCCGTTAGCCTCTGCCTCTGTCCAGGAGACGCCATCGACCTCCAACACATCCGAGAAGGCAACCAGGGCCTTCAGGTCGGTGTAACCCTGCTTCCCGATGTAACGACCCAGCCCTTGCCAATAGCGCAGTGCGTGCTCACGGCTCTGTGTCACCACCATCGCCTTGGCCTGGCCGTTCAGTTCCTTCTGCACATGGGTCCGGAAGTGCTCGACGATGATCTCGACCTTCTGATCGATCGCCGTCGGGTGCAACGAGGCGTAGCGCGCCACTTGGCGCTGAGCGCGGCGGCTCTCAAAGTCTGGGTCGTCCTCGATGGCCTTCTCCAGCTCGCAGTAGGCCTCGTAGGTCATGTAATTCTGCAGCACGTCGAGGATGAAGCCTTCCTCGATCGCCTGGCGCATTGAGTAGAGGTGGAACGGGTGCGGCAGGCCATCCGGGCCAGTCACACCGAACCGCTCCAGGGTGACGTTCCTGGGCGTCGCGGTGAAGGCCAGGAAGCTGATATTCGGCTGCGGCCCTCTCGCGCGCTGGTATTCGAGGATCTTGTCCTCGACATCATCGCTGCCGCCCTCTTCCCGGGTCAGCGCGTCGCTCATCGCCTGGGCGGATTTGCCCGACTGCGAGGAATGGGCCTCGTCGATGATCACGGCAAAACGACGGTCGCCCTGGCCGGAGAGTTCCTTCAGGTGTTCGGTGCCGAATTTTTGGATCGTGGTGATGATGATCCGAGCGCCGGATTTGATCGCCTCCTTGAGGTCGCGGGATGTGCCGTCAATCTTCTTCACCACGCCCTTGGTTTTCTCGAAGGCGGCGACGGTGGCTTGCAGCTGGCGGTCCAGAACGATCCGGTCGGTGACGATGATCGCGGTGTCGAAGACAGGCTTGTCGGCCTCGTCATGCAGGTTGATGATTTGGTGCGCGGTCCAAGCGATGGTGTTCGACTTGCCCGAGCCCGCCGAATGCTGGATCAGGTAGTTCTTGCCGGCCCCATATGATTTGGCATCGGCAAGGATCTTGCGCACCGCATCCATCTGCTGGAACCGGGGGAAAATCATCACCTCGCGCCCGTCGCCCTTCTCCAAGTGGATGAAACGACCGATCAGTTCGAGCCAGACCGCACGCGAGAAAATCGCCTTGTCTCGGGGTTGGTCGGCATAGAGATAGGCGATGGGAAATTCGCCTTCGATGTCCGGGTTGCCGGCCCCACCGTCGGCACCGCGGTTGAAGGGCAGAAAGAACGTCTTGCCGTTCATCAGCCGCGTTGTCATTGACACCAACGTCTGATCCAGCGCGAAATGCACCAGCGCACCGCGCTTGAAGGTCAACAGCGGCTCTCCGCTTGGCGAGCGGTCCATGCGATACTGCTTCTCTGAATTGCGGATGTTCTGGCCGGTGAGCGTGTTCTTCACCTCCAGCGTTGCCACCGGCAGCCCGTTCACGAACAGCACGATGTCGATAGCGTTTTCGTTCTTCGTCGAATACCGCACCTGGCGCATAACAGACAGGATGTTGGCCTCGTAGGCGCTCAACAGCTCAGCGTTCAGGCCCGAAGCGGGGCGGAAATAGCAGAGCGAGAAGTGAATGTTCGGCACTAGCTTGATGCCCTCGCGTAGCACCTCCAGAGTGCCTCGGGCAGCCAGAGCCTGTTCCAGCCGCTTGAAGAACTCAGCCTCAGCACTGGCACTGTATTGCGCCTGCAGAGCCGCCCAGGCGTCTGGCTGGGTGGCCTTGATAAAATCGAGGACCAGGTCGCGATCCAGGGCTGACGGGCGGTCGTAGGCATCCGGTGAGCGCCCCACATAGCCCTGTCCGGAAACGAGCTGCGAGACGATCCGTTCTTCGACGACGATCTCCTTGTGGAGTGAGTGGGCTGAGTGGGTATCGGTCATCCCTGTCGGTCCTTCTCCACCTTCTCAAACTGTCTAAAATGAAATCCTAGAAACTCTGGCGCCAGCTTGTGGTCAACCTCCTTGCCCGACAACTTGGCATACCCTGTGTCCTTCAGATCGTCGGAGATGCGAACCTTCCCTGACCCAGGATGAATGGACCAAAGATAGGCGTCGAACAGCTTGTGGAGATCACTGCGCAAAAGGAGACCGTTGTCGGGCGCCTCGAACACCGGATCGCCGTTGTGTGGCACCACGTGGGCTGCCTCCAACGCCTCTGGCGCCGTGCTTCGCGAGATCACGCATCGACCACGATGGCGCTCCATCTGCGCCTCTCTGAAGCGCTGTTGATGTGGGCGAAGCTTTCGCAATCCTAGCCGTCGTTCTTCGGAGACAGCAAGAAGGTCTTCCGCGTGGCGCCTTATCGCAGCGTTCCGGCCATTAGTGTATTTTTGCTGCTCTTCCTCCGGGATCCGCGCCGAGCGCTCCTCGACCACTCGGATGAAATCGTCGTAGTCGGCATCCTCGATCAGATACACCTGGTAGTGCCGACGTGACCGGGCGTAGTCGAGCAGACGGGAGCCGGTTTCACCTTCTCCTAGATCGCGAAATCCGAATTTGCGAGGCAGGAGTTCGACATTGGTCAAAGGGACTGCCAAGTGCTCTCCGGTATCCTTCTGCTCGCCTGCGATCGCCCTGGCGGTCAGCCCCCAACCCCGGCCAAACTGGTCGTCTTCGTGTGTCCAGATCCAAAGCTCGTCACCGGACTGGATCTGTGGCGCTTCCTGACTGAGGCCGGGCTCGGCTCTGAGTGGCCCGGCGAGCGGAGTCAAAACGTCGCCTCCCTCCCATTCTTCGGCGTTGGCTGGCCGACAGATTTCACCTGGACAGTGCAGCACGCCGTTCACTTTTAGTAAGAACCGGTTCTTCAGTCGCCCCCTGAGAGCTTCCAATGTCTCTCCTTTGCGCTCTCGGTTTTCGCGCGTCCGTTCCGACATACCAGAAGACCGTCCTTCGTCAGAAGGAGACGAGGTATGTGTTTCGACGAGACTGATGAAGTCGGGATAGTCGTCGCCTTCGACCAAATAGGTTGTATGCTTACGGTAGGTTTTCAGGAAATCGAACAACCGGCTGCCACTGGGCTCTTGGCCCAGATCCTTGTAACCAAACGGGCGTGGAAAGAGTTCGGTGTTGCGCAGCGTAATATACAGCCTGTCACCTTCCACCCGCTGGGGTCCCGCAGTCGCCTTCGCGGTTATGCCCCGGCCATCGCCGTATTCTTTCGCTTCATGTGCCCACAGCCACAACTCATCACCTTCGGAGATCGGTGGTGCGTTCTGGATTTTCCCCTCCCTGGCCAGCGCCGGGGCACGCGTGTGTATGCACAGTTCACCTCCGACCCACTGCTCTAGGTTCTGTGGCCGGCACACGCCGTTCGGAAAGGCTATCGCGCCATTGGTCTTGATCACATATCGCTTCATCCACCCACCTCCTCCTCGATCCGGTCGAGCGTGCCGTCGGTTGCACCCTGGTTGCCGTAGGTGATCACGTCGATCTGGCCGGTGACGGCGGCGGTGATCAGGGCCGCGCGGTATTCTCGGAGGCGTTCAATGGAGACCAACGTTTTGTGACATATTGAGCCGGATTTCTTGTGCTCCTCTTCGATCCGGTCAACAATCTGTGCTTGCTGCGCCAGGGGAGGAACGGGAAATTGCATAGAAAACAGCTGGTCTGACCGTAGCTTCTTCGTTCCATGCGCGGCCTCTTCCACAAATGACATAAGCACGGAGTTGAAGCCTTGAAGCATCCTTTGAAGATATTTTCCGCTGACGGCTTTCTCGTTCGGGACGAGGGCCTTCATATCTTGGTTGATCGTCGCATCAACCAAGAGACGGCACACGGGAACAGTCCGAGCGAGTATCATCCCGCGCACCACAATCAACACCGCTTCGCTAGGGACACGTGATAGAGCTGACCCTGCGATGGCAGCATTCGAGACATGGTCAGGCACGTCAGCTATTTCATCAGTCTTCATGTCTTTAGGAGAGACCCAAGGAATTTCACCCTCCCAAAATTCTTCGCGGTCCTTTAAAGGCGTAGCTCCTCCAATTACTGAAACAAGGTGTTTTAGTGGGATCATGTGCCACCCCGCCGGCAGGTCATTAAGCCACCTTTGATCATCAGATCGAACGACCTTCGCACCACCAAGAACTGCTTCTTGCAATGCCGCCAAATTTCGATTTTTTGTCACCTCCACTAACCGCTGCTTCTTCTCGATGAGCTGGTCGATGCGGGCGGTCTCGCGGTCGAGGAAATCCGCAGTTGCCTTTTGGGTGGCTAGATCCGGCAGTATGACGGGGATCGTCCTCAGCGCATCGTGCTCCAGGTCCCATTGGTTCACCCTGACGCCTTTCGAAATTCGCTGATAGAGAGCGATGTAGGGCTGGCTCCGCAACAGGTAGTGAAGGAACTGATCGTGCTCTTCGCTGAGTGGATGATATACGTAGTATGCTGGACTCACGATGCCTTGGTGCCTAGAAACCGCTATCGAACCCTGCCACGCTTTCATCTTGTTTGTTACGAGCGAGCCTTCGAGAACGCGTTGATAGCTCGAAAGGTCTTCAGACTCCTTGTTGAAGTTGTCATCGCGAGAAGATTTGGGCACGACACCGTGATCTCTGTAGACGGAGAGCAATTCCTCATCGGGAAAACCGGTTTCTTTGACACGCCGGAACAGTGACCAAAATGGGATTGTGTTCCAGCCTTTCGGTGCTGTGATACCCAAAGCAAATTCCGAAGAGATCATGGCGCCACCCTCCAAGCCGTGCGCGTGCGCCAGTCCTTCGGGAAGCCCATGCTGGCTGGATCGGCCAGGAGGCAGCCGTCGATCAGAGCGACGAGCCGCTTCTTCCATTCGTTCCCCGGCGCAATGATCGACAACAGGTAGTCGAGCATGACCAGGGTGTTGTGTAGCTGGCGCTCGTCTGAATCTCGCATAGCGACAGGTAGCTTCCCTGGGGATCTCGGAACGGTCATCGTCAAAGTGAAGCGTTTATTCCACAGTCTTCCGTGGTGCGCGCAGATGTTGCGAACATGGCTAATATGATGCGCAAATGAACACAGGGCTTTCTCATCGAGACCGAATGGCTTTGCAATGGCCTGGCGATCTGCACGCAGCTTGAGATTGCTGATCCATTTCGAGAGCCTGCCACACGAAATGATCTCAGCGGTCATCCAAATGGGTGGCAAATGCGGGTTGGTGTATTTGTTTCGATAGTGCTCGGCGAATGTGTCGCGCGATTGCTCAAAGTCGTCGGTCAAGCTCGCCACATCCTTCGCATGGAAATCTCTGCGCTGATACAAACCTTGGTCCAAGTATCCATGTGGCTCGTATTTCATCGCCATGTGGTGCGCCCAAAGAGCTCTTAGTGCCACCTCTACGCGCTCGATCGCGTCCAGCACCAAGAGACGCAGTTCGCGATCGAAGATATAAAGCGTTAGGACATCCTCAAAGCTGGTTCCTGCCCGGAATGCGTGGTCGCCATCTTCTTCTGCGGGCACCTCGAACGGCAGCCAATAGGCGCGCAGTCGGTAGTAAGAAATGAAGTTTAGATAGTGACCGGCGCGCGATTCGTCGTCCACGGACATGCCACGACGCTTCAACAACTTGATTTGATCTGGGATTGAGGTGGAGGCTTTTTCGAACTTCATGCAGCGACGCCTCGCTGCAAATTCGACGCCCTAAAAACAAGTAACCCGCCGGGGTGCGCAGTGCGGAACCGAGGTTCCGTCCGAGGCGTGGCGGGTCTTGTTGCAAAAAGATATAGGGCGAGTTTCCTACCAAAGCAATAAGAAACCAAACGGGCGAGTGAGGAAATCATTCGACTACCTCCTTCAGCAACCCGGCGATCTCGGCCTCCAGCGCCTTCAGCTCGGCGTCGATCTCCTCCAGCGGCCGGGGCGGGACGTAGGTGTAGAAATAGCGATTGAAGTTGATCTCGTAGCCCACGCGGCCGACCTTACCGTCGGTGGCGTCGCAATGGCTCTTATCCACCCAGGCATCAGGCACGAAAGGCGTGACCTCGCGCGCTACATAGTCCCGCCAGTCCTCACCCAGCGGCACCAGTTCATGATCGCGCAGACTGGTGTCTGGTTCTGGGTTGCCGTCCTTATCGCGACAGATCGCGGCCTCATCGTCACGTTCACCCAGGGTCGCAATGATCGCCTTGATCACTGGCGCACCGATCTTGACACCTTCGGCCTTCAGGGCGACCTTGAGCGCCTTCAGAAAGGCCTCACGGTCCATCCAGGCGCCTACCCCTATCAGGGCGGCCAGAGCGGCCCTGATAGCCTCCTGCGCGACTGTATCGAGCCTCTGAACCGGCTTGGCCTCGAACACAGCCTCCAGCGCCTCCTCGGTCACCTCTAAACGCAGTTTCAATGGCCGCTCGACCCGGATCTCGCGATAGCCGAAGTCGGTGGTGTCGAAGATCTTGGACACATCCTCCCAGCCGGAGTTGCCGTTCAGCATGTCGTGGTAGATCTCGGCAATTTCGCGCGTGGCGTCCTCGGGGATCTCGCGGCGCTTGGAGCCGAGCGACTTGCGCATCGAGCGCCAAAACCGCTCGCCACTGGCGTCGATCAGCTGCACCTTGCCCTGGCGTGCGATGTCCTTGCGATTGGTCAGGAGCCAGACATAGGTCTGGATGCCGGTGTTGTAGAAGAGGTCTGTCGGCAGGGCGATGATCGCTTCGACCCAGTCGTTCTCTAGCATCCAGCGGCGGACCTCGCTCTCGCCCGATCCCGCACCGCCTGTGAAGAGTGGCGAGCCGTTCATGACGATGCCGATACGCGAGCCCTGGAGGTCGTCGCGCATCTTGGAAATCATGTGCTGCAGGAATAGGAGCTGGCCATCCGAGATGCGCGGCAGCCCGGCGCCGAAGCGACCGTCATAGCCCAGCGTCGCGGCCTCTTCCTTGATCGGGTCCTGGTATTTCTTCCAATCCACGCCATAGGGCGGATTCGAAAGCATGTAGTGAAACTGCTTACCTTTGTGCGCATCCTGGGTGAGCGTGTTGCCGAAGGCGATATTCTCGGGATCATGGCCGGTGACCAGCATGTCGGATTTGCAGATCGCAAAGGATTCCGGGTTCAGCTCCTGACCGAACAGTTCCACCCGGATGCCGGGGTTGAGCTGCTTCATCTCCTCCTCTGTGATCGCCAGCATACCACCAGTGCCGCAGGCTGGGTCGTAAACCTGCCGGATCACACCTGCGCCAGTCAGCGCGTCGGCATCGTTGACGAGGAGAAGCGAGACGATCAGCCGGATCACCTCGCGTGGGGTGAAGTGTTCCCCTGCTGTCTCATTGGAGATTTCCGAGAAGCGCCGGATGAGATCCTCGAAGAGGTAGCCCATCTCTATATTACTGACGTGGTCCGGATGCAGATCGACCTGAGAAAAGCGCTCAAACACCTGCCAGAGGATACCGGCGTCGTTCAGGCGCTTGAGTTGGTCCGTGAACAGGAATTTGTCGAGGAAGATGTCGCGGACGTTGGGCGAGAACTTCGTAATGAAGTCCGTGAGGTTCTTGTGGATGTCACTCGCCTGCTGTTGCCGCATCGTCGCGAAAGTGAAGCGGCTGGTGTTGTAGGCGCTGATACCATCGCCACTGGCCGCATAGAGGATCTGCGACCGGGCGATCTCGTCCATGTCGTCCGGGAGAGTGTCAGCGAGGGAGAGCACGGCATCCTTGGTCGGCGCCAGGATGCAATCGAGACGACGCAACACCACGAAAGGCAGCACGACCTTACCGTATTCGGACTGCTTGAAATCGCCCCGGAGAAGTTCGGCAATCGACCAGACGAAACTGCCCAAACTCTTGACGTCGTTATTGCTCATCACTGCCTCAAATTGTTTTCCCGCATAGGATGTTATGGCGAGGCCGCGAGCGCAAGCACGATTGCAGCGAATGCGCGTCAGAACTTCCCGAATCCCGGATGATCCTTGTAGACGTCCGCGACAGGTGTGTCTTCGCCAAGTGCCACTTCATGAACGGCGCCACCACCCTGGTCGTTCGCCGGTCTCGCCTGGGACGCATCCCACGCCCAGTTCGGCGCAATGACGACCGGTTCCTCTTCCATCTCCTTGCGAAGCAAAAGTTCCTCTTCCGCACGTTTGAGAGGTTTCCGGATGCTGCCTTCCGTCCAGGGACGGCGCTCGTCACGTTTCTCGCTTTTGAGATTATGAGGTCCGGAGCGGTTCACCAGTTCCACCTTCTCCCGAGGGGTCATCTTCTCCCAGCCGGGCGTGCGTTCGATAAAATCTGCGAGTTCCTGTGCTTTACGGTCAGCTCTCGCCGCATTGGAGATCGCCCCCTTGCGCTGTGCAAAAGGAAGGTTGGTCCTGTTCCCCAGCTTGACACCACGCTTTTTCGCGCGCGCCATGCCGTCGCGCGCCCGACCAGCAATTTCGTCACGATCACGCTGTGCGTCGTGGAGTAGACGTTCGAGGCTCTTGCGCCCTACACGGCGACGTTCTGCGATGGAGATCACCGACACGTTGCTTTCAAAAATGTCTTCCAACACGGCCGGGTGACGTGCGAGGCGATCTACACTGGGCACTAGGATCGCTGCGTTCTTCTCCTTGGCGATCCGGAGCGCGCGCCGCAGCCCAGGACGATACAGATGACCCTGAGCACCGGCAGCAGAGCAATCGTCTTCTTCGATCGTCAACCGGTTCAACTTCTTCTCATCACAGAAACCACGCACCACATAGGCCTGCTCTTCCAAACTACCACCTTCCTGTGCCTGTCTAGGGGTAGAAACACGGATGTAACCAACAACGTCCTGCAAGGGGTGTCTTCTTCTTGTGTGTTTGTATTTTGTGATGGGCGTAAAGGCCTTATATTGTTACGCATATCATGTGTTCACTACTAAAGCATAGAAATTAGTAGTGAGCGGCGATCTAAGCAATGCAAATGAACTCTGGAGGCGACGGCAAGGTAGGTTGTTCGCCCCACATCAGCGCTGCGCCAGGCGAGCTATGGCGCTCTCAGGCAGCGTCCGTGTCTGTTTTCAACACCTGACAGCGCTGACGCCAAAGGCCCGCCCTGAGCGCCCTCAGAGAGCCTCCAGACAGCAAGACCTCATCCCTGCAGGACTGTCAGAATACGTTCAAGCTCGGAGACTGAGGCGATCCGGAAGCAGATCAGGTCCGCGTTTTCCAACTCGCGCATCGACTTCAGGGCCGAGTGGCGCCCATAGATCGGTTTTCCGTTTGAGCCCTTATTGGCGAACAGCGCTGAGGCTGGTGATGATTGGAAATGCAGCCCCGGCTCAGCAATCAGACCGAGGGCACGCTTGTGCGCCACCCAGAAGTTGACTGGGGTCTTCGGCCCTTTTTCAAACATCACCTCGACCCTGTCGCCATTCTTGCAGCGCAACAGATACCGCGCCGCGAGTTTTCCCTGGTGGCCCGAAGGGTGCTCGATCGCAACCGCTTCAAGACGCTCCAGGCATGCCTTCTTCAACTCTTCCCGATCCATCATGCTGGCTCCCGTTCAGTAAGCGACAACAGTCGTTGTCGGACAAGCCGTTCCCGGCCACGCACGAACTCGGGTAGCATGGAGGCAGTCCAAAGATCCGGCGCGTGCTCAATCAAGTGTCGGTCGCGGTATGCATCACTGCGGCCGGTGATCCATGACTCGAACGGCAGATCGCCTTTCTCGATATTCTCCTGAGCCGGCAGCAGTTGCAGATTGCCAAGTAAATCGACGGAACCAGTGATTTCCCGGATGCGATGTTCGGGCAGATTCATCCCCATCAGAATGCGACGCGCGGCCCTGGCCTTGGGGATGATGTGATCGACATGGTAGATCGTGCCACCCCAATCGAGATCATCGTATAACAGCGACAGGGCGAGGAAGATCTTGGGTTTGCCATATTTCAACTCCAGCAGATCCTCGACGCCACGCTCGTCCAGCTTGGTCATGCGTCCGCCGATCGCCAGCGAGTGATAGAGCTGTTCCTCCGGGAAGTTGCGACTTACATGGCTCGCATCCTTCAATGTCGTGCGCGCGATGGAAATGGTCCTGTCTGATGTTCCGGCGAACACGCCCATCAGCAGGCTGTTGAGAAGCCAGCGCTGAACGGCCCGGGCGTTCTGTCGGTCGAACTCTGACGAACCTCGCAATGTCACGCCCGGCGCGTGGAACAGATACCAGGTGATCGGCAGCACGGCATTCAACGAGGTGAGGTTTTCCGCCGAGATGCCCAATCCGTTCAGGAAACGGAAAGTCCGCTCGATCGCATCCCTGACGGTCGGCCATTTCTGCTCGATCTCGGCGATCGATTGCGTCGTGAAGTTGGACACGTTGTATTTCACGTCGTAGCCACACAGAACGAGGCAGGCCTTCAACACGAAGTCCTTGGTGATCTTGTTGTCGGCGCCAAGGCCATTGTTGATGTGGTCGACAAATCCGAACACCACATCTCGGGCCGAACCGCTTTGCCATTTCGACGTGATCATCGACATCATGAGATCGGACTTCGACAGCTTGGTCCCGCCATCATTGGCACGCACGAAGATGTCCAGAACGCGATCAACGGAGAGGCTGGCCTCAGTGTAGTAGTTGATCACCTCTTCAGCCCAGATGACCTCATGAAGGCGCCGCAGTGTCGTTGTAATGAGCTCGCGCTCAAAGGCAGTCACCCCATGGTGCAGCTTCGCGACTGTATCCTCGATCAGATTGTTCAGTTGCTCTTCTGTGCGATAGTTCAGCATGTCGCCCAGCCGAAACCAATGCCGCCGATAGTCGTTGCGCGGCGGCACCGCATGAAAGCGCAGGCCGTAGCTGACACCAAGATCCGCGCCTTCCTCCTCGTAGTCACCTGAAGGATCCTGAAGCAGGTCCAGGTAAAGGGTCTTTTCCGTCCATGCATCTGCGCTGGAGCGCCGTTTGTATTTCGCCTTCTCGGAAAAGGTGCCGCGAAGAGCGATCAGCAGCGATGTGATGCGTTGCTGACCATCCAGCACCAGCGTGACGTCCCGGCCATCGGCGGAAGCAGTCGGGTTCAGCATCCCCGGCTTCCAGTTCTCGATGAAGTTGTAGATCTTCAACTCCCGCTTAAGGTCATCATCGACGGCCCAGAACATGAAGGAGCTGATCGGGTAGCCCTTCATCAGCGAGTCGACTAGGGTGATGACCTGGTCCGCAGCCCAGACATAGGGCCGCTGGATGGCTGGTAGGAAATACCGGCTGTTCACGTCAGCGAGAAGGTCACCGATCGTGATGGTGGCGTAGCTCATGGATCACCTGTTGTTGTCGCTGCTTCGACTACCGTGCGAGGGAAGTCGGAGGCAGCACGTGGGAAATTGGATTGATGTGAAATGCCGGATGTGGGGGATTACCAGCCCCAGGCAGGAGCCGTGAGGCAACTAAGTGTTTTCATTTACTCGATATTTCCTTCGTTCGGATTCGTTCTTTTCGAGCAACTAGAACAACTGTTCGTGGCGGCATGTCAACCCATGCGGGATGGCTATCCGCATGGATCGGCAGAACGAACACCTTGTGGCAGCTTTCGCAGCCGCGCTCGTGGAGCAGCGCGAAAAAGCACGCCTGACGCAGGAAGAGCTTGCCGAACGAGCCGATGTTTCGGCGCGCTTCATCTCGTTTCTGGAAACCGGCCGCCGACAACCATCGCTCTCGGCCTTGCACGCCCTAAGCAAGGGCCTGGACATGAGCATGTTGGACCTGGTTGCCGAGGTGGAGCGTCAGTTGAAGCAGATACCGGATAGTAGCCAAACCGGTGTTGATAACGATTAGTGCCCCGATTGATCGGAATGCGGTGTAAATGACGTGGCCGCTTGGCTTAGGAACATGCAGACTGCCCGGATGAAGCTACGAAACAGGGTCGCAGCCAATATTCGAGATATTCGCTCGACCAAGGCGCTGAACCAAGAAGCAGCCGCGCGCATCGCACATGTTGACCGTGCGCATGTCGGCAAGATCGAGAATGCACGACATGCCGCTTCACTTGCCACTCTCGAAGGAATCGCAAACGCGCTGGACGTGGATCCAACGAAGTTATTCGGGCCCCGCGAATGCGAAAAAGTATTAGCGAAGAGGGATGACCCAAACTTTCGCCCGTCCCAGTCCGGTCAGGCAACCACAACAACCGCAAAGCAACGTGAAGAGACGTGCGGCAACGGGAGGTTTCATTTGTCCGGATGTGGCGGAGCCAGAACGCACCCCCGCTGAAGCCCCGGTAGAAAGGCGAAAGGGCGCACGGCCAGCCTCGTGGCAAAAGCTGGCGGCGCGCCCCTTGCGGCTCAACGAGCTAGTTCCGAGCTTAGATGATAGCGAGGACCCGGACTTCCTTGATCAGGACCCCAACCTGGTATTCGACCTCGTCGCCGACCTGGGCATCGATCAGAGCCTGGCCGAGAGGTGTGCGAACCCCGACCTGGCCGTTCTCGAGATCATTACCCTCCTTAACGAGGGTGAAGGCGAGCTTGCGTCCCTCCTCGGAGAGGTTCTCGATCCTGACGTAGCTGCCGAGACCGATCGTGGGGACCGCGGTTTCGAGCACCACGCGAGTCGCGGTAGAGGTCTCCCGCTTGACGACCAGGTCGTCGGGGGCCGCGTCGCTCCCTGCATCCTCCTCAGCTTCGCCCTGCGCACGGCTGCAGAGCTCGCCCTGGAAGGAGTTCCCCTGTGCTGCCCTTCTCAGGGAAGGGCTCGGGGCCACGGCGCATTCGGGCTCCTCCGCGATCCGGGTCAGAAAGGCGACCGGGCTGTCTTCCTCGACCTGGTTTCTGGGGGGGCCGGATGCCTTTGCGCGCTCGAGCGCGGCATCGATTGCCTCGCGCAGGCGCTCGACTTGGGTGCGGGGGTCGTTGAACCAATCCGTCGACCAGATCCGGTGGAAGTGCCAGCCGAGATCCTCGAGAACCTCCTGACGAAGCCGGTCGCGATCACGGCTCGACTTGGAGGAGTGGTAGCTCGCGCCGTCGCATTCGACGCCGAGGATGTAGCCGTAGGGCCAATCCGGGTGGCGCACGCCGATATCGATCCGGTAGCCGGCGGCGCCGACCTGGGGCACCGCCTCGCAGCCCATCGCCTCGATCTGCTTGGCCACGTAGTCCTCGAAGGGGCTTTCGGTCTCACCGCCGCTCTGCGCGCGGTCCGGCACCCGGCCCGAGCCGCAATATTCGAGCCAGGCCCGGAACATGTGCACGCCGCGGTTCTTGCTCTCGTCGACGAGGATGTCGGTGGGTTTGAGCGAGGTGAAGGTCACGATCTTCCGCTTGGCCCGGGTGAAGAGCACGTTGAGGCGGCGATGGCCGTGGCTCGAGTTGATCGGGCCGAAGCGCTGGTGCGGGCGTCCGCCCGCCTTCTCGGCTCCGTAGAGCGTCGAGATGAACATTACGTCGCGCTCGTCACCCTGGATCGTCTCGAGGTTCTTGACGAAGAATTCCTCGAGCGCATCGTTGCGCTCCTCCCAGTTACGGACGTAGTCCTCGACATGCTGGTTGCGTTCGCGCTCCCGCTCGAACTCCTCGAGAATGAGCTCCTTCTGGTCGGTGTTCATCGTGCAGACGCCGAGCGAGAGGTCGGGATATTCCCGCATGTGGCGGAGCACAGCGGCAACCACCGCGCGTGCCTCCGTCTCGTTGGTCTTGCCGCGATAGGTCCCGCCGGTCTCGACGAGGTGGACACCGAACTCGGAATCGTCCTCCCTGGCGGACGGGAAGATCGTGAGCTTGCCATCATACATCCACTCGTTCGAGAATGCGATCAGGGCTGAGTGGCGCGAGCGGTAGTGCCAGCGCAGCTGGCGCACCGGCCGGAAAGTCATGTTCGCCATGTCGAGGATGCTCTCGCTGTCCTCGCGCAGGTCCTCATCGGTATCGGAATCGTCCAGCATCTTCTTGAAGAAGCTGGTCGGCGGCAACTGCTTGGTGTCGCCCACGACGACCGCCTGGCGGCCGCGGCTGAGCGCGCCGACGGCGTTCTCGGGCGTCATCTGGGAGGCCTCGTCGATCACCACGAGATCGAAGGCCAGCCCGTCATGGAGATACTGTGCTACCGCGAGCGGCGACATCATCCAGCAGGGCTTGAGCTCGAGAAGCGCCCGGCCAGCACGCCGAGTGAGGTCCCGCACACCGATGCGGTTCCGCTTCTTTCCCATTTCATTGCGGATAAGGCTCATGTCGCTAAACTTCGACTTCAGACCGACATTGGTGCCGCCAGGTGGCCGGGCGTCGGCGATAAGCTGGTTGCGCACGACCCCGCGCGACATCGCGATGAGCTCCCGGTCCTTCTCTGCGATCTCCGCCCGAATACGGTCGAAATCCTCACCGTCATAGCCTTGCAAGCGGTCGGCATCGATCTCGAAGGCGCGATCGGCCATCGCCTTGGCGATGATGGCCCGCGCGATCGGCCCTAGGCGTTCGGGGTCGAATGTGTCGCCCTCGTGGAGAACCCAGTCGACGAGCGTGCCGAAACCGTGCTCGCGCAGCGTTTCTTCACTCCGGCGCAGTCGAGCGCGCTCCATCAGCGAGGACGGGTCGCTCGCCGCGTGCCGGAGGTCGTCGGTGCGAGCCGCGAGCACAGCGGCTCCCCTTGCTTCCTCGGGCAGATCGAGAAGCTCGCCGAAGGTGGCGGCCTCAGCCGAGATCGCCTCATGCCGCTCCCTGAACTCGACCAGCGCGTCAAGAAGGGTCAGAGCCCTTCCGGACTTCAGAATCGAGATCGCCAGGGCCGGATCGGGCGCCGCGACAAGCGTCTCGGCGAGACTGCATTCCAGCGTGAGCGTGTCGGTCTGGGTGCTCACGCCCCGGAACCGGTCGCCAATGATCGTCGATGCCGACGAGGCCTCAATCGCCTCGGTCAGTTCGCTCTCGCGGCGCTTGCGCTTGAGCGTCTCGTCGATTTCGTCGAGCGGGACACTCAAGCGCTGCCCGAAGAGAGCGATATGACCCTTGGCCTCCTCGAGCCGCGTCTTCTCGAGATCGAGCGCCTCCCGCAGCGACGCCTCCTCACGCTCGAGCTCTTCGAGGGATTGCTCAGGCACGTGAACGAGTGCCGCGAGGTCTTCGAGATCCGCGATGTCGCCGCCCTCGAGCGTAGCACGCAGCATCTCGTCCTGCCCGGCGATTTCCGCGCAGGTGGTATAAAAGCTCGCGATCTCTGAAATCGTTGCAGGCACAGTCGCCATGCCGCGGAAATGCTCGCCGAATGCTACCTTGAGCGCGTCATCGGCTTCGAACGCCCGGCGTTTCTCGAGCCAGTCGGCATATGTCCGCAGTCGGTCGGCCATGGTCTCCCGCGTTTCGCCCGCCTGTCCGCCGAGCGTGCCGACGTAGACGTTACGAGCGCTCTTGTAGTCGCTCGACATGAACCGGAACATGCCGGCATCGGCGATCCTGCGCGCCGCCTGCAACAAGCTGGCGGGATCATGTTTGTCGGCCTGGGGCAGAGCCTGTCGGATACGGCCGAGTGCCTCCGAAAGCTCTGCGTGCCGCTTCTGGAACCGCGCCGCCGCGGTGCCGACTTGGCGCATGGGATCGGTCTTGCGCAGTGCCAAGACGGCGTCGGGGGCATCGAGGATGCGCGCCACGTCCGCCTTGAGCTCGGAGAGAGGCTTCTGCGTGCTCTCGGCCCAGTTCGCCGGAAGAGCGCGTGCGGCATCGAGCGCCTTCTCTGTCCAGGCAAGCCTGTTTTCGCACTGGGCGATGCGCTCGCGATGGGCGGCCGGGTCGAGGATGTCGCCGTTCCGGGATGCGAACTCTCTCGCCTCGGAGAGGCGGCCGTCGAGATTCCAGCCCTCAGGGTCGGGCAGCGCGCGCGCCAGCCGTGCCAGGACCGTCTGGCGCTCCTGGACCTGGCCGCAGAGGTCTCGCACAGCGCGCCGACGGCCCGGGTCGGAGAGGGTCTCCACGAGGGCCGGATCGAGAGCATCGCCATGTTCGGTCATCGCGGTGAGCAGAACCTCGAGGCCAGCGAGATCGACCTCGAAGACGGAGGCGCCGAGAAGCGGCGCGAGCTCCGAGACGCGTGCATTGCGCTCGAAAGTATCGAGATCGTCGGCGAGGTGACCCGCGCGGTCGCAGGTGTCCTCCGCGTCGTCGCGGCTGAGGATAGCGGCCCGGGCGTCGAGCCAGAGCGCTGGCATGCGGTTGATCTTGCCGAGCCGCTCGGAAAAGGCTTTGGCATCGGCGACGAGGGCGTCGATCCGTGCCGGGCCGAGGGCTTCCGGGGAGGCGAGCCGGATGCGGCGCACTTCGCGCGGGATCTGCTCGCGGATCTCGCTCGTGGCGATGCCGTGACCGATGACGTCGTAGACGGAATATCCCGAGGTGCCGAAATCGGCGCCGAGGGCATCGAGGTAGTCTTGCAGGGACTGCCGGCGGCGCTCAAGCGCATCCTGGCGGCTGGCGAAGTTGCGGCGGACGCGGTCGTCGGGTCGCTCGATCCCCAGCCGTTCCTCGAGACTCTGGTAGACTTTGTCGCGTGTGCCGCGCCCCGCTTGGAGGGGCAGGATGAACTCGCCGAGTTCGACGGCCTCGAGGCGGTTACGGACGACATCAAGCGCGGTGAGCTTCTCGGCGACGAAGAGGACCTTCTTGCCGCCGGCCAGCGCCGCGGCGATCAGGTTCACGATGGTCTGGCTCTTGCCCGACCCCGGCGGCCCCTCGATGCTGAGGTGCTCACCGTTGGCTACGTCGACGAGTGCCGAGAACTGGGAAGCGTCGGCGTCCATCACCAGGTGCGGCACCTTGCGGGCGACCTCCAGGGTATCGGTGCCGTAGACCTCAGCATAGGTGCTCTCGCCGGAGCCCGTTGTGACTAGGAGAGACTTTACAATCGGATTCTCGGCCAGCGGCCGCGTCGTCGGGTCGAGGTCGTGATACATGGCAATCTTCGAGGACGGAAAGATGCCAAAGGCGACTTCGCGACGAACCTTCCAGTCCCACCCCTTAGGCGCAGCCTCGGCGACCTCGGCGAAATAATCCTCGATTGAACCGGATTCGTAACCCGGAAGCTCGAGACGGTGCTCGGCGGAGAGCTTCTGCTTGAGCGTGGTGTTGACGAGAACGCGGCCTTCGCCACAGATCTTGAATTGTGCGCCCTGCGGCGATTTTTTCCTCTCGATCCGGATCTCGAGAAGGAGGAGGGGGCTGACGTATTTTTCCCGCTCGCCCGAGTTTTTCCATTCGAGGAAACCGAATGCAGCGTGGAGCACGTTGACACCGGTTTCCCGTTCGAAACCACGCCCCTTTTCAAGCAATCCCTTCGCAACGCGGCTGAGCTTGTCGGGAAGCATCAGCGTCTGGATATCGGTGTCGTTGTGCCGCCCATCTTCGTGTTCGTCTTCGGGATAGGGGAGCGCGAAACCCGGCGAGATGCCGTGGGCCCGCGCATGTTCCGCGAGTGAGGGGCTTTCCTTCGTCTGCCGCTCAGGCAGGCCGAGGACCGCGCGCACACGGTCCTTGAGGGCGCGCTCGATCTTCAGTTCCTTCTCGGCATAGGACTTCGTTTCGGGGTCAAGCGCCTCAAGCTCGTCCAGGTAGGTCTGGTCCTCGTTCCGCGCAAGGTGCAACGCGTCAAGGAACTCGTCGGTCTGTTCGTCAGGCAGCTCCTCCTCGAGCGGCGGCAGCGAAACGAGGCGCATGGCCGTGCCGTTGGTAAGGTTGAAACGGAGTATATCAGGCAACTCGTCGACGACGCGGAGAACATTCGTCGAGTTCGGCTTGAACTTGATGTTGATGAGTGGATTGCTGCGGGAGGAGTCCAGCAGACGTTTTCGAAGTTCCTCCAGGCGATCCGCGGCGAGCTGGATGGTCTCGGGACTGGAAAGCGGGTCATAGGAAGTTTCAGTATAACTTGTGTCTGGCATGTATCCTCCGCATGACTTTCCGGTTGATCCGGGCGTCGCCATTTCGCCTCAACCTATGGCACAAAATTTCCGGCGACAATGCTCTCGTGATACCGGACGCCGGTGAGGCGATAACGGAAGGCAATCTCGAAAACGCACGAGCTCTAAGTCAAATTCTTTGCGTTCTTGGGCGAGACGAACGACGTCACTGCGTTTCTTTTCAAACCGGGATCGGCAGTTCATGTTCTTCCCGGAAAAGCCACGGAGAGCCGGTCATGGCAGAGGCACGGAACGAGCCATTCAATGGGGGCATTTCCTTCTGAGAGAGTATGGCGTGACGGGAGAGGCGACGACCGTGTCGGTCCTGATCACACTGCTCCAGCCGCAGCCGTGGGACTGGGCGCAGGCACCGAGTTGGATGCCGGACTCGAGGAATGGATGATCTGTAGTGGTTCAGACTTGCTAAGGCGCTCGCTGAAAGTGCGACGATTGTCATAGCCCCCCCGTTTAGCAAGAAGCACTAGATGCCAGCTAAAGAGACGCTGAGCGATTATGGCACCCCGTGAATTGGTATGGGAGCTTCCGAGGTCAGGATGCTGGCGGCCCCAGAAAGCATCCCCCTCAAGAACATCGAAATTTTCTAGGACTTCGAGTTCTCCATTGTTATGTGCGGTGGCTCCTACCGGGATACAGATCCATTCCTCACCGCGGATCAGACCATTCCGTATGTCGGCAGCGACTGCAGTGCGTCCTCTTCGTCATTTCTGATAATCTCGCGTGCCCGTTTCACCGGAATCCGTGAACGGGAGACAGTCCATTCCTTGCCATGGAGGGTCCGGAGGCCTTTCTCATTCAGGAGCCTAGCGACCTGCGCGTAGGTGGGGGCGAAAGGATCATCAAGGCCACGCAGCACATCTGCGATCCGGCGGACATGCTCACAGGCATTGTTGGAATTTGCGGCAACTCCAAGCGGCTGGGCATCTGTGAGGATCTCAGGATTGCCGAACACGGCTCCTTCTGCACGTTTTCTATCCATACCCTTCTTTGTCGCCCGGGAGATCTCCCCCGCGACCCGTTCATCATGAGCATGGATTGCAGCACGTGAAGCTTCAGCCATCATGTTCAATTTCTTCACGCAGATGACCCTGTCGAGATCCGAAAGCACGGTCCGCAGCTGGTCTTCAAACCCGGCAAACCGAGACAGGCGATCCCAGTCCCAAACGAAAAGATCCGCACCTGCACGAACTGCGAGATCAAGCGCGTTTTTCAATCCCTTACGGCTGTGAAAGCTCTTCTTGCCCACACCAGAGGCGACATCTTCGAAGATCTCGACCAAAGTGTAACCTGCGTGCTCGGCAAAGGTCCGGATAGCAGCCTTCTGGGCCTCCAGGCTGATACCGCTCTCTCCCTGGCCGACCGTGGAAACACGGACATAGCCGACCGCCAACTTTCCGAGATCCATCTTCCTGTTCACCACGTCGTCCACCTTCCTGCTCATATGCTTCCTCGTCCTCCTGTGCTGTAGGTTCATGTAGCTGTATGTAGATATAGCAAGGTAGCTACTGGGATGACGTGAATACCTATCCGATCCCCCCAAGGAAGTCGCACAGCGGCCAGACCGGTGTGACTTCCAAGGGGTGTTGGGTGAAAGGCGAGCGGTGGCGTAAGCTGCGGTAGCAACGGGAGGATGCGCCCCTAGGGCGGAGAGGGCGCAATCGCAGTGGCGCGCCGCCAATGCTCCTCTGGACGATTATGCCAACAGCCACATCCAGCGCCAATCAACGAAGTGGATACCACCCAATTACATGTCCGCAATCGTGAACCGCTGCACCCCGAACTGACTCTTCACTGGTCTACTACCTTGCCGGTATGTCCATGCGTTCTCAGGCGCGTTGTGCACGTCTCTGAGCGTGATCCTCATTCTTTTGCAGATCGATACTCATCGCCCGATGTTCGAGTGACCTGCGCGTGTCTCTGCCACTTGGTAAGAATGTGGCGACATGCAAGGACCATGTTCCTCAGCATAAAAGGGTTCTAGCGACCTTACCGTTCTTCGGGTTTCCGGAAGCACCTTGTTTTATTGGGCTTGTCAGCCGCCAAGGTTTACATTCAGTCCGAAAAAACGAGATTTCGGCCCAGATTTGTCAACTTAAGGTAAACATAGAGACAACCTTTCGGCCTGAAACAGAGAGAGTTCGAGGTCCACAGGTTGACATGGTGCCTGCTCGGGGCCGGTTTATGTCAACCTTTGTCAACCTAGATGGAAACCCTAAACAGGGATCCGGCGAGGCGCGCCTGTCGAGCCATTCCTTGTCGGCATTCCAATGTTACTTCCTTCCCATCCTCTCCAAGACGCACACGGCCTCTTCAATGGGGGCACAGGTCAGAGCATGACCTATCCGAAATCCAAGTCCAGATCAGCTCCACCACAACGTCAACCTGATGGGACAAGGCGTAATAATCCACCCGTGGCGTTGCCGGTTTGTTACAGCAGTTCCCCGACACGGGCCCAGAAGCCCGACTTCCGAAAATGCCGGGTGCGCAGGTCGGCTAGATAATCGTCATGCGGAGAAACGACGCCATAATCCTCAATCCGCGCTGCCAACTCGACACAGTCAACCAGGTGACGGGCGGCGTGCTTGTAGCGGCTGGATCGGGCATCGTTCAGGGTAAAATCGATCATCGCGCGTAACAGGCACGTTGCTGCCAGCGGGTGGCGCTCGGATAATGCATCGGCCGCCGGGGAAAGGTATTCGTAGTGATTGCCGTCGAGCTCCTCAGACCGCTCCAGGATCAGCGCCGCCGCCCGGTCGTGGGCTGGCCATTGAATCAGGAAGCTCAGCGCGAGCAGCAGATCGGGATGGCGCCCGGCGTGGTCCAGCGCCCGGTCCTCGGCCTCGACATCCTCGAAGTCCGGCAGACGTTTTAAAAAGGCGCGCAGGTCATCCGTCGAGAGTTGGCGTTCGAATTCCGACCAGCGCTGTTCCTGTGCTTCCTCGCCCCGGCCGAGCCCCTCAAGCACTTCAAGCCGAGTGTGGTGCCAGTCCTGCGGCACCCAGCGTCGACCATCGGTTTCGGCTGCCTCCAATATTTCGAGTGCCTCTTCAGCCCGGTCCGCCGCCAGGAGCCGGGTCGCGATGCTGGCTGCGATCCCTGGAAGCCGACGGGTCTTGGCGTCGTAACGGGCTAAGTAAGCGTCCACATCGCCTTGGGCGTCGGCGATGTCCCTCAGCGCCATATCGACCGTGCTCTTGCGCGACGTTTCGGCGATTTCCCGGGCGTAGACCGGCCCGTCCGATCCCCAGCCAATGATGTCTTCCTCGTCCTTGGCGGGCTGGGTAACCGGAGCTTGGTCCAGGGCCTCGACAAGAGTCTTCAAGTGGGCCAGCCCGGTCTCCCCCAGCACCGGAACCAGGGTGGCGATCAGATCGTCATACTGGCCGTAGCCATTGTCCTGCAGAGCGGTGAACATCCGGTCTGCCAGTATGTCCGGGGCGGGTGACGCGGCAGCAGCGATCTCTGCGAGATTCTCCACGGCCGTGTGGAACACATGGATCACCGTGCCGCTGGAATCGTCGCACCGACCAAAGACCGGATTGGCCAGCGCCAAGAACCGCCACATGAGGTCGAGCGCTTCCGCCGGATCGTCCAGCATCACCTTCTCGACGATGGCGTGTCTCTGGGCATCAAGATCCTTGATCAGGGCACGCCGCTTGCGCCAATCGACAAAACTCTGCGCCCGCCCGATCTGAGTGATCCGCTTGCGGATCTCGCGCGCGGCTTCCTTCGGGCTGAACGTGCCTGCCAGCTCCAGACGCAGTCGGCGTTTGGCGGTGGCATCACCGGAGCTAATCTCGATCAGAAGTTCGGCCAACCGCGCCGCTCCGAGCGTTTCGAGGTTCTTCGCGTTCAGCGTCTTCTTTGATGCCATGCTCTCCTGGCTCCCTGCCTTGCCGCCGCCTGGAACTCTCTTTGAACTACGAGGGCGCGACAAGGCCAAATCACGCTATGCGCGGCCATGCCGGTCGGCCCGGCGACTGCTCCTACGCAAAACGCGCCGCAGAAGCTGCACATGGCGCAAGGTGGGAGCCGGGTCGCTGCCGACGCTCAAATCGCGCAGGAAGCGCAGCCAGGCGCGCTCGTTGGTTGTCAGGGCAATCTGCTCGTTCATCATGCCGGCCTCCCGAAGATTTTCCGGATTGTCGTCTGTGACCTGCAGGTTAGCCGAGGATCGCTATTGCCGGAGGCGCTCCGGATCTCCCGGAGCCAGCCGCGCTCGTTCCTAGTCACGGGCTCACCGAACACTTCCGTGACTGCCTCAGCGGCCGTCCGGCCAATCGCCTGCTCCAAGGCGAGCTGCATCACGAATGCAGGATCCGCTTCCAGCGCAAGTGCCAGAGTCGGCACGCGATCCAACGCCACCTTGGAGCGGCCCTGCTTGATCATCGTGATCATGTTCTGGTTCACGTATCCAGCCTGCACGGCGATCTCTGCCTGACTTTTCTTCGATTTCAGTTCCAGAACCCGGCGTTCTACATAGTTTGCCAGCCGGGTATCTTCATGCGGTTTCCTATTCATCGCTACCCTCTCAGAAGTGACGCAGCATGCGCTGCATGTCTTCGATATAGCGACAGTGAATGTGGGGATGTGTGGCGGGACAAAGGTTACTGTCTCCGCCAAGTTTCCAGCGGAATGTCGATCATAGTCGGCGCACGAGCAGAAAAAATTCTTCCTAGTTGATGATCTTTAGGAGTCCCCTCCGGGCTGCAGCGGTGCTTTGCGGATTGATGCAGCCCGCCTCAATACCACCTCTTGCTAACAACCGGCCTTAGTGACACTGTCGCCCGGTTTTTTTATGGTGCGAGAGGTTAGGAGATGGTCCCCCGGAACAGGTTCGTGGAACTCCTGCGTGATCGCCAAGTCACGCAACTCCTGCATTTCACACAGGTGTCGAACCTCCCCAGCATTCTAGAACATGGTCTGGTTCCGCGATCGATCCTTGATGACAACAAGGTTAATTACGCTTGGAGTGATCCTTGGCGGCTCGACGATCAGCTGAACTCAATCAGTTTATCGGTCACCTGCTTCAACTGGAAAATGTTCAGCGCAGTTCGCAAGCGGATAAACCATGCCGATTGGGCCGTTCTGGCGATCGACGCGATGATCCTGCCTGGAGCAAAGTGCCGGTTCTACGCCCGAAATGCCGCCTCAGGCGAATATACTCGCTCGAACAAGAGTTATCGAAGTGTATTCGCCTTTGAGGAGATGTTTGAGGATCGCAGCCCCTACGGGTCATTCAAAGGTAGCTCATACCGCACGGAGAGTAACCTCCAGAGCAACATGACGACAAATCCCCAAGCGGAGATCCTCTATGAAGGGGTCATACCGATCCACTCCATAACAGAAGCCTGGGTCGAGGACGAGACGCTCGGCACGGAATTGGACCGTTACTTTGTCAAAGAGGTCGGTCACGAGATTGACGTGCTGATCGGACCTTTTGAGCCCCGTCACTCAAACCGATATACGAGTTGGGGCTGACTTCAGGCCTCCACATCACGCCTGTTTTCGACTCCATCTCTCAGAGCTTTACAGGTTGGTAGTCCGGGGGCTGGCCCCGTCCGGCGACGAGCTTAAGTCTAGGGGCATGCTTGCTGGCAGGGCCTCTACCGCTAGCCAGACAACACTTGTCCGCAATGAACCGCGACGTTAGACGACGGGCTGCATTCCTGATCGAGGCGCCCGCCCAGGGCCGACCGGACAAACTGCGTGATGATTACGAAGATGCACTCTCTCGTGGTCCGAAGTGGCGCTCGAGGATCGAGACCAACCTGAGCCGCATACCGGGGTCACAGCGCGTGCTGGATGCTGTCCGCTCTGATTGAGGCGAATAAGGGTCCGCAAAGAAACCGCAATGTTATTCCGGAACTGACGGCCACTGAAACACAATGGCCGACGCCCAAAGCCCTTATTTCTTGGGTTTTCATCCTGGGCACTCGCCTTCGGGAGGCAGGGGTCGGAGGTTCGAATCCTCTCACTCCGACCAATAAAACAAGGCGCCTCAGGGCGCCTTTTTTGTTGTCTGGGCCATGATGCCCGCCGCCGGGGCATTACACGGCACAGGCCGGGTTCCGGGCTATCACAATCATCCCGGCGCTGGACCGCTCTTGCCTTCCGGCAGATGCAGCCGGATGCCCAGGCTGAAACCTTCCGGCGGTTTGTCCAGAATAGACAGCCTGCCCCCCATCAGATCCGCCAGCTCGTAACAGATCGACAACCCCAGGCCGGAACCGCCCGCGTGCTGGGACACAGCACTATCGAGCTGAGTGAACCTTTCGAACACCCGGCCGCGGTCTTCTGCGGCGATGCCGGGGCCAGTGTCCAGAACGGTGATGCTGACAGGCAAATCCGCCGCCGCATCCTGTTCCAGCGAGATGCAGACACTGCCCCCGGAGGAAAACTTCACCGCATTGTCGATCAGGTTGTTCACCACCTGGGTGACTTTCGGCAGGTCAAGCACCAGCTGGTCCGGCAGATCATCCGCCGAGGACACCCAGGTCCGCAGGGGTTTGCCATAGCGGATGGCAGAGGCTTGCAACGCCTCCCGCCATTGCGCCACCAGATCCGCGCTCCCCTCAGGTCTAGGAGTATACTCCATCGCGTCAGAGTCGATGCGCGCCGTTTCCAGCACATTGACCAGCTGGGACATCAGCATTTCGGCGGCCCGGTGTCCGACATCCGCCCGTTCCCGGGTTTTCTCAGAAGCCGTTTCATCAGTCTTGATCAGGTGCAGCAAGCCGAGGATCACATTCAGCGGCGTGCGGATCTCGTGGCTCATGGTTGCAAGAAAGGCCGTGCGGGCCTCGACGGCAGTGTTCGCGCGTGTCACCTCTGCGGCCAGACCGGTAATCGCCGCCGCAAGCTCCGCTTCCCGGGCCTTCAGCGCGGTGAGGTCATTGTGCGCCCCCAGCATGCGAACCGGCTTGCCCGCCGCGTCCCGGATCGCCAGACCGCGGCAGCGCACGGTCACCATATGACCATCAGCATGCCGGTAGCGGACAATCTGGTCATAGGGGTGGCCCGGGTCCTCCAGGTGCTTGTGGAAGTTATCCAGCGCCAGTGCCAGGTCGTCTGGATGAATCAGGTCCTGCCATTCGGAAGCAAAATGCTGCTTTGCCTTCGGGTCCAGTCCGAACAGGCGCCAGAATTCCGGACTCATCCATTCGTGTTCAGGGTTTTCCAGATCCCAGTACCAAAGCCCGTCCAGCGACCCGATCTGCAGGAAGTCAAAAATGGCGTCATCGCTTTTGACGAGATCGTACAGCTCGCGTTTGAGGTAATGCATTTCCGCCTGCCCTTCCGGCCATGAAGCCCTGCAGCGCCATGACGCGCCACCCTAAGCAATGGCAGATTCACCGGTCGCTTTCCAGTTCAATCAGCAGGCGAGTGGCCGGCGGCACGGCCCGCCTCAGGCCGCTTTCATCGCTGAGCGTTTCAGCTGCTTCCACAGCACATCCAGCGTCTGCTTGGTGCTGCGCGGGTCGCGGTACAGGCGGATTTCCAGATCGGTGCCCAGCCGTTCGTCCACAATAGCAAACCGGCCGGAGGCGATTTCCTCTCGGCACAGGCTGAGGGGCAGCCAGCCCATGCCGAACCCCTCCTGGATCATCGCCTTGACGCTGTTGGCCAGTGCGTTCTGATTGACGACAAATACCTTCTGCCCGGGCAGCAGCTGGGTAAGGGCAAATTCCTGCACCGAGCGCAGCGCCGACACCGCGCCATAGGACAGCAGCGGCACCGCATCCTTGCTGCCGGTCTTGAAGGCAAACTCTGCCGCGCCGTCCGGGGTGGTGCGGGAGACCGGCACATAACGGTCGGTGGACAGCGTCAGGTATTCGAAATTGGCAACCTCCAGCGGCCCCAGGAAATCCATCGACGGGTGCCAGTAAGTCAGGATCACATCGCAATAGCCCTGCTGCAGCGCGCTGACGAACTGGTCGGCGGCCCAGGAAGTGGAATTGAGGTCAGTGTCGACCCCGCCCTCGCTGGCGAGCGGCGCAATCAAAGCCTTGTAGTGGGTCATGTAGAGCGACTGCGAGGCGGCAAAGCGGATCACATTCTCGCCCGCCGCGTCGATGGTCTGGCAGCGTTCGATGGTCTCCTCGTAGGTGCGCAGCATGATGCGCGACTGCGACAGGAACACTTCCCCGGCCGGCGTCAGAGTCAGCGGCAGAGTCTCGCGGTTGATCAGCCGCACGCCGATCTCATTCTCCAGCGCCCGGATCCGGCGCGAAAAGGCCGGCTGGCTAACATTGCGCTCTTCGGCCGCGCGCGAGAAGTTCTTGCACGCGACCAAAGCCTCGAAGTCCTTGAGCCAGATGATATCCAACTGGGCGTCCCGTCTTAACCGGCGGCCACCGCATCCAGCCTGTCTTCTTCGACGGCATGGCACGCAACCATGCTGCCGTCGGGCTGGTGAATGGCCTTGGGCTTTTCACTCTTGCATCGTGCGTCCGCAAAGGCGCAGCGGCTTTGGAACGGGCAGCCTTTCGGCAGGTTAATCGGCGTCGGGATCTCGCCCTTGAGGCGGATGTGGTTCGGCCGGTCGTCCTTCAGCTGCGGCACCGCGGACAGCAAGGCCCGAGTATAAGGGTGTTTGGGGTTGGAGAACAATGTCGCGGTGTCCGCAACCTCGCAAACCGACCCAAGGTAAAGAACCGCGACGCGGGTGCCGAAATGCTCCACAACGCTCAGATCGTGGGTGATGAACAGATAGGTGAGGCCGCGGCTTTCCTTGGCTTCCAGCATCAGGTTCAGCACCTGCGCCTGGATCGACACGTCCAGCGCGCTGATCGGCTCATCCGCGATGATGAACTCCGGATCCACTGTCAGCGCGCGGGCGATGGCGATCCGCTGGCGCTGGCCGCCGGAGAATTCGTGCGGGTAGCGCTTGGCCCAGCTGGGGTCGACGCCCACCGACAGCATCACCTCGGTCACCTTGTCGCGCACCTCCGCCGCCGAGGCGCTGGGATAGTGGTGGCGCACCGGCTCCTCCAGCGCCTGCCGGATGGTCATGCGCGGGTTGAGCGAGGCATAGGGGTTCTGGAAGATCATCTGGATCTTCTTGCGCAGCGGCTGCATGCCGCCGCGCGACAGGTTGTCGATGCGCTGGCCGCCATAGTGGATTTCTCCTGCCGTCGGGGTCAGCAGCCCGGCCACCAGCCGCGCCACGGTGGACTTGCCGCAGCCCGACTCGCCCACCACGCACAGCGCCTCGCCCTTGCGGGCCTCCAGCGAGATGTTGTTCACCGCATGGACCGAGCGGCTCTCGCGCACGATCTTGCCCTTCCTGAACTTCAGGGTTTCCAGAAAACCGTGGTCGAGATCGAACCGTTTTTCCAGATTCCGGATCTCCAGCAGCGGGCGGCCTGTCTTTGCGTCGCTCATGCCCGTGCCTCCTGACGGTCTTCATCGCTGTGCAAGCGCTGCACCTCGTGGCAGGCCACTGCGACCTCGCCGTATTGCACGATTTCCGGCACCCGGCTGCGGCACAGGTCCGTGGCGTATTTGCAGCGCGGGTTGAAGGCGCAGCCAGCGGGTATGCTGGCCAGGCCAGGCATATTGCCCGGGATCTGCTTCAGCCGCTGGCCCGGCACCGTCTGCTGCGGCAGCGCGTTGATCAGGCCCTGGGTATAGGGGTGCTGCGGGTCGTTGATGATCTCGCGGGTGCGCCCGGATTCGATGATCCGGCCCGCATACATCACCAGCGTGCGCTCGGTCATCTGGCTGACCACGCCCAGGTCGTGGGTGATCAGGATCAGCCCCACCTGGTTGGACTGGCACAGCTCCAGCATCAGCTCCATGATGTCGGCCTGGATGGTCACATCCAGCGCGGTGGTCGGCTCATCCGCGATGATCAGCTGCGGATCAAGCAGCAGCGCAATCGCGATGATGATCCGCTGCCGCATGCCGCCCGACAGCTCGTGCGGGTATTGTTCCAGCCGCTCCTCCGGCGACGGGATATAGACCTCGCGCAGCTTGACGATGGCGATCTGGCGCGCCTCCTCGCGGCTCAGCTTGCGGTGCGCCATCAGCGTCTCGATCATCTGCTGGCCGATGGTCAGCACCGGGTTCAGCGTCACCATCGGATCCTGGAAGATCATCGCCATCCGGTTGCCGCGCAGATTGCGCAGGCGCTTGTCATTCATCTGAACGACGTCTTCGCCCTCGAACAGGATCTTGCCGCTGTCGATGTAGCCAGGACGGCTAAGGAGATTCATCAGCGAAAACCCGGTGATCGACTTGCCGGCGCCGCTTTCGCCGACGATGCCAAGGCGCTCGCCCTTGGCCAGGTCGAAGGAAATGCCGTTGAGGGCAGTGACCGTCTGGTCGCGCATGGCGAATTTGACGGTGAGGTCGCGAACGGAAAGAAGGCTCATCGCGTTACCCCTTGTAGAGTTTCGGGTTCAGGACGTCACGCATCCAGTCGCCCAGCAGGTTGATGACAAGAACCAGCACCACCAGCACCACGCCGGGAATGGCGGTGATCCACCAACTGCCGGAGAAGATGTAGTCGAAGCCGGAAGAGATCAGCGAGCCCAGCGACGGCTGGCTCGGCGGCATGCCCAGGCCCAGGAAGCTGAGCGACGCCTCGGAGATGATCGCGTTGGCGACCTGCACGGTGGAGATCACAAAGATCGGCGACAGCGAGTTCGGCAGGATGTGCCGCACCATGATCCGCATGGGGCCGAAACCCAGCACCCGGGCGCTGTCGACATATTCCTTCTTCTTTTCGGCCAGCACAGTGGCGCGGACAGTGCGGGCGTATTGCGGCCATTCCGCCACCCCGATCACTGCGATCAGGAACACCACCGCATATTTGTTGAAGGTGTCGGTTCCGAACATCGCCTGCGTCACCGCCAGGAAGATGATCGCCACCATCAGGGTCGAGAACGACAGCTGGATGTCAGCAAGCCGCATCAGCAGGCTGTCCAGGCGGCCGCCCACGTAACCGGCGATCAGACCGATGGAAATGCCCAGGAAGGCTTGCAGCGCTACGGCGCAAATGCCGATCAGCAGCGACAGGCGGGTCCCGTACAGGATGGTGGACCACAGGTCGCGGCCCTGGTCGTCGGTACCCAGCACAAACTCCGGCAGCGAGCCGCTTACCCAGGCAGGCGGGTATTCCGAGTTCATGATGTCGATCTGCGCCGGATCATAGGGATCATAAGGCGCGATCACCGGCGCCAGGAAGGAGGCGAGTGCGATCAGCAGGAACACGATCATGCTCACCACCGCCACCGGATTGCGGCGGAAGCTGTAGCCCATGTTGGAGTTCCAGATCTTGGACCAGCGCGAGGGTTCGGATTTCGGGTTCAGCGTTTCGGTGCTCATGCGCCCATCCTCGCAATATTCACGGTCGGGTTCACCAGCCCGTAGATCAGGTCGACGATGGTGTTGGTGACCACGAAGATGAAGCCGACAACAATCAGGTAGGCCACGATCAGCGGGGTATCGACGCGGTTCACCGCCTCAAGGAACATGAAGCCCATGCCCGGCCACTGGAACACCGTCTCGGTCAGGATGGTGTAGGCGACCATGGTGCCGATCTGCACACCGCCCACGGTGATCACCGGCAGCAGCGTGTTCTTGAGCGCATGCACAAAATAGATGCGCCACGGGTTGATGCCCTTGGCCTTGGCGTATTTGACGTATTCGGACTGCAGCACTTCCATCATCTCGGCCCGGATCAGGCGGACAAACAGCGGCAGCATGATGGAGGCCAGCGCGATCGAGGGCAGGATGATATGCATCCAGCCGTCGGCAGTGGCAAAATTGGTCTCCCAATAGCCCCAGACATGCACGGTGTCGCCGCGCCCGTAGGAGGGGAACCAGCCGTATTCCACCGAGAACACAAAGATCATCAGGATGGCGGTCAGGAACACCGGGATCGAGATGCCGACAATCGACAGGCCCATGATGATGCGGCTCAGGATGCTGTCCGGCTTGATCGCGGTATAGACACCCAGCGGCACCGAGAAGCCGACGATGATCAGCGTGGCGCCGAACACCAGCTCCAGCGTCGCGGGCAGCTTCTTCAGGATCACGTCCAGCGCCGGCTCCTTGAAGAAATAGGAGGTGCCCAGATCGCCCTGCAGCGCATTGCCTGCAAACCGCAGATATTGCGTCACGAAGCTGTCGTTCAGCCCCATTTCGTCGCGCAGCTGCTGGCGCACTTCTTCCGAGACCGACTGCCCGACCAGCTCGCGCAGCGGGTCGCCCAAGTTGCCCTGGATGGCAAAGGCAATCAGCGAGATGACGAACATCACGGCAATCGCCTGAATGACTCGCTTCGCGAGATAGGCAAACATCGTCCTGACCTTTGTAGAGTTTAATGACAGCGCAGGCTTGTGCGTCCTGGCGGGGGCGCGGATCCTGCAGGTGCAGCCTTGGCGGCCGCTTGTTATTCAAAAGGTCCGGGCCGGCCGGGGGAGACCGGCCCGGGTTTTTCAGTGCTTAGCTGCCGGTCTCGACAACCAGGTCACCGAAGTAGGGGAAGTTCAGCGCGTTCACGATGTCCGCCGAGTTCATGCCGGACTTGGAACCCCATGCCAGGTTCTGCCAGTGCAGCGGGATAAAGGCCGCTTCATCATACAGGATGCCTTCCAGCTTCTGCAGCATTTCCGCACGCTTGGCCGGATCGGTTTCCGCGTTGGCCTGGTTCATCAGCGCGTCGGCTTCCTCGTTGCAGTAGTTGCCCGAGTTATACTGGCCGTTGCCGGTTGCTTCATCCGGGCAGGCGGTCAGGAACTGGTGGAAGTTGGCGGAGTCCTCGGTGTCCGCATGCCAGCCGATCATCATCATATCCGCTGCGCGCTCGTCGAAAGTCGGCCAGTACTGCGCCTTGGGCATGGTCTGCAGGTCAACCTTGATGTTGATCTGCGCCAGCATCGAAGCCACCGCCTGGGCGATCTTGTCGTCGTTCACATAGCGGTTGTTCGGCGCCATCATGGTGATCGAGAAGCCGTCGGCATAGCCTGCCTCAGCCATCAGCGCCTTGGCTTTCTCCAGGTCGAAGCGCGGGGCCAGGGCTTCGTTGTAACCCAGGTAGCCGGCCGGGCTGGCCTGTGCGCCCACGGTGCCAAAGCCGCGCATGATGCGGTCAACGATGCCTGCGTTGTTGACAGCATAGTCGATTGCCTGGCGGACACGGGCGTCCTTGAAGGCTTCGACACGGTTCTGGTTCATCTGGAAGGTGATGATACGGGTGCCGGGCATGGTGATCAGATCAACGCCCTCGGCCTCTTCCACGCGCTTCAGGTCGGTCGGCGGAACCGGCGCGATAAAGTCCACATCGCCGGACAGCAGGGCCGCCACGCGGGTCGGGTCTTCCTTGATCGGGGTCAGAACGATCTTGTCGACATTGCCTGCATCGGCGTCCCAGTAGCCGTCGAAACGGTCGAACACGACGCGCACGCCCTGCTCACGCTCGGAAACCACAAACGGGCCGGTGCCGGAAATGTTGCGAGAGGCAAAGCTGTCACCGTGCTTGACGATCTCGGACTTGTCTTTGCCGTCCTCGGTGGTGCCGGTGTAGAACGCGCTGTCCATCGGGAAGATGTAGGTCGCGGTGTGCAGGACCAGCGGATAGGGCTCCGCGGTCTTGAGATCGAAGGTCATGTCGTCAACGACTTCGACATCGGTGAACGGTGCGAAGATCGCCTTGAAGTCGTCGCTTGCCTTCAGACGGTCAAAGGTCCAGTCGACATCCTTGGCAGTCAGCGCGTTGCCGCTGTGGAAGGTGACGCCGCTGCGCAGCTTGAAGCGCATGGTGGTGTCGTCGATCTGTTCCCAGCTTTCGGCCAGGCGCGGTTCGAACTGCAGGTCCTTGGTCCAGCGCACCAGCGGGTCAAAGACCATGTGCGACAGCTGCAGCGTGCCGCCGGACAGCTGTTCATGCGGATCCAGCGACACCGGGTCGGCGTCATAGGCAACCCGCACGGTGGTTTCGGCATAGGCAACCGGTGCCATCGCCACCACTGCAGCAGCCGCCAGGCTTCTGACAAATTTCGTCATTAGGCATACTCCCCTGTGATTATGCCGCAAACGCTAGCCTGCGGTGCGCGAACTGTGAAATGCCGATATCGCATAGGGTATGCAGGAAGCACATCGGAGCCATGCACTATTGGAATATCCCTATCCACCCAAAGGCTTAGACTTCAGCCTTACCCCCATGCACACAACCGCCGCGTGCCAGCCTTCCCAAGGGCACACCTCTGCCTCGGCGGAAGCAGGCCGCTGCCGGACGCGCACAAGACCTCTCCCGCAGGCGTGCATTTCAGAGATGTTCGGGCCGCCGCGGCTTCAGAGCCCGGCAATCACATCCGGACTACGCCGGGCGGCTCAGGCAGGTTTCCATTTCCGCCTGCATGCTCTCGATGGAGCTGCACAGCTGGGCAGTGAACGCCTTGGAGGTCAGCGATTGCGTTGCATAGCCCGGGGTCAGAATCGACACACCCGTTCCGATTCGCGGGCGGAACCGGCGAATCGCTAAATCGGCCGTGGTCTGGCGCTGCTGCAGGCAGCTGTAGGCGGTGATCATGTCGCAGATCATGTAGCACATGCCAGCCGCAACAAACTGCAGGCCGGGCGCCCAGGTGCGCAGCTCCAGCCGTTTCCGGAACCGGCAGCCGCTCCTTTGAAACGCAGCCTCTGTCCGGGCCGTCAGCGGGTGCTGATCGAACAGCACCGCCATCGGCTGCCCGTCCAGATCCTGCGGCGTGATCTCCCCAGCCGCCGCCAGCGGGTCGCTGGCGGGCATCACGCAGACGCATTCGAGATCGAAATCCATCTGCCGGACAGACGGGCGCGGCGCCGGTGTTTCGGCAAAGCCGATGTCGAATTGCTGCGAGGCAATCAGATCCTCGATCACATCCGAAGACCGCATGATTAGGGAGACCTCAAGCTCATCCTTGCCTTGCAGAAAATCCGTTAGAATCCGCGGCATAAACAGCCCGGCCGCCGCCGGGTGGCAGGCGACACGCAGCTTGCCGGCCTCGTGGCTGCGGATCTTGCTCACCGTGCGCTCGATCCGCTCGATGCGCTCCAGCACGGTTTCGCACTCCTCGAGAAAGAACTGCGCTTCCGGCGTCGGGATCAGCTTGCCTTGCTCGCGCACAAACAGGCGGAACCCCAGTTCACCCTCCAGCGTCGAGATCATCGTGCTGACCGCGGGCTGGGTGCGCCCGACGGTGCGCGCGGCCTGCGAGATGGAGCCGCTGCGCATGACCTCGCGGAAGGTGAATATCTGGCGGATCGAGAAGTTCATAGCACGGGTATTAAAGCAATTGATGGAGTCACAGATATTTTCAAATTGATCTTATGCCCTTTGTCCAGCCAAATCCGCCAAACCCGGTGAGGGGACGCCGGAAGGAGGACCGATGGACACATTCTCGAAATACTTGCTGACCGGGCTGATCTGTCTGGTGGCCCTGGGCCAGTTCGTCCAGGTGGTCACCCGCTATCTTTTGCAGATCCCGGTGATGGGGCTGGAGGAGACCATGCTCTACCCGACCATCTGGCTCTATATCCTCGGCGCAGTGAATGCCTCGCGCGAGGATACCCACATCCGCGCCAACGTGCTGGAGATCGCCATCAAGACAGAGCGCGGCCACACCGTGCTGGCGGTCATCGGTGAAATCATCAGCCTGACCGTCGGCCTGTGGCTGCTGAGCTGGGCCTGGGAATACACCCTCTATGCCTGGCGGGTCTGGAAAGAGAGCCCGACGCTCTACCTGCCCACATTCTATTCCGAAGCAGCACTGGTGGCCGGGCTGGCCCTGATGATGCTCTACACCGCGGTGCACCTGCTGCGCCACGTCAATGCCCTGCGCCCCGGAGCCGCAAAATGATCGAGATCGCCCTTCTTGCCATCACCGTCCTGGTGCTGACGCTGACCCTTGGCGTGCCGCTGCCCTACTGCTTCGGCGCCGCCCTGATGATCATGTATTTCCTCGGCGATGTGACCATGAAAGGCATGATGCTGTGGGGATCCCAGCAACTGGGCAACCCGGTGCTGCTGGCCATTCCGCTGTTCGTCCTGGCGGGCACCATCATGTCAGCCAGCGGTATCGCCGCCTCGCTTTTGAACTTCGTCAATGCCTTCATCGGCCACATCCGCGGCGGCCTGGGCGTTGTGGCGGCGGTCAGCTGCGCCATCATCGGCGCGATCTCCGGCTCCGGCCTGACCGGCATCGCCGCCATCGGCCCGTTGCTGATCCCCGAGATGGAAAAGCGCGGCTACCCTCGGGAATACGCCACCGCGCTGATTGCTAACTCCTCGATCCTGGGCCTGCTGATCCCGCCGTCGGTCACCATGATCGTCTATGGCTGGGTCACCGACACCTCGATCCTCGCCTGCTTCCTGGCGACCCTGGGACCGGGCCTGCTGATCATGTTCAACTTCTCGGCCATGAACCTGTGGATGAGCCGCAAGTTCAACCTGGTGCTGGATGACGCGCCCGGCTTCTCGCAGCTGGCAGGCGATGTGGCGAAGAAGGGCTTCAACGCCACCCCGGCGCTACTGATGCCGGTGATCATCCTGGGCGGCATCTACGGCGGCATCATGACCCCGACCGAAGCCGCGGCCCTGTCGGTGATCTATGCGCTGCCGGTCGGCTTCTTCATCTACAAGGGCCTCAAGTGGAACAGCTTCCTCGAGGCGGGCAAGGAAGCCGCGACCGCCGTGGGCGCGATCATGGTGATGATCCTGTTCTCGCTGATCCTCAGCCAGATGTTCGTCTATGAAGCGATCCCGCAAAAGATGGTCAGCGCGATCTTCGAGATCACCGAGAACAAGGTGCTGCTGCTGATCTTCATCAACATCCTGCTGTTCCTGGTCGGCATGGTCGTGAACGACGTCACCGCCATCATCCTGATCGCGCCGCTGCTGCTGCCGCTGATGCAGGCAATCGGCGTCACCCCGGTGCAGTTCGCCGCAATCATGGGCGTGAACACCGCGATGGGCGGCGTCACCCCGCCCTATGCCTCGATCCTCTACCTTGGCGCGCGGATCGGCAACGTGAAGGTCACCAAGGTGATCCCGCCCGCGATGATCCTGATCCTGACAGGCTATGTGCCGGTGGTCTTCCTGACCTCGCTATGGCCCGACCTGTCGCTCTTTCTGCCGCGTTTCTTCGGCTACTGAACACACCTGACACCTTAAGGAGGAGACTACCCATGAAACACTTTCTGACCGGCACCGCTGCTGCTGCCCTGATGTCGCTGGCGGGCCTCGCATCGGCCGCAGACCTGAAGATGAGCCACGTGCGCCCCCAGGACACCACCATCGACAAAGAGCTGCGCGCCTTCGCAGCCCAAGTGGATGAGACCACTGGCGGCGATGTGTCGATCAACATCTTCCCGGCTTCCGCCCTGGGCGATTACACCACCGTGCAGGAACGCATCAGCGTCGGCGCCATCGACATGGCGACCCAGCCCGCCGCGGCCGCCGCGGACCGCCGGATGCAGATCAGCTCGTTCCCCTATCTGGCCAACAACTGGGCCGAGGCGCGCGCGATTTATGGTCCGGACGGCCCGGTGCGCAACGTGATGGCAGAGCTTTACGCCGAGCAGGACATCACCATGCTGGCAGCCTATCCGGTGTATTTCGGCGGCGTCTCGCTGAACACCGATCCGGTCAACCTGGGCGACCCGTCGCAGGCAAACGGCATCAAGGTCCGTGTGCCCGGCATCAAGAGCTTCCAGCTGACTGGCGAGGCACTGGGCTACATCCCCTCGCCGATCCCCTTCTCTGAAGCCTTCACCGCGATCCAGACCGGCGTGGTTGACGGTGTGATCGGCTCCGGCGCCGAAGGCTACTACGCCTCGTTCCGCGATGTGACCAAGGCCTATGTGCCCGCCAACACCCACTTTGAAGTCTGGTACATGATCATCTCCAACGGTTCGCTGGCCGAGCTGGATGCAGAGGACCAGGAGGCGCTGAAAGCGGCCGCGGCTGACTTCGAGGCGCAGCGCTGGACCGTCGCAGAAGAGGACCAGGGCAAATGGGAACAGCGTCTGGCCGACGACCTGGGCGCCAAGGTCATCGCACTGAGTGATGAGGAACTGGGCGCGATGGCTGCAAAGGTGCGCAGCGACGTCTGGCCGGTGGTTCTGGAAGACGTTGGCGCCGATTGGGGCCAGGGCATTCTTGACCAGATCGGCAAGTAATCCCGCATCCAAGACAGGGGCGGCCGCGTGCCGCCCCGCAACCGCAGCAAACCCCGGAGAAACGGCAGGATGGAAGCAGACTATGCAGTGATCGGCGGCGGCGTTGTCGGCCTCTCCGTGGCCTGGGGGCTGCTCAGGCGCGGCAAGCGCGTCACGGTTCTGGACGGCGACGACGGATCGTTCCGGGCCAGCCGCGGCAACTTCGGCCTGGTCTGGGTCCAGTCCAAGGGCATGAAACAGCCGCGCTATGCCAGCTGGAGTCAGCAGTCCGCGGCCGCCTGGGCAGGTTTTGCCGCTGAGCTGGAAGACGGCACCGGCCGCTCCGTCGGGCTGCAACAGAACGGCGGCTATGACCTGCATTTCTCCGAAGAGACGCTTTACGCCACCGTCGCGCAATACGACGCGCTGAAGGACAAGCTGGGCGGCAACTACCCTTACGAGGTTCTGGGCCGCAACGCGCTGAGCCGCGAGGAGCCGCATATCGGGCCCAAGGTGACCGGCGCGATCCTGCATCACCAGGACGGCCACGCAAACCCGCTGCGCCTGCTGGTTTCGCTGGCAGAGGATGTCCGGCGGCTGGGCGGCAAAGTCCTGAACGGCAAAACAGTCACCGCGGTTGCCAAACCGGATGCTTTCACCGTCCACTGCAGCGACGGCACTGTGGTCACGGCTGACAGGGTTGTGCTGTCCGCGGGCCTCGGCGCGATGGAGCTTGGCCCCAAGCTGGGCTTCAAGGCGCCGGTGCGGCCGCAGCGCGGCCAGGTGCTGATTACCGAGAAGCTGCCGAAACTGATCAACCGCCCCTCGCTGATTGCCCGTCAGGTGGATGAGGGCGGCATTCAGATCGGCGCCACCAACGAAGAGGTCGGGCTGGACGACGGTGTGACGCAGCCGGGCCTGTCAGGTTTGGCTGCCGAGGCCATCGCGGCCTATCCGGCTCTGGCCAAGGCGCAGCTGGTGCGCAGCTGGGGCGCGCTGCGCATCCTGTCGCCCGACGGCCTGCCGATCTATCAGGAAAGCCCGGAAATGCCGGGCGCCTACCTTGTCACCTGCCACAGCGGCATCACCCTGGCCGCGGCCCACGCGCTGTTCCTGCCGGACTGGCTGGAAGGCACCGCGGCCGCCCCTGATCTGGAGGTGTTCAGTGAAGACCGATTCCCCGTTTCTTGAGCTGGAGGACGGCGCCCCCCGCGTACGGGTCTGGTTCGACGGCCAGCCGCTGGACCTGCCCGCAGGCGCCAACCTGGCCGCCGCGCTGCTGACCGCCGGCGTGCAGGTGTTCCGCCACACGCCGGTTTCCGGCGCGCCGCGGGCGCCGTTCTGCATGATGGGCGCCTGTTTCGAATGCCTGGTGGAGACCGGCGGCCGCGTGCAGCAGGCCTGCATGCTGGAAGTGGAAGACGGTATGCGGATTGACCGCCCGCATGAAACGGAGGCTGGCAATGCAACGGTGTGATCTGGCCATCATCGGCGCCGGTCCTGCCGGCATGGCCGCGGCCGCCGAAGCCGCGCGGGCCGGCCTTAGCGTGGCGCTTCTGGACGAGCAGACCCGTCCCGGCGGGCAGATTTACCGCGACGTGGACCGCGCCACCGGTCCGCGCGGTGCCATCCTTGGCCAGGAGTACCTGCATGGTATGACCCTGACGGAAGGCCTTCACCAGGCAGGGATCAGCCATCTGTCCGGCGCCGTTGTCTGGGCCATTGAGGGCAGTTTCCGCATCTCCTTCACCCGCAATGGCCGCGGCGAGCAGGTGGAGGCCGAGCGGGTGATCCTGGCAACCGGCGCGCTGGAGCGCCCGATGCCCATCCCCGGCTGGACCCTGCCCGGAGTAATGACCGCAGGCGCCGCGCAGATCCTGCTGAAGCAGTCCGGCGTGCTGCCGCGCCGCGCGGTGCTCGCCGGGAGCGGGCCGCTGCTCTATCTGATCGCGGCGCAGATGGTGCGCGCCGGCACGCCGCCGCTGGCACTGATCGAAACCCAGACCGCGGCCAGCCCGCTGGCAGCTGGCCGCCACCTGCCCGGAGCGCTGCGCGGCTGGCGCTACCTGGCCAAGGGAATGAAGATGCTGGCGGAGATCAAGCACGCCGGCGTGCCCCGTTATACCGGTGCAACCGGGCTCGCAGTGGCGGGCAGCACCCGGGCCGAAGCGGTGACCTTCCGCAGCAAGGGGCGGGATCACCGCATCGCCTGCGACACCGTCCTGCTGCATCACGGGGTGGTGCCGAACACCCAAGCCGCCCGTTCGATCGGTGTGCCGCATGTCTGGTCTCAGGCGCAGCAGTGTTTTGTGCCCGAAACCGGCAGATGGGGCGAAACCGCCAAGGACGGCGTCCTGATCGCCGGGGACGGCGCTGGCATCAGCGGCGCCATAGCCGCTGAATATGCCGGCCGCATCGCTGCGCTGAAAGCGGCAGAGGAGCTGGGCCGGATCACCGCGCCGGAGCGCGACCGCCTGGCCGCCCCGCTGTTCAGCCGGCGCAGCCGGGAAACCGCCGTGCGGCCGTTTCTGGATGCGGCCTACCCGCCCTACGGCGCAGCTCTGCGGCCCGCGGACAGCACCATCGTCTGCCGCTGCGAGGAAGTCACCGCGGGTGACATCCGCAGCTATGCCAAGCTCGGCTGCCTCGGCCCGAACCAGGCCAAAGCTTTCGGGCGGGCCGGCATGGGTCCCTGCCAGGGCCGCTATTGCGGGCTGACGGTGACTGCGCTTCTGGCCGCAGCCAATGGGCAGACCCCGGACGAAACCGGCTATTACCGGATCCGACCGCCGATTAAGCCCGTGACACTGGGTGAACTGGCCGCGATGGACGCCCCATCTGCCAATGCTGCTGAATAGGAGAACATAATGATCGAACGGATCGACACCGGCACCCGCATGAGCAAGATCGTGAAACACAACGGCGTGGCCTATCTCTGCGGCCAGGTTGGTGACGGGGCAGATGTGACCGCGCAGACCCGCGACTGCCTGTCCCGGGTCGAGGCGTTGCTGGAAAAGGCCGGGTCCTCACCGCAGCAGATCCTGCAGGCGGTTGTCTGGCTCGCCGACATGGAGGACTTCGCCGAGATGAACGCGGTCTGGGACGCCTGGGTGCCGCAAGGCCACGCCCCGGCCCGGGCCTGCGGCGAAGCCAGACTCGCCCGGCCGGACCTGAAGGTGGAAATCATCGTGACGGCTGCCTGCGGCTAAGCGATCCCTGCGGCCCCTGCTGACTCAGTTTGCGAATGCGCTCGGAAGCGCGGGCTGGAGATCCCCCCGGCCCTCGCATCGGCGGCCTGCTGTCCCCTGCTGCCCGTCGCCGCAGCAGGCCGAACAGCCGTTCAGGCGCATTGCCCTGACGCAGCAGGGAAAGCGCCCGCATCAGGCAGAACACCCTGGCATCCGATCGTGCTGCCATCGCTTTGTTACCTCCAGGGGATGGCACGAAAGAGTCATCTCAAGATTAATTTGAGTATCAGCTTCAATTCTTGCGGAAAGAGTGTTTCGCGCCCGCAGCTAACTTCCGCTTCCCATCCAACGTATTGGTACAGGTGCGGGCAATCAGCAGTTCTGATTACGTCCGTTTTGGCCCTCGAGCGGCCGAATCGAATGCGGTGTCCAAGCTAGGCAGCGATGGCAGCAAAGGGTTCGATCCGCCGGTCCGCTGCATCGGGCACGAGTGGCTGCGCAGGGAACAGCCGTCTTTCGCCGCGCCGGAAACGAACTCATCCTGTTCGGGTCACAGCGCCAATTGGCTGCGCGGGGACAAACGGCAGCTTTCCGCACTTGCAGTTCTTGCCACACCCGTTTTGCAAGGCGGCAAAGGGGGCGTTCGAACCGGCCCCCCGCCGGCTCCTCAGTCTTGCTCCCGCGCTCAGGCTGGATGGCAGATGGTATTTGGAGCAGCCCAGACGCTGCCCCACATCTACCCGTTCTCATGGGTGCATGGCACGTCAGCCTGCAATCAGATACAGGCCGCTAACGATGGCGAACAGCAGCACCGCAACTCTCAGGCCAGGACCGCCGATCCGGCTGTGTGTCATCCGAGAAAGCGCGCTGCCCAGCATGACGGCAGGGAACAGGTACACTGCGGCCAGCAGCTGCACGGTTTCCATCCGTCCGGCAAGGGCGAGGATGATCAGGGAAATCACTTCACCAGCGAGGAAGCAAATCGCCACGGTCGAGCGCAGCACCGGGGCCGCAGCGTGCTGGTAGAGCAACGCCAGCGGCGGGCCACCGATCCCAGTGGAGGTTTCGGTAACCCCGGTGAAGAGACCAACGCCCAAAGCCGCCGGGCGGGTGGGGTCAAAGCGCGGCGCAAGAAGCGCGGCCCCAGCGGCGATAATGGTGAACCAGCCGACCGCCAGGTCAAGCTGCCGTCCGCTCAGCACCACCAGCAGCCAGAGCCCCGCAAAAGTCCCGGCGAACCGGCCCAGCGTGATCCAGCCGGCGCCGTTCCAGTCGACCTCTTCACGCTCGCGCCAAGCCACGTGGCTGTTGAGCGGCAGCATCAGGATCAGCAGCGTGACCGGCAGCAGCGAGGGCTCCACCAGTCCCAGGACCGGTGCCACGATCAGCGCAAAGCCGATACCCAGCGCGCCCTGGATGAAGGCCGCGGCAAATACCACGGCCGACAGGATCAGCATAACCTCGAAAGTCACTTTGGTTCTGCCTGTTCCTGCAGCGCACGCGCCCTGTGGCTGGAAGAGACCGGATGGACGCGCTGGATGCCTGCGCCGTCGATGGCAGCGTCAGACAGCGCGCGTACCTCGGCCATCAGCGCCTTGGCGTTCCAGTCCAGCGGCCAGCCTTGCCAGAGCCGCAGCGCGCCTTGCGTGAAGACCGCATCGATCTGGTCCCGGCTGCCATAGCGGACCAGTTCCCAGATCAGGTCGTGCGAGGGGGTGAACTCCGGCCGGTCGAGATCGACGAGGAGGAAGTCCGCCGCCAGCCCCGGTGCGATATCGCCCGTGACCGCGCCCAGCCCCGCCGCATCTGCGGCGCGGGCGGTGGCGGCGTCGAGCCAGAGCCAGCCGCCGCCGCAGGAGCTGTCGCCGGTGGCGAGGCCAAATCCCGCCCGCTGCAGGCTTTCGCCCGCATCCATCAGGCGGAACCCGTCGGCGCGGGTGCCGTCGGTGCCCAGGCCAAAGCGGATGCCAAGCGCCTCCATCTGCAGGGCGGGCGCTATCGCGTTGCCCTTCCAGACGCTGGCGACGGGGTTGTAGGCCACCGCCGTGCCGCTGTCGCGCAACAGGTTCAGCTCCTGCGGGGTGACAAGGGTGGAATGGGCGATCAGCACATGCGGCCCCAATGCGCCGATGGACGCGAGATGCTCCAGCGGACGCTGGCCGCGCGCCACAAGCGAGCGCTCCACGGCCACCAGATGCTCGTTCACGTGGGATTGGAACACCACGCTCGCTTCGGCGGACAGGCTTGAAACGCTGGCCAGCATGCCGTCGGTGGCGGCTTCGGGAATAGAGACCGCCAGCGAGGGATGGATCAGCGGATCGCTTTCCCAGGCTGCCAGATGCTGCTCCGCACGGGCCAGGATGGTGGTCTGATCCTCCACATTGGCGGTGCCGCCCAAGTCATTGCAGATGTAGCCGACCACGCTGCGCAGGCCCGTCTCCCGGGCTGCGGACGCCAGGGCGCCGATGCAGCCGTCCGATCGGGTGCCGGCATCCACCGCTGTGGTGAACCCGCCGCGGAGACACTCCAGCGCTGCCAGCTTGGCCGAAAGATAGACCAAGCGTTCATTCAGGCTGGCTTCCAGCGGCACCCATATGCGGCGGAAGATCTCCGAAGGCTCGCCAAAAACCAGCGACTTGCCCAGCGACTGGGTCAGATGGGTGTGGGTGTCGATAAATCCCGGCATCATCAGGTGATCCGGCAGGCGCAGCGGGTCCAGCTCGGGGTGCCGGGCGCAAAGCGCCTCGGCGTTGTCGATGTCCTGGAAGCGGCCCTCGCGGACGAGAACGCCCAGGCCGGTCCGGCACTCCCCCTGATGGAGGAGCTTTCCGGGCAGAAGGAGGAGGTCGCCGCCGGCGGCGAGGCGGTTCTTGAGGGCGGTCATTTGCTTGCCTCCGCTTCGACGGTGATGGCTTCGGGTTCACCGGGGCGGTCTGTGCGCCCCACGTGCACAAAAAGCGCATTCACCACCGCGGCCGTGATCGTGCCCATGGCCAGACCGTTGCCAAGGATCATCTGCGACCACTTCGGAAACTGGCTGTAGAGATCCGGGATCAGGGTCGGCAGCAACCCCATGGTGAGCGCGGCGGCGAGCGTGTACATGTTGCCGTGGTCGCGCAGGTCGACGCGGCGCAGCATATCGATGCCGATCACCCCGATAATGGCAAAAACGATGACTGCGGTGCCGCCCACGACCGGGCCGGGCAAGGCAGAGGCCAGACGGCTGACCGGTGCAAAGATGGCAATCAGGATCAGGATCACGCCGGCAGCAGCGGTCACATAACGCGATTTCACGTTGGTGGCGCGCACGATACCGATGTTTTCGCCGGAGGTGATGATCAGCGAGGTGCCGAACAGGCCGCCGATCAGCGAGGTGATGGCGTCCCCACGGATGGTGGCCGGAACGATGTTCTGCGCATTGCCGCTGCGGCCAGCGATCTCGGCGGTGGCCAGCGTCTGGCCGGTGGCTTCGGCCATGGAGATAATCGAGAAGATGATCAGCGGCAGCGAGGCGAAGATGTCGAACTTGGGCATACCGTAAGGCAGAAGCTGCGGCACCGCGATGACCGGACCAGTGAACAGGCCGGTGATCTGCGCCTCACCGACGGTGAGCGCGATCAGCGTACCGCCGACGAGACCCAGCATGACAGCCAGCCGTTGCAGCGTACCTGAGAGAAAGCGGGCGCAGAGAATGGTCAGCAGTATGGTCGCGCCTGCAAGTGCGATCTTGATCGGATCGGCAAAGCCTTCCGTGCCCGGCTTGCCGGTGATGGTGCCGCCGAAGATCTTCACCAGCTTGACCGACACCAGCAGCAGCATGGTGCCCACCACGATCGGCGGGAAGAACACGATCAACCGTCTGAAGACTGGCAGCGCGGCGAAGTAGAACAGCGCCGTCATGATCACCGCCCCCACCGCGGTCTGCACGTCCGTCTGCACGGCGATTGCCATGAAGATGAAGATCGGCGCCCCGCCAGGCACCATGATGAAGGGCAGTCGGGCGCCAAAGCCGCGCGGGCCGAAGCTTTGCAGCAGCGTGCCGAAGCCGCAGACCAGGAAAGTGGCGCTGATCAGCGCAACCGTCAGGGCCTCGTCGAAGTTGAGGGCGCGCGACACCAGGAACACCGCGGTGATCGGCGACGCTGCCATCACCAGCACATGTTGCAGCCCGTAAACGGCAAGACTGCGCGGCGGCAGCATTTCATCCGCGGGGTCGCGGGTATGCGTTTGCGTGTCTGTTGACATTGTTTTCCTCCCTTAAGGGCCCGCCATCCCACGGGCAAAACCGGAACAAACCGTAAGAAAATGACATGCAAACCGATTTGCATGATTGTTTGGCTTAGCACGGAAATTGATTCGTGCAAACCGATTTGCTAAACAGTTTGCGCCGGCCTGGCCGGGCACAAGGATGAGGCAGCGATGAAGAAACCGACAATTAGCGATCTAGCGCAGGCGGCGGGCGTTTCGAAAACCACAGTTTCCCATGCCTTTAGCGGGCGCCGCCATGTGGACCCTGAAACCCGGGAACGCATCGAGAAAATCGCTCAGGAGATCGGCTACAGGCCGAACCGCGCAGCGCAACATCTGCGCACCGGGCGGACCGGGATGATCGCGCTTGCGTCGTCGATGCCCTTTTCGGTCGCGGCAGGTCCATCGCGGCTCGGCTTTCTGATGGAGATCGCGGCCACCGCGGCAGTGGCATCATTGACCCGGAACATGGCACTTTGCCTGATCCCGCCGTTTCAGTCCGGGACACAGCTGGATGCTATCACACCGGATGGCGTTATCCTGGTCGAACCCTTCCAGGATGATCCGCTGGTGCAGTATTTCACAGGCCTTGGGGTGCCAGTTGTATCTGTAGGATGCGTGCCCGGACGTGAGGACATTCCGCACGTCGATCTGAACTCCGGCGCGACCGCCCGGATGGTGCTGGAGCACTTGCGCGCCTCTGGTGCGTCCCGCATCGGTCTGGTCACAGGCGCGCAGCGGCGCAACTCCTACCTTGAAACGGAGGCTACCTACCGGATGTTTTGCGTTGAGACGGGCATCGAGCCTGCCTGCCTGCAGCTGGACGAAACCGGAGGCGAGGATCTTGCCTCAGAAGCCGTCGCCGGCTTTCTGTCCCGCCGCGGAGACCTTGACGCACTGTATGTGCCTGTAGACGCCTTCGCCTCCGGCGCAGTCACCGCAGCGGCAGCCAAAGGTCTGAAAATCCCGCAAAACATCAGGCTCGCAACCCGCTACGACGGGCTGCGAGCCAAGCTCTCCCAGCCCCCCCTGACCGCCGTGGAATTGCATCTGGAGGCCATTGCCGACCAAGCCGTCGGGTTACTGATGTCTGCAATTGACGGTGGAATTGCCGAGCCTGTCAGTGCGCCGCAACCACAATTGGTGCTGCGTGAGTCCACAGCGGGCTGAGCAGGGCACTTCCATGGCAGCTTAACACATGGCTGATGGCAGTCTGCTTTTCAAAGCGCCTTTACAGCCTGCCCCTCAGCGAAAGAACCTGCGTCCCTGCGGTCGGAAAAGTCATTCGTTGCCATGGGCCCTTCGCACTAAACATTAGGATCTTCTCGTAACAGCCCCGGATTGTCTCGCTTGAAAGCCGGGGGCCATCTGAAAGTATTGTGACTGTTCGGATTGGATGCAGCACTCAGCAGATTGGACACTCTGACGGCTTACGCTGCATTCGTTCTGTACGGCCGGTCCAGGATGACCAAATTCCGAGACTTCAACTCGTGCCCTGGCTCTACCCTGATGCCGACTGAACCTGCATCAGCATGGAAACAGGATCGCACCCAAGCGCAAATCAGTTGGCGGGCAAGCTTCGCAGCACGCCAATTTTTACAAAAATTTCAATGAATAATGGCGGAGACGATGGGAGACGATCCCACTTTCAATGATCTCAATAATTTCAACGACTTATCTCCCAATGGTGGTACATTCGCGGGTCAAAGCCGACATGTACCACATCTGTAGGGGTAAGTGGCGGCTGCCGTGATCTGTGGTCAAAGCCGAGGAACCGATGTGATGAAACCACGAATGACTGTGTCGTCGTCCACCTTTATTCGGCAAACAACTTCGAACCGCTCACCAGGTTTGTTGCTCGCTTTGATGAACTTCACCGCATCATTTTGTTCATCTGCTTCCGGTGGGGTGCAAAAAGCCCAAACGTCTTCGATGTAGAAAGGAACTTCTGCCGGGTAACCAAAATAGCGGCGGGTTTCTCTTTCATTCGGCACGTCGACTAAAATAGCCCTCATGCCGTTCTTGTATGAGATCGAGAAGGCACCCGGCGGCATCTCAGGTCGCGTGTGTAAATCTGCTCGGTAATAGTCGTATGCAACATAGCCAATAAGCGCGACCACAGCCGCAATCAAGGCTCTGCCAATCCATTTCCACATAAGATTACCCTTAGAGTTGTGTCGGCACAGAAACAGACAAAAGAAGTGGATGTCAAATCCATAGATCACACTTTGGACCGGCCACAGCTTCTAACTCGGTGGCAATCACCGCAGCTGGGTTGAGTTTATTGGAAAGCGTAAGGAACTCTTCCCCTCTATCAAATGAACTGAGGCAGCCGCGAAAGGAACAGATGAGAGGAAGAACGCGATATCAACCTTTCTGCAGGTGCGAGAGATTGACGACCTAGCAATGCCGAGCTTCCACACATTCTCGATCGGCCTGACCCCATAGTATTCCACAGCCTCCGCCTCGCCTACTTCACCTACTGACGCTCCCATGGAAGTTTGTCTCGTACTCGGTAAACACAGGGAGACAGCGGCCACGTGTTCCCGCAGCAGGCGGTTGCTTAGCCCACTGCTTGGAGCCTCTCCAAGACCCTCTTGACCTGTGACGCCTGCCACCTGCCACCACGGGCTGTAGGGACACCCGAAGCGTTGAGGGCTTCAGCGATCTGGCGCAGCGATGCCCCCTGCGCTCTGAGGGGCTGAACAGTCTGGGCCACCTTCTCTGCCCTGGCCCTGGCATTCGCCTTCACCACCTCGTTGCGCTTCATGGTCTTGTCGCGGAGACCGCCCAGCTTCACGCCCTTGGCCTTAGCCTCGGCCAGTGCTGCCTTGGTCCGTGCGGAAATGAACTCTCGCTCCTGCTCAGCCAGAGCGGCGTAGATGTGGAGCTGGAACTTATCGGCGGAGGGCATCGAGGCCACCCGCAGCTTCACCTTGGGGTCATCCATCAGGGTGGCGATGAAGGACACCTTGCGGCTGAGGCGGTCCAGCTTGGCAACCAGCAGCTCGGCCCCGGTCTTCCTGACCAGCTCCAGCGCCGCTGCAAGCTGTGGCCTTTCATCGTGCTTGCCGCTCAGATGGTCCTCGAACTCCCCGATCACCTCGTATGGCTCTTCGGAGAAGTTCTCCAGGAACAGTGCAATGTCCCGGTGCTGCGCTTCCAGGCCAAGGCCGGACTTCCCCTGCTCCTCAGTGCTGACGCGGCGGTAGATGACATAGCGCTTCATGTGGTCGTCCCTCCCTCAATCCGACTTAGGGACGCCTATCACCATCGTGTTGCAATCGTCAAGGTTGGTTGTGTGTGTTACGGATGGAGCGGATAGACGCACCAGATTTAAGTGCTGGCGCAGAGGGCAGCCGCTTGTTCCGGGGGGTATGGGGTGTGTCAGAGTGCGGGTAGGCGAAGAAATAAACCACTGTGGTTCGAAGTTTTTCCCTAAACCGTGAAGAAACCCATGTCCTCAATATCCAACGTGGAACATACAAGAAGGAGCAGTTCATGCCACCAGAACAAGACACCATCAAGATCAAGACGGGACCCCTGCAAGGTGAGGCCACTGGCAAGCATGGCATTGTGGCCCTGGTCGTGATCGTCATCGTGATCTTCGTCCCCCTGTGGGATGGTATCGGACGGTTGTGGGGCGCAAAGTGAAGAACGCCCCTATGGGGGAGATTACGCTTCCATGTGATATTGGTGAGGCGCTCAGATATTTGCAGTGTGAAACTTCTTGCGTCAGAACGGCAGGTCGTCGCCCTCGATTTCGGCCTGCGTCATCTTCCGGTATCCGAGGGCGTCTGCCGCAATCTCGAACCTGCTGCGCCCCATGACCTCCTCCACGACCTCAAGAGCCATATCCGGGTCTCTTTGGGCTGCGAGAGACAAGTGAGCGCGTATCTGCTCAAGGAGCTTGGCCCGCATAGCCACGCGTCGTTCTTCTCGCTGGGCCTCGTCCCATTCACCGGCGTTACCCTTATCCATAACCATGGCCATGCCCCAGGTGTCCGGCAGTGCTTCACCTGCCTGTTCCAGTCTTCTCATCGTCGATCTCATGTTTCTCACCTGACGCAAGCTGACAGGTCCTTCGGCTATCCGCTTCGCAGTCAGCTCGGGGTAGTCCCGCACCATCCTCCAGGCCCAGTTTGATTTCTCCTCCTGGGTCATCTGGAGCCTTTGCTTCCCGTTGTCGGACATGGCCAGGAACTGGGCGTTCTCCTCGGGGCCGCTGTGGATCACCACAGGCACACCCTTCGTCCAGTTGGCCCTCCTGTAGGCTTCGAGACGGTGGTGGCCGTCCACGACAATGAGCTGCCCCCTGTCGTCTACCCAGGCTGTGAGAGGGTCGAGGGTTTCACCTCGGCTCAGGACATGCACAAGCGCTTCGGCGTGTGCGTTATCCAACTTCACGGTGCGGTGCTGGAACAGGTCTGGGTCAGCTTCGAGCTTGTTGAGCGGGACACGCGTGTGGCGGGGCTTCTCATCACCTTTGTTTCTGCGGGTCATTCGGCTCCTCCGCTGAGAAGCGGCAGGGTGCAAATACACCCCCCAAGGCTTGCACCCCCTGCTACGCCCGCGCTGTGGCTATCCCAGGGGCTATGACGCCCTTGCGTACTGTTCATCATGTCTGTGTTCTCTTGTTTCTGCTGGTTCCATTGTGCTGGTCCCGGCGTCGGCCCTGCCTCAGGCTCCTTGAAGCGTCATCGCCCCATCATCGAGAACCCAAGGCAGAAGCCGCAGGACCAGCAGAAGACCTGCCTGCGCGTGGTGCCACAGCCGTCGCCGTGAGCGCATGGGGGCAGGTTCTTCAATGGTGGCACCAAATAGATGGTGGAACCCAATGGCACTGGAGGCATCAGCTTCGTCCAGAGGACACCGCCTGCATACAGGCGAGGTGCCTTTCCCCCTCCTCCTAGAACCTGTCCAAGTACCCTTGTCCCTTGAACTCTTCCCAGATTGCCGCCTGACCCTCGCGGAGATGTCGCTCCTCCAATCCGTGGTCATAGATGTCAGCCGCGTCCTGCTTGCCCTGCCAACCGCCAAGCTCCCGAATGCGATCCTCAGCGACGCCTGCACGGCGGGCAGTGGTGCGCCATGTGTGCCGGAACGAATGGAGAGCCAGCCTCCCATCGCTTTCCTTGCCCAGCACCTCACGCCGATAGCGGGTGAACCACTGCGAGACCGAGTTTGCTTTCCCAGTGGACGGCTTCAGCGGCCAGTCGGGGAACAGCCGCCGTTCCCCTTCAGGAGTTTCTTTCTGGCTCTCAGTCACGGTAGTCACACGCTGGGCCAGCAGCTTCTGGCATTCTTCGACCACCGGGATGAACCGCCGGGCATTTTGGGTCTTCCCTTTAGGGATGTCGAAACCCGAACCATCGAGGCGAACATGCCGAAGTTGCAAGGCACCGATCTCGTCAGCCCTACAGCCCGTCGCCAGAGCTAGGCGCATGATGTCACCCTGACGGCTCCCCCACACGGAGAAGCCCTCCAGAAGTTTTCCGACCTCGTTTGCCGTAAACGCCTCGCGCCCCTCGTCCCTCTTTGCGGCCTTCTTCTTCGGAGTACCAGCGGCCTCGGCCTCCCACGGGTTACGAATAGGCTTGCCACTCCGGGACTGCAGGTATCGCTTGTCGGTGATTGCCCACGCCCACAGCCCTTTGAGCAGGGTCATGTGCTTGTTCACTGTCGCAGGCTGAAGACCCACGATCACTGGCAGGTAGTGCATTTTGAAGTCAAACGCCTTCTTCGGTGTCACATCTTGCAGCGTAGGCTGGTCACCGCCCAAGAAGGCAATCAGGTGCTTGATGGTGGACTGGACGTTTAAGGCAGTGGTTCGAGCAAGCGGGTCAAAACCGTAGGGGTTCCCTTCGCTTCGCTCCTCCAGATACAACTCCACTGCTTTGCTGATAGCGACCGCCCCCCGGAAGACTACCGCAGCGAACCGTTCAACTTCCTCCTTGTGACCTGCTCGCGCAGCTCGATCCAGTTCGTTGGTTAGGACGTGATCCACTCCATCAAGGTCATCGGTAGTCGCTCTCAGGTCTTGCCACTCCAACGCGCTGTCGTGCGACAGGTCCAAGATACGCCCAGCGCCGCGATGGCCTTTGGCTCGCCTCATCTCGTCCTCGAGCTGACGCACCTGCCCCAAGCAGGTATCGCGCTGCCGCAGTGCCTCAGCATGGACCCTCGTGCCTAGCCCAAGCTTGATTTCCTTGCCGAACGGCTTGCCCGTCCACGGGTTCTTCGTCCCGACCAAGACGTCGGGCGTGATCATCCTGAAGGTGTAGCCTCTGCCACGCGGCTTCATCAGATGCCGCATGTCAGGCTTCCCCACTAGGGGTGAAGTGATTGGGTTGCTCATGTGGTCCATCATGTACCTCAGGGGCAAACGGACCACAGTCATTTTCCACCTGAAAAATCAAACACTTAGGTGTGATGGCGGAGACGATGGGATTCGAACCCACGAAACCTTGCGGTTTACTCCCTTAGCAGGGGAGCGCCTTCGACCACTCGGCCACGTCTCCGTTGACCCGTCTATCAGCGCAAGCACACGGAATGCAAGGTGAAATTTCGCTTTTTCTGACAAAACGCACCGGCGGCCCCAACCACTTGAAATAGAGCCGAAAGGTCAGGAATTTTGATGGCTGCGGGCGAGATTTGATCGTCGCCCTAAGCATGTATTTCCTGATCGCCCGCCTGCCTTCAGATCACCGCGAGGCGCTAACCTCGGTGCTCAATCTCCTGAACATGCCCTGAGCGCCAGTCCACATCGTGACAGGATTCCGCGTTTCGTTACACGAACCAACCTCCTCCTGAGAAATAAGGTCTGACTATGTGCATCAACCATCAAACGTCACAGTCGGCAGATGAAAGGCGCGTGTCCTTGAAAGGGCAAGCAATGGTGCTGAACACCGATTTGCGGGACCCGCGATCAGAGGTTGCCAGGAGCTGACTGCAGAGTGCGGATCCCTACCGCTTTCCCAGCAAGCGCAGGTCACTTGCACGCCTGCTGCCGACCGCCCAGCAGGGCAGACGGGGCGATTGGTGTCGTCAGGCCTTCAGCCGCCAGGCGTCTTCTGCAGGCAGCTCCGTGCCATCCCAATCCGGTTCCGGCGCAGCTGCTGCATTGGTGCGGAAGGCGGCAAGCGCGCCAGCCATGGCCCGCGCCTCCTTGGACAGCCCCTGGCTGGAGGAAGTGACCTCCTCGAACAAACCTGCGTTGCGGGTTGTGGCGTCGTCCAGATTGGCCATCGCCGAGTTAATTTCCTGCAGGCTGCCGGATTGTTCCGACGACGCTTGGGAAATGGATTTCATCAGGTCGGCCGCGCTGGCAACGGACTCGGAGATTTCACCGATCGCCGCGCGGGTCTGCTCGACCAGGTCGGCGCCCAGCTCGACATTTTGACCGGCTTCATCGACCAAGGCGGCAATTTCCGTCGCCGCTTCCTTGGAACGGTGCGCCAGAGTACGGACCTCGGAAGCAACAACCGCGAAACCCTTGCCGACGGTGCCTGCGCGCGCGGCCTCTACGCCGGCGTTCAGTGCCAGCAGGTTGGTCTGCTGGGCGATCGCCTCGATCATGCCGATGATGCGGGAGATCTTCTCGGAGCTTTCCTTGATCGCCTCCATGGCGCCATAGGTCCGCTTCACCACCTCGATGCTGCCGGTTGCGTTGCGGCGGGCAGCTTCGACAGAAGCCGAGGCTTCGCTCGAGGCTTGGGCGGTGCCAGCGATCGACACCGAGAGCTGGTTCACCGCAGCGGCGGTGCCGGCCAGGGTTTGCGCAGTGCGCTCAGAGCGTTCCGACAGATCGTGGGAGGCGGTGGAAATTTCGGCGCTTACTCCGGCAATGGACTGGCCATTGGCGCTGAGGCTGCGGACCGAGGCTTCGAGCTTTTCCAGCGCCGCGTTGAAATCGTCGCGCAGTTTGGCATAACCCTCGCCCATCTCCTCGTGGATGCGGATGGTCAGGTCGCCCTGGGACAGCCGCTCCAACCCGTCGCCGATGGCGGTCACAGCGGCAGTCTGTTCGGCCAGCCGGGCATTGCGCTCCTCTGCCGAGGCCGCCTCGACCTCCGCCTTTTCCACCAGCCCGTCGCGGAACACCGCCAGAGCCATTGCTATCCGGCGGATTTCGTCGCTGGAGCGGTCGTAGCCTTCGACCGGGCGCAGGTTGCCTGCCGCCAGCCGCTCCGTTGTGCCGCTGATATCCGCCAGCGGGCGCAGGATCAGGATCCGGGTCAGGATCAGAGCCGCCACGAATACCCCGGCAGAGACTGCAGCCAAAATCTGCAGCTGCCGCTGGGCCGCTGTCACATCAACCGCCAGCCCGTTTGCAATCGAGGCGATTTCCAGCTGGCTTTCGTTGCCAAGCGCTGTTGCGCGGCGGGCAAATTGCAGAACCGCTTCCACCGTGGCCTCGGATGCGAACGCCGCTTCGGCCGCCGCCTCCAGCGATGCAACCTTGAATACCGGCAGACCCTGGGTGGGGTCGGCCAGCGCAATCATGCCCTCCAGCTCCTGCGCAAAAACACCGCCGCCGAACCCGGTGTAGCCCTGAAGTGCAGCCGCCGCTTCCTGCAGCGGCGCTGCAGCGGCCTTGGCGGCCTCAATGCTATGGGCTGCAGCCACGTCCAGCGCGGCAACCTGGAATGCGCTGATCCAACCGTTGATCTCCAGCAGCCGAAGCAGCACGCCAACCTGATTATCGAGAAGCCCTTGAATCGCAGTGCGGTTGTCCGCGCTTGCCTGGGTCGCAGCCACCGACAGGGTGAACACCATCCGCTCCATTGCCTGGGTCAGCGGGCGGACGCTGGCATTGCGGGCGCTCAGCACTTCTTTACGGCTGTCCTTCAGCTCTTTGCGGCTGGCCGTCAGGGTATAACGGAACAGCTCAACCCCTTCGGTCACTTTCTTGGCGCGGAACGCGTCTAGACCCAGTTCCTCAAGCCGGCCCATCACTGGCTCCAGCCGTTTCAGGGCGTCCTTGGCCATCTTCTTGAGCGCCCGCTTGGTCGGCACATCGCGCACATGACCCAAGGCTAGCGCGGCGCCGGACAGGATGCTGATGTCGGCACGCGCCTCCAGCAGGGTCTGCAGGCTGCCGAACTGCTGGTCCACCAGATTGTTCAGAACCTCATCAACCTGGATGATTGTCTCCTCTCCACCGCCCATCAGGCTGTCGCGCGCCTCAGCTGCCACCTGCACGAGCTGTTCCTGCACCGCCTGGCTGAGGGTCTGCAGGTCGGCTGTCTGGGTGTCGATCCAGGCTTGGTTACGGAACGCGGCCTGGCGCGCGGCTATCAGATTGCTGAGCCGGTCGGAGGCTGCCTCAGCCTCAGGCGCGAACTGGGCCTGTTCCGCGGCCGGAAGTTCCGACACGCTTCCTTCGAGCCTCGCAACCGCTGCTTCGGCGGTTTGCTCCGCCGCGGCCAGTTCCTCAACCGAACTGGCCTGCAGAACGCCGATCATCGCGTTCTTGGCCTGGCTTGCGGCGTTGACCATATGGCTGCTGAGCTCGAGCTGCGGGACCTTTTCGCCGGTCAGAACCTCCATCTGGCGACCGGCCTGGGCGAATACCAAGGTGACAAGAGTGCCGCCAACTGCCGCCGTCGCACCCATCGCCATCAGGATCAGGGTGATCTTGGCACCGATACTGGAGAACAGCCGGAACCTGCGTTTCGCTGGAAGGTCTTTCTTCGAACTCATTCTTTCACCCAAGTCTTCTGCCCTATTTCCGCGCCCGGACCGGGCGCAATACCGACCCGGCTGCCGGCGCAGACAGCCCAGGCAATTCAAGTGGTGCCGCCTCCGTTCATGCGCAAGAAAGGCCGCTTCTCACTTACAGAAGGGCCGCAACACGTAAAAAAAGGATGAGAGCGCCGCAGAATTTGCTGCGGATTTTAGCGAACCGCTTGCGCAAGAAATCGGAGCCGCAGGCCCGGCCTGCGGCTCCTATCCGGCGGTCGCCCAGCGCTACCGAACTGCGGGCAGGTCCGTCAGGGATTACTCAGGCACACCGGCCTGCCGCAGGGCGCTGGCCCATTCCTGGCCTGCCGGGCTCATCGCGGCCGGGTTGTCGCGCTGGAACTGCGAAAGGCAGAATTCCGGCGCCGCCTCCAGCAGCTTCCGGACGGTACTGCGCGCCTCTGCGTCCTGGCCCGACATCTGCAGCGCAATCGCTTTGGAACGCAGCGGGACCGGAAACGCGCCCTTGGCCTGCAGCGAACGGTTGGCCAGCTCAATGGCGCGGCCATAGTTGCGCGCCGACAGGTTCGCCAGCGCCGACAGCGCGTCGAAGTAATAGCACTGCGGCCCAAGCGGGGTCAGCCGCCGGGCGGCATCGGTCATCTGCACCGCCTCATCAGCCATGTCCTGGTAGGCCAGCGTAGCGCCTTTCAGCAGCAGCGCCAGCGCCTCGTTCGGATTGTCGCGCAGCGCTAGATCATAGGCGTCCAGAGCCTGGTCGAAACGGAAAGTCAGATGGCTGGAAATCAGCCCCTTCAGAGTGTGGGCCAGGGAAAATCCTGGCGCGGCCTCGATCGCGGCCTCAGCCATCTGGCAGGCGAGGCGGCAGTCATCCTCGCGGTTGCGGGACAGGCCCCGCTCGACCCGCATCACATGCCAGAACCCCATCCAGGTCAGCGGCAGCGCGTGGCCCGGCTCACGCTCCAGCAGATGCGTCAGGATGCTGTAGGCCTGCTGGAATTTCTGCACGTCCATTTCCTGCATCAGGGATATTGACGCCATCAGAAGGGTGTGGCTTTCCAAATCCCGCAGAGGTTTGAAATCCGCCAGCCGCACGGCCTCCCCTGCGGCGGTCTGGCCGATTTGCAGAGTGGCGTTGCGCAAGACAGAGCTGCGGCCCTCCATCAGATTGTCCAGGGAGCCTTCGAAGCTGCGCGACCAGATCACCTTTTCCCGCAACGCATCATGCAGGTCTATCTCGGCATGGAAACGGCCGCCGCCGCAGGTGACGGTCCCAGACACCAGATAGTCTGCACCGGCTACCGAGGAGACCTCAGCCGGACGGACGGTTTCGGCTTTGAACTGGCGGGAAGCCATGTAGGAGGTGACGGAGAACGCCCAGCTGCGCGACAGATAGCGGGACAGTTCCTCTGATATCAGCGAACCCAGCGGCGCCGTTGCCTCCCCAGGGGAGCGGTGCGCGAAGGGCAGCACCGCAATGGAGGGCAGCAGCCCGTCCAGGATCACCCGGCCCGGCGGCGTGCCTGCCCGGGGGGCCGGGGCTGCAGGCCTGCGCGAGAGGTCAGCCCGCGCCTCCTCCAGCCAGGCGTTGAACACGGCTTCATGCGGCAGCTCAAACCCTTCCATGAAAACCGCGGAGCCGGTGCCGCTGTCCAGGTCGACCCGGGTCAGGTCAAGGATAACCCGCTCCCGGTTGGCATAGAGAAGGCTGGCGGCGTCCGGCCCCAAGTGCCGCCGCAGTGTCGACAGGGCGGTGCGCAGGCTGGCCTTGGCCTGCTCCGGCTGCGCCAGGCACCACAGTGTTTTTTCCAGAAAGGCCCGTGTCCGGATGCCGCCCTCGGCTGTGGACAGCAGCGCCATCAGCGCCTGGTGCTTGGCCCCAAGCTGCACGCCCTTTCCATCCGCTTGAAACACGCCAAAGGCACCAAACCGGCGGATCTTAAGAAAAACTGTCATCTGCAACCCCACTTTACGCTTGTTATATTCGTTATTAAACCATCGTTATTATGCACACCTATAGGTTGTTATGCAATTACAGATTGATTCAATTTGCAGGTACAGCCGCGAGGATGCAGCGCAGAGCGGGCATCAATCAAGGAATTTAAGCATTAATAACAATATACTGGATGGTTGAGAACGAGATTTACCAACGCTCTCCGCCGCCGCAAAACCATTTCTCAAACTGCAATAATGCAATAAATTACACGTAAAAAGAGCAATAAGCTCACGTCAAACCTGCCTGTCGCCTGGTAACAAAACCCGAAACTTTCAGGCGACCCGAAAATGGCGGCCGGGCCTGATGGTCCGGAACGGGCGCCTGGCTATGCCAGCCCTTGCTCCATGCAAGCAACGCGCAACGCGGCGCAGAACCGCGCCGCGGCAGCCGATTGCTGGTGCTCCAGCCGAACACACAGACCGACGGGACCAAGGGTGCTGCCGGTGTCCAGTGGAAGCACAGCCATCGAGCCCGCATCGAGGTCCGGCCGCACCACGCCCTGGCTGATGAACCAGATGGCCCTATGCGCCAGCACAAAGCGGCGCCCGAAACTGGAAGACACGGTTTCGACCGGAAACCGGGGCAGTGCCAGCCCCTGTTCCAGGAACATCCGCTCCACCAGCGGCCGGATGACAGAGCCCTCGGACGGCATCAGAACCGGGTGGTCCTCAAAGGCCGCGGGCGGCATCCGGACGACGCCGGCCAGCGGGTGATCCCGAGCGGCGACGGCAACCACCCGCTCCCGGTAGAGCGGGTCGAACCCGATCCCGGCCATGGTTTCCGGCGCAGGCATCCGCCCCACCACCACATCCAGCTTGCCCCGGCGCAGCTGGTCGATCAGGTACTGGTTGTCACCGGACATCACCATGAACCGGCCTGGCGTGCCGTTTCTACGCAACTCTGCCAGCGTGTCCGGCACCAGATCCGCCGCCGCGGTGGGCAAGGCGCCGATGGCAACCATAGGCCCGTCGGCCTCGTCCAGGCCGCGCAGCAGCGCCACCCCGTCGCGGGCCAGCGCCAGGCTGCGTCCGGCATGGTCGCGGAACAGCTCCCCATAGCTGCTGAGCCGGATGCCGCGGCCCTGCTTTTCCACCAGCGGCTTGCCGCAGACCGCCTCCAGCTCGCGCAGCGCCCGGGTGACCGCAGGCTGGGTCATGCCCAGCGCTTCTGCGGCCTGGGTGACACTCATCTTGCGGGCCACTTCGACGAAGACCTCCAGATGGCGCAGCTTCAAAGATGACGAAAGTCGCATATCGCATTGGTTATTGGTTCATGCCTGATTGAGGATTATACAGATCACTTGCGGTATGCGATACTCCTTCGGAACAGGGAGGCTGGAATGACGCAAGACCGTTACGACCGCGGCATGCAGGTGCGCCGCCAGGTGCTGGGCGATACCCATGTGGACCGGGTGGAGGCTGCCAAGACCGCGCTGGACCAGCCGTTTCAGGATCTGATCACCGAAGGCGCCTGGGGCACGGTCTGGGCCTCGGACCGGATCTCGTTGCGGGAACGTTCAATGCTGACGCTGGCGCTGCTGGCGGCCACCGGCAATTTTGACGAGATCCCGATGCATATCCGCGCCACCGCCCGCACCGGCGCCAGCCGGAAAGACGTGCTGGAGGCCTTCCAGCATGTAGCCATCTATGCCGGGGTGCCGCGGGCCAACCGCGCGCTGAAACTGGCCAAACAGACCTATGCCGAAATGGAAAGCGAGGGAGGGGAAACCCCATGACCAAGCCACCGCAGCCAGGGGAGTTCTATCAGAGGGACCGGCGCTGGCATCCGCCCGCGCTGTCGCGGGATTACAAGACCTCGGTCGCCCGCTCGCCGCAGTTCCCGCTGATCAGCCTGGAAAACACCGCCAGCGAGATCACCGGGCCGGTGTTCGGCCACAACGACATCAGTGCCACCGACAACGACCTGCTGACGAATTTCGCCCAGCCCGGCGAAAACCCGATCGGCGAGCGGATCATCGTGCATGGCCGGGTGCTGGATGAAAATGCGCGGCCTGTCCCTAACACGCTGGTGGAGATCTGGCAGGCCAATGCCTCCGGCCGCTACCGGCACAAGAAGGACACTTACCTCGGCGCGCTGGACCCAAATTTCGGCGGCTGCGGCCGGACCCTGACGGATGAGAGCGGCTATTACTATTTCCGCACCGTGAAACCCGGTGCCTACCCCTGGCGCAACTGGGTGAACGACTGGCGGCCCGCGCATATCCATGTCTCGGTCTTTGGCACCGGTTTTGCGCAGCGGCTGATTACCCAGCTGTATTTCGAGGGTGACCCGCTGATTGCGCGCTGCCCGATCGTAAACACCATCCCGGACCCGGAGGCGGTGGAAATGCTGATTGCCCGGCTCGACATGAACGCCACCATTCCGCTGGACACCATCGCCTATCGCTTTGACATCGTGCTGCGCGGGCGGCGGTCTACCCTGTTTGAAAACCGGCTGGAGGGGAACTGATGCGCCAGAAGCTGGAGTACCTGAAGGAGACCCCCTCGCAGACCGCAGGGCCCTATGTCCATATCGGCCTGGCCCCCGGCGCGGCGGGGTTTGAGATCTACGATCAGGAGCTCGGCTGGGACATTGCCGGGCCCAACGCCAGGGGCGAACGCATCCGGGTCGAAGGCATAGTGACTGACGGCACCGGTTCGCCGGTCAAGGACGTGCTGCTGGAGGCCTGGCAGGCCAATGCGGACGGCATCTATGCCCACCCGGAGCATCCAGGCGAGGTGGAGGACGGTTTTCGCGGCTGGGGCCGGGTGATCACCGATTTCGAAACCGGCGAATGGGGATTTGACACGGTGAAGCCCGGGCCGGTGATGGGCCGCAACGGGCAGATGATGGCCCCCCATATCAACCTGTGGATCGTGGCGCGCGGCATCAACGTGGGGCTGAACACGCGGATCTACTTTGAGGATGAAGCCGCGGCCAATGCTGCCGACCCGGTGCTGAATGTGATAGAGTGGGAGCGCCGCCGCGCCACCCTGATCGCCAGGCGCGAGCTGCGGGAGGCTGTGGTCGGTTACCGGTTCGACATCCGCCTGCAGGGCGAAGATGAAACCGTGTTTTTCGACATCTGAAGGGGAATTCCATGAACAAACCCTGCATCATCTGCGTGGCCATCACCGGCTCGGTCCCGACCAAGGAAAATAACCCGGCGGTGCCTGTCACCATCGCGGAACAGATCGAAAGCACCCAGGAGGCGTTCGAGGCCGGCGCCGCGATTGCCCATTGCCACGTGCGCAATGACGACCAGACGCCGACCTCGGATCCGGAAAGGTTCGCGCGGCTGATGGAAGGCTTGCAAAAGCACTGCCCCGGCATGATCATCCAGCTGTCGACCGGCGGCCGCTCCGGCGCGGGCCGTGAACGCGGCGGCATGCTGCCGCTCAAGCCCGACATGGCGTCGCTGTCGGTTGGGTCCAACAATTTCCCTACACGGGTCTATGAGAACTCCCCGGACCTGGTGGACTGGCTGGCCTCGGAGATGCGCACCTATGAGGTAAAGCCGGAGATCGAGGCCTTTGACCTGTCGCACATCCACCAGGCGGTGAAAATGAACCGCGAGGGGCGCATCCCCGGCACGCTTTATGTGCAGTTCGTGATGGGGGTAAAAAACGCGATGCCGGTCGACAAAGATGTGTTCGATTACTACGTCAAGACCATGCAGCGGCTGGCGCCGGAGGCCCAGTGGTGCGGCGCCGGTGTCGGGCCGGGGCAGATCCTGGTCAACGAATGGTCGATCGCCGCGGGCGGCCATACCCGCACCGGGCTGGAGGACAACATGCGGCTGGACCGGGACACCCTGGCACCCTCCAACGCCGCGCTGGTGAAACGGGCGGTAGAGCTGTGTGAAAAATACGAGCGCCCCGTCGCCACCTGGCAGCAGGCCCGCGAGATCCTGGAGCTGCGCCCCGCCTGAGGCCGCAAGGCGGCCCGTCAGGGCCGCCGCGGGCGCGGGAGCGCCCCGCTCTCTTTGCTGGTCAGATCATCCCTCGCCAGACAGGTCTTTGAGGATCGGGCAGTCCGGGCGGCTGTCGCCCGCGCAGCTGTTGACCAGCTCGCCAAGCGTGTCGTGCATCGCCTGAAGATCTGCGATCTTCTCCTCGATCTTGGCCAGATGTTCCTGCGCCAGCTGTTTCACATCAGCACTAGCGCGGCTTTCGTCCTCGTAAAGCGCCATCAGGGTACGGCAGTCCTCGATGGTGAAGCCCAGCGCCCGGGCGCGGCCCAGGAAGGCCAGCTTGTGCAGGTCGGTCTCGGCAAAGCAGCGGTAGCCGTTGGCGCTGCGGTGCGGCTTGATCAGGCCGATGTCCTCGTAATAGCGGATCGTCTTGGCCGGAAGCCCTGAGCGGCTGGAAACGTCCCCGATGTTCATGCGCGCGCCTCCTGCTTGCTATCCGCCTTGGGTGCCTGTGCGGCCTGATCCTCATCTATGGCTGGTTTCAGGCGGCGCAAGCGCAGCGCGTTCGACAGCACAAAGACGCTCGACAGCGCCATGGCGCCTGCCGCCAGCGCAGGCGACAGCAGCGGGCCGCCAAAGGGATAGAGCAGGCCCGCCGCCACCGGGATCAGCAGCACGTTGTAGCCAAAGGCCCAGCCCAGGTTCTGGCGGATGTTGCGCATGGTGGCACGGCTGACGGTCAGCGCGTTGACCACTCCGCGCAGATCGCCGGAGACCAGCACCACATCCGCGGCCTCGATCGCCACGTCGGTGCCGGTGCCGATGGCGATGCCCGCATCCGCCGCCGCCAGCGCCGGGGCGTCATTGATGCCATCGCCGACGAAGGCCAGCGTGCCATGTTCCGCCTGCAGCTCCTGCAGCGCCTTTACCTTGTCCGCAGGCAGGCATTCGGCCTTAACCGCGTCAATGCCCAGCCGCCTGGCAATCGCCTGCGCCGTCGCGGCCGCATCGCCGGTGATCATGGCCACCTTCAACCCCTGCTCATGGAACGCCTTGATCGCTGCCGGGGTGCCCGGCTTGATCGGGTCCGCCACCGCAATCACCGCCGCAAGCCGGCCGTCAACGGCAGCATAGAGCGGGGTTTCACCGCGTTCAGCCAGCCGCGCGCCTTCCGCCTCCAGCGCGCCAAGAGCAATGCCTTCGCGCGCCATCAGACGGGCGGCACCGGCCAGCACCACGCGGCCTTCGACCTCTGCCCGCAGGCCGTAGCCCGGGATCGCCTCAAAGGCTTCAGCCTTGGGCAGCCCCTTCCCTGCCGCCGCCGTGATGGCCCGGGCAATCGGGTGTTCGGACTGCGCCTCGGCGGCGCCGACTAGGCGCAGCACCTCTTCGCGGGTGAAGCCATCGGCGCAGATCAATTCGGTCAGCGCCGGGCTGCCCTCGGTCAATGTGCCTGTCTTGTCGAGCGCCACCACCTCGACCTCCTGCAGCCGCTGCAGCGCGTCGCCCTTGCGGAACAGCACCCCCATCTGGGCAGCACGGCCGATACCCACCATGATCGAGGTCGGCGTTGCCAGCCCCATGGCGCAGGGGCAGGCGATGATCAGCACCGAGACGCCGGCCACCAGTGCCAGCGGCAGCGACGGCGCCGGGCCGAACAGCGACCAGGCCAGCACGGTCAGCGCAGCCACCGCAATGACGGCAGGCACGAACCACAGGGTGATCCGGTCGACCAGCCCCTGCACCGGCAGCTTGGCGCCCTGCGCCTGCTCCACCACGCGGATGATCTGCGCCAGCACGGTGTCGCGCCCCACACGGGTTGCGCGGAATTCCAGCGCGGCGTTGCCGTTGATGGTGCCCGCCGTCACCTCATCGCCGCGGGACTTGGCAACCGGCACCGGCTCGCCGGAAATCATGCTTTCGTCGACGTAGGAGCTGCCTAAGGTGATCTCGCCGTCCACTGCGATCCGCTCGCCCGGACGGACCCGGATCAGGTCGCCGGTGCCGATCTCCTCCACCGGGGTTTCGATAGCATCGCCGCCGGAGACCACCATGGCGGTCTTGGGCTGCAATCCCGCCAGCTTGTGAATCGCGGCGCCGGTGCGGCCCTTGGCACGGGCCTCCAGGAAGCGGCCCGTGAGGATCAGCACCACGATGACCGCTGCGGCCTCGTAATAGACATTGGCGGTGCCTGCGGGCAGCAGCCGGGGTGCGAAGGTGGAGATCACAGAAAATCCATAGGCAGCGGAAGTCCCCAGGGCCACCAGTGCGTTCATATCGGGTGCACCACGGAACAGCGCCGGGAAGCCACTGGTATAGAACTGCCGCCCTGGTCCCGCCAGTACAGCGGTGGCCAGAGCGAACTGCAGCAAGTAGCTGTTCTGCATGCCAATATTTTCCGCCACCCAGTGGTGCAGCGCCGGGATCACATGGCCGCCCATCTCGATCAGGAACACCGGCAGCGTCAGCAACGCGGCGATCATCACCTGATGGCCCAATGCGGAGATCTCATCCGCCTTGCGCCGGCTGGCTTGTTCTGCCTCATCCTCCGCCGCGCCGCTGAGGCGGGCAGGATAGCCGGTCTCTGTCACTGTGCGGGCCAAATCCGCGGCCCGGGCCATGCCTGTCAGGTAGCGGATCTGCGCAGTTTCATTGGCTAGGTTTACGCTGGCCGACAGCACCCCCGGCACCGCCAGCAGCGCCTTTTCCACCCGGCCAACGCAGGAGGCGCAGCTCATGCCGCTGATCACCAGCGAGGCCTGCGATTCCGCGGCCGGATACCCGGCAGCGGCCAGGGTGCCGGTCAGATCCGTCAGAGGCACCCCCGCCGCGGCCTCCACCTGACCGGTGGCATTGGCCAGATTGACAGAAGCCGCTTGAACGCCTTCGACCCCCGCCAGGGCGCGCTCAGCCCGGCCGGCGCAGCCTGCGCATCTGAGGCCGGTGATCTGCAAGGAAATTTGGGTCGTATCTGACATCGGAATTCCGCCGGAATCTGTTCCTTTGACAGTGGATATGAGGGTTCCAGCGAGGGGAAGGTCAAGGGGTGGCAGCGAAATTCCTTCCCGAAACTGGAAGCCTGAAGGCAAGCTGCTGGAAATCGGAGGATTTTCATTGTGCCGGGATGGCGCGGACCGCCGTTCAGCTGTCGCATTCGGGGCAAAGCCCGGCAGCCCACCCCTGATAGGGTGCCGAGGCAAAGCTTGCGCGTGCCAGCCCCCAAATGTAACGCTGGGTCCGTCAGACCCGCGGCCCGCCGCAGGCACAGAATTCACCCGGGCTCGCCAATCAGGGCCCGAACCCGCAGATAGAACGAAGGACCAGTCGCATGATCAAGACCCGCGCTGCCGTTGCGGTTGCCCCCGGCAAACCGCTGGAAATCATGGAAGTGAACCTGGAAGGCCCGAAGGCGGGCGAGGTTCTGGTGGAAATCAAGGCAACCGGCCTGTGCCACACCGACGAATTCACCCGCTCCGGCGACGACCCGGAAGGCATCTTCCCGGCGATCCTGGGCCATGAGGGCGCAGGCGTCGTGGTCGAGGTTGGCGAAGGCGTCACCTCGCTGAAGCCGGGCGACCACGTGATCCCGCTCTACACGCCTGAGTGCCGCGAGTGCGACTACTGCCTCAACCCCAAGACCAACCTGTGCCAGGCGATCCGCTCGACCCAAGGCCAGGGCCTGCTGCCCGACGGCACCACCCGCTTCTCGATGCTGGACGGCACCCCGATCCACCACTACATGGGCTGCTCGACCTTCGCCAACCACACCGTGGTGCCGGAAATCGCGCTGGCGAAGATCCGTGAGGACGCGCCCTTCGACAAGGTCTGCTACATCGGCTGCGGCGTCACCACCGGCATCGGCGCTGTGATCAACACCGCCAAGGTGGAAATCGGCTCCCGCGCGGTTGTGTTCGGCCTCGGCGGCATCGGCCTCAACGTGATCCAGGGCCTGCGGCTGGCCGGTGCCGACCAGATCGTCGGCGTCGACCTGAACCCGGGCAAGGTGGAGATGGCCAAGCATTTCGGCATGACCGATTTCGTCAACCCGGCGGAGGTCGAGGGCGACCTGGTGGCGCATCTGGTGGAGCTCACCGGCGGCGGCGCGGATTACACATTTGACGCCACCGGCAACGTGCAGGTGATGCGCACCGCGCTGGAATGCGCGCACAAGGGCTGGGGTGAATCGATCATCATCGGCGTGGCGCCGGCGGGGGCCGAGATTTCCACCCGCCCGTTCCAGCTGGTCACCGGCCGCAGCTGGCGCGGCACCGCCTTCGGCGGCGCGAGCGGCAGAACCGACGTGCCGAAGATCGTCGACTGGTACATGGACGGCAAGATCGAGATTGACCCGATGATCACCCACAAGCTGACGCTGGATCAGATCAACGAAGGCTTTGACCTGATGCACGAAGGCAAATCGATCCGCGCCGTGGTGGAATTCTGATCCCGGGATTCATGTGAAACACGGAAAACGCAGGCCCTTGGCCTGCGTTTTCTTTTTTGCTGGTGAGACGGAACAGCCCTGCTGTCAGCTTTCGGTTGTCGCCTCCACCGCGTCCAGCCTGACGTCGTAACCCCAGAGCCGGCGCAGGTGCTTCAACACCTCTTCCTGGTCATCCTCGTCCAGATGGATGCCGTCGCGCACGGTGTGGGTCAGCTTCAGCTCCCGGTCGCCGCGCAGGTCGGCATCGGTGACCTGAATGTCCGGCTCCAGATAGGCAAGGTCGTACTGTTTCGCCAGGTCGCGGCGGATCGCCTTGTAACCGGCCCGGTTGTGGATCTGGCTGACTACCAGATTGGGCAGCTCCGCGTCATTGGTCAGGGTGAACAGCTTGAACTTGCGGATCAGGTTCGGCGACAGGAACTGCTGGATGAAGCTCTCATCGCGGTAGTTCGCCCAGGCATCCCGCAGCACCCCGCGCCAGTCCGGATTGCCGGCGAAATCCGGGAACCACTCGCGGTCTTCATCGGTCGGATTCTGGCAGATGCGTCGGATGTCTTGCATCATCGCAAAGCCCAGCGCATAGGGGTTGATGCCAGAATAGCGCGGATCGTCATATTCAGGCTGCATCACCACATTGGTGTGGCTGTGCAGCATTTCCATATAGGCGCCTTGCGTGATCTGGCCCTGCTCGTAGAGCTTGTTGATGATGTAATAGTGCACAAAGGTCGCGCAGCCTTCGTTCATCACCTTGGTCTGTTTCTGCGGGTACAGATACTGCGCCAGCATCCGCACGATGCGCAGGATCTCGCATTGCCAGGGCTCCAGCACCGGACTGTGCTTCTCCAGGAAGTACAAGATGTTTTCCTGCGGCAGGTTCATCATCTTGCGCCGCGCGCTGTAGTCGGCGTCCTCCACCAGCTCCAGCTTGTCCCGGCCCAGCGTCGAGTCGGTCCAGATGTCCAGCACGCTATGGCCGCTTTCGTAGCCCTCCCGCACCTTCTGCATCGCCACCAGCTCCTCGCTGGTGGGCTTGGGCGGGCGGCCGTACCGGAACACCCCTTGGGATTGCAGCGCATGGGCGGCGTCCAGCACCTCTTCCACGGCCATCGGGCCATAGCGCTCCTCGCAGGCGGCAATGTAGTTTTTGGCAAAGGCTAGGTAATCATGGATGCCCGCGGCATCTGTCCATTGCTGGAACAGATAATTGTTCTTGAAGAAATGATTATGACCAAAGGCCGCATGCGCCATTACCAGCGTCTGCATCGCCATGGTGTTTTCTTCCATGTTGTAGCTGATGCAGGGGTTGGAGTTGATGACAATTTCGTAGGCCAGCCCCTGGCGCCCGGTGCGATAGAGCGCCTCGTCGCGGGCGAAATGCTTGCCGAAGGACCAGTGCTGGTACATCAGCGGCAGGCCGACGCAGGAATAGGCGTCCAGCATCTGCTCGGCCGAGATGATCTCGATCTGATTGGGATAGACGTCCAGCCCAAGATCTTCGAGCGCGATCTCCTCGATCGCGTCGCGCGCCTTTTCCATCAGTTCAAAAGTCCACTCAGGCCCGTCAAACAGCGGCTCGCGCGCCTTTTCAGCTGCCTGCATACTGCGCCCCTTTCACCTTGGGGAGGAAGAACTCCCGGAAAATCGGATAGATATGACCCGGCTGCGAGACCCGCTGCATTTCGAAATGCTGCGCCTGCGCTTTTACCTCTCGGTAGTTCTGCCACAGGTCTTCGCCTGCTTCAGGATTGTTCAGCAGCATCTCCGCCGCCTCATCGACGATTTCCACATAAGCGTAGAACTGGCTGACCGGCAGCAGGTCGTTCAAAAGCAGGTTTTTGCAGCGCACCGAGTCATTGCCGAAGTTTTCGCCGTCCGAGGCCTGGGCGCCGTAGATGTTCCACTCATCCGGCGGATAACGCTCCTCGATGATCTCCTTCATCTTCTCCAGCGCGGTGGAGACGATGGTTCCGCCGGTTTCGCGGGCATAGAAGAAAGTTTCCTCATCCACTTCCTGGGCGTGGTGAGTATGGCGCACGAACACCAGCTCGGTATGCTCATAGCAGCGTTCCAAGAACAGATGCAGCAGCAGGAAGAAACGTTTGGCCAAATCCTTCTCGCGCTCCTGCATGGAACCGGAGACGTCCATCAGGCAGAACACCACTGCGCGGGAGTTGCGGATCTTTTCCGGCACGAAAGTGTCATAGCGCAGATCCAGCGGATCGATGTAGCCAACCACCTTGCGCTTGCGGATGATGCCCTCCAGCCGCTTCTTCAGCGACTCCAGGAATTCCTCCTGCGGCGGGGTGCGCTCATCCAGCGCTTCCAGCTCCGCAATCTGCTCTTCCAGCTCGCGCTGAGATTTGGTGGTCGGGCGCTGCAGGGCGATGCGGCGGCCCAGCGAATTGCGCATGGTGCGCACGAGGTTCAGGTTGTTGGGCGTGCCCGCGGTGGTCAGGCCAGCGCGGCGGGTGCCAATGGTTTCGGTTTCCACAGTGGCCTTTTCCACCAGGTCCGGCAGCTCCAATCCCTCAAACAGGATTTCCAGGTATTCCTCCTGGGTCAGGGTGAAGGAAAACTCATCCTCGCCATCGCCGTCCTCGGAGGCCTTGCGGCCGCCCTGCCCGGTGCCGCCCTGCGGCCGTTTGATGGTGTCGCCGACAACAAATTCCTTGTTGCCGGGCAGCACGTGGCGGCGCAGCCCCCCCTTGGAGGAATGAAAGAACCGCGGTTCCTTCAGCCCCCGTGACGGGATCGTGACCTTTTCGCCTTCGTCCGGGACACCGCTTCCGCCTTGGATCGACTTCCCCCGGACCGACTGATCGACGCGCTCCTTAATATTCTCCCGGGCCCGCCGCAGGAACCGCTGGCGGTTCCCGAGGCTCTTGCCCTTCGGATTGGCGCGCCTGTCGATGAAATGATGCATGTTCCACAGCGCTCCTCTTTAGCCCGCCTTGTTGACGCGCATGTACCATTCGACCAGGCGCCGCACCTGGCGGTCGGTATAGCCGTGGCCGCGCATCCGCTCGACGAACTCCTGGTGCTTGCTTTCGGTCTTGCTGTCCTTCTTGGATCCGAAGGAGATCACCGGCAGCAGTTCCTCCACCTGGCTGAACATGTGCTTCTCAATCACATCGCGCAGCTTCTCGTAGGAATTCCAGGCCGGGTTGGAGCCGGTGTTGGCACGGTGGCGCAGGGCGAATTTGACCACCTCATTGCGGAAGTCCTTGGGATTCGCGATGCCGACCGGCTTCTCGATTTTCGAAAGCTCCGCATCCAGAACCTCGCGGTTGTAGAGCTGGCCGGTATCCGGATCCTTGTAGTCCTGCTCCTCGATCCAGGCATCGGCGTAGGAGATATAACGGTCGAATACATTCTGGCCGTATTCGGTATAACTTTCGAGGTACGCCTTTTGGATCTCGTTACCGATGAACTCCTCATAGCGCGGCGCCAGCTCGGTCTTGATGAACTCCAGATACTTCTGTTCTGTCTCCTGCGGGAACTGCTCGCGCTTGATCATCTGCTCCAGCACATACATCAGATGCACCGGGTCCGCCGCCACCTCGTTGGTGTCAAAATTGAAGGTGGTGGACAGAACCTTGAAGGCGAAGCGGGTGGAGATGCCGTTCATCCCCTCGTCTACACCGGCGCGGTCCTGGTATTCCTGCACCGTCTTGGCCTTGGGGTCGGTGTCTTTCAGGCTTTCGCCGTCATAGACCCGCATCTTGGAATAGAGGTTGGAGTTTTCATGCGGCTTCAGGCGGGTCAGCACCGAGAAGCGGCTGAGAATCTTCAGCGTTTCCGGCGCGCAGGGCGCATTGCGCAGCTCGCTGTTCTCGATCAGCTTTTCATAAATTGAAGTTTCATCGGAGACCCGCAGGCAGTAGGGCACCTTGATGATCGACACCCGGTCGATGAAAGCCTCGTTGTTCTTGTTGTTCTTGAAGGACTGCCACTCGGACTCATTCGAGTGCGCCAGGATCAGGCCGCTGAAGGGGATGGCGCCGAAGCTTTCGGTGCCCATGTAGTTGCCTTCCTGGGTCGCCGTCAGCAGCGGGTGCAGCATCTTGATCGGCGCCTTGAACATCTCGACGAATTCCAAGATGCCCTGGGTCGACCGGTTCAGGCCGCCGGAGAAGCTGTAGGCATCCGGGTTGTCCTGGCTGAAATGCTCCAGCTGGCGGATGTCGACCTTACCCACAAGAGTGGAGATGTCCTGGTTGTTCTCATCGCCCGGCTCGACCTTGGCCACACAGATGCGGCGCAGGCGCGACGGGTACAGGCGGACAACCGTGAACTTGTTGATATCGCCATCGAATTCATCCAGCCGCTGCACCGCCCAAGGCGACATCAGACCTGGCAGCCGGTGCTGGGCAATGCCGTATTCCTCTTCAAGCACCTTGCCCATGCGGACCGGGTCAAAGAGGCCCAGCGGGCTTTCGAAGATCGGCGAGATCTGATTGCCGGCTTTCAGCACATAGATCGGCTGATCCTCGACCAGACGCTTCAGGCGTTCCGCCAGGGAAGACTTGCCGCCGCCGACCGGGCCAAGCAGGTAGAGGATCTGCTTGCGCTCCTCCAACCCTTGCGCCGCGTGGCGGAAGTAGCCAACGATCCGTTCGATCGTGTCTTCCATGCCGTAGAAATCGTGGAAGGCGCTGTAGCGCTTGATCGTGCGGTTCTGAAAGATCGGACCGAGCCGGGAGTCCTTGGAGGTGTCAACCAGCTCTTCCTGGCCGATTGCCTTCAGCATCCTCTCGGCGACGTTTGCGTACAGGCTTGGATCGTCACGGCAGGCGTTCAAATAGTCCTGCAGCGGCATCTCCTGCTCGCGCGTTTCGCCGTACTGCTCTGCAAAAAGTTCGGCAATGTCTTTCATCTTGGATCAAGCCTCCTGGTTAACTCGCGCCGTTCCTCCTGGCGTTTAAGATCGCGCGCAGACAGAGAGCCCAGCACGTGGGCATGGATGTCCGCGTCAGTGTTGAGTTCTGATTTCTGCTCGGCGCCGCTACTGGCGTCATACGTCCGGCTGGCCGCTCTTGGCGGCGGCCTGCGCCCGGAAACCAGGGCTATCGGCGTCGTGTTACTTACTCTCGAGCTTACACCAATTACGAACTTCTTACTATCTGAAAGTGGTGTACTTTTAATTAATTGCCAGAAACTTTTGCGGGAAATTTTCTTCACATCGCGGCGATCACCATAGCCGCACCGCCCTTCTGCATCGCGGCATTTCAAGGGCTTCAGCATCAAACCAACCGCGAAACCAAAACTTCACAGGCAGCTTTCTTCTATCCCCGCCGCCCCCGCGCGGACGCTTTGCTGAGCGGGCTCTCCCGCGCGCGCTCCACAGGGCCGCCGGGTGAGGTTGCGGCAGACGCAGCATCACAGCCCCATAAAAAGCCTTAGAAAATCTGCGGCAACCAGGACACGGTTAGTAACAAAATTACCTCAAATGCGGCGCTCACATACTGGACAGGACAGCTAAAATTGTCACATTGTGGCCTCAAAATGGCCGCAAAAGACGGCCGCTGGGCAAAATACAGGCAACGAAACCATACGCCGATGGCCGAATTCCGGGCCGCGGCACATTATAGATGGGCGGTAAATTTATGAGCACGGTCGCATATATCACCCGCGATATGGCGGGCACTACGCAGCATGGAAATTTTTCCGAAGGCACCCCGGCGCGTATTGATGCAAGCCACTCCAAGGACATTTCACTCAATCTCAGCCCAGCTGACGTCGAGAGCTATTCCCGGCAAGGCAGCAACCTGCACATCACCCTGGCAAACGGCCAGGAGCTGGTGCTGGAAAATTACTATTCCTTTGGCGCAACAGGCGGCAAGAACCTGTTCCTGAGCCAGGAAGGCCAGTTCATCGAAGTGGTGCTGGAGGACAAGTCCGGCGGTATGCTGTTTGCCACTTACGAGCCGCTCGACCTGGCCGGCAAGTGGAGCGCCTATGACGAGATGGTGTTTCTCGACGTCGACCGGATCGAACCGGTTGTGGCACCGCTGGCTGCGCCCCTGTTCGGCGGCCTGGGCGCGGCTGGAGCCGCAGCGGGCGTCGTCGGTGCCGCGGCGATTGCCACCGGCGGCAGCGGGGATGGCGACGGCGGCGGTGGCGGCGGTAGCAGCGGCAACAATGGCAATACCTTTGTGACCATCGACAGCGGGCTGGCAGGCGGAGACGATACGATCAGTGCAGCCGAAGCAGCGGCCGGAGTGACCCTGACCGGCACCGCTGAGGCGGGTTCCACAGTGGAAGTCACTTTTCAGGGTGTGACCCGCACCGTGACAGCCACCGATGAAGGAACCTGGAGCGCGGACTTCGCCTCTTCGGAAGTAACCGGCGGCGAGTACGACGCGCCGATCAGCGTCACATCGACGAACGCTTCTGGCGACACGGCAACAGCCGCCTCCACCATCCGCATCGACACCGAAACCGCGGTTGCGATTGATGATGGCCAGGCCGGCGGCGATGACATGATCAATGGCGCAGAGGCCGCGGGCGGGGTGACCCTGACCGGCACCGCCGAAGCCGGGGCAACCGTGGAAGTGACTTTCCAGGGGGTGACCCGCACGGTGACCGCCACCGACGGCGGCACCTGGAGCGCCGATTTTGCCGCCTCGGAAATCCTGTCTGGCGAATACGATGCAGAAGTGACGGCCACGGCAACCGACGCCTTTGGCAACACCGAAACGGCCACCGGCACGATCCGGGTGGACACCACCACCACCGTAGACATCGATTCCGGCCAGTCGGGCGGCGACGACATCGTCAACAACGCCGAAGCCGCAGCAGGCCTGACACTCACCGGCACCGGAGAGGCCGGCGCGACAGTCAGCGTCACAGTTGAAGGCGTCACCCGGACTGCCACGGTGGATTCCGATGGCAATTGGGCGGCAGAGTTCGAAGCGGGCTCCCTGCCCGCCGGTGAATATGACACAACGATCAGCGTCACCTCGACTGACGAAGCGGGCAATACCGCAACCGCCACGGCGGATCTGCATGTGGACACGCTGGTCGATCCGCTCACCGTGGAAACCGCAAGCGTCGAGGGCGATGGCATCGTCAACGCAAGCGAGCGCAGCGACGGGGTCACCCTGACCGGCACCGTGGAGCCGGGCTCAACCGTGGTGGTGCAGCTGGGCGATGCCACCGAAACTGCGGCCGTGGACGCTGACGGCAACTGGAGCGTGGACTTTGCCGCCTCTGGCATTGCCGAGGGCAGCTATGAGGCGGACATCACCGTCACCGCCACCGACGCTGTCGGCAACACCTCGGAAATCACCGACACATTGACTATCGACACTGAAGTTGTGCCGTTCGAAGCGGACAGCATTGCCGATGATGACATCGTCAACATCGCCGAGCGCGCAGCTGGGCTGACCCTGACCGGCACAGTGGAGGCCGGCTCAACGGTCGACATCACCATCGAAGGCGTGACCCGGGCCGCAACCGTCGATGCCGACGGCAACTGGAGCGTGGAGTTCGACGCGGACGACCTGCCGGAGGGCACCTACAGCAGCCAGGCAGAGATCACCGCGACCGACCCGGCTGGCAATACCGCGACCCTGACTGAGACCTTTGAGGTCGATACCGAATACGATGCGCCGAATGTTGGCAGCGTCATCAGCACCGGTTCCGGCGTCACAGGTTTCTTCAGCGACAACTACGAGGACAGCGACACCACCCATGAGCTGACCAGCGGCGGCGCGGTGGAGGATGTCACCGGCACTGAAACAGACCTCGGCGGCGGCAGCACTTTCTTCAGTTTCGACGAAACGGTGCCGGACGGATCGCATCTGGTGGTCAACCGCGTTGATGATGCAGGCAACAGCTCTGGCACCATGATTGTGTTCGAAGATGGCGCCGATGCCACGGTGCTGGATCACGCAGGCCTGTCGCAGTTCAACATCGACGAGCTGAACCTGGTACACGCGGACAATGTCGATCTGACTCTGACCGAAGCCGATATCAACGCGCTGTCCGGCAACGCTGACACACTGACGGTGCATGGCGGCTCGGACGACACGCTGACCATCACCGGCGCAACGGCCAGCGGCACCCAGACGGTCGACGGCGAGACCTACGACGTTTACACCCTGGGCGACGACGGCACCACGATCCTGGTCGATGAAGACGTCAACACCGTGATCTGATCTACCGGCCCGGTGGCTTCTGCTGCCGGGCCCAAAATATCAAAAGCCTGGAACAAAAGGGCAAAGGGCAAAGGGCAAAGGGCAGGATGCAACCGGGACGCTTTCTTTGCGCCATCGCAACGATGTGCAGCCTTTCGGCCTGCGCACCGGAACCCTTTGGCGATGCGGAAGCCAGCGGCCCGCACGGCAATTTCACACAAACGGGCGAGACCACCTCCGAAGTGATCAGCGCCCTGATGGAGCGCCGCTCGCTGCTAGCGGAGGACAGCGCCTACGGGCAGGTGGCCGCAGCCGCCATTGCCGCCTCCTCCCGCGCAGCCGAGGCAGAACTGATCAGCGCCAAGCTGCGGGCGGAGGCTGCGTCCAAGAATTGGTTTCCGACGCTGGGTCCTTCTGTCAGCCTGACTGACCTGGGCGATCTGGTGGCCGGGCTGCTGATCGAGCAGGTGCTGTTCGACAACGGCCGCCGCAAGGCAGAGCGCGAGTTTGCCGCCGCCGATGTGGAGGTCGCCGCCGTAAGCCTGTCGCAGGACATGAACAGCCGGGTGGAAATCGCCGTCGGGCTTTATGCCGCTGCCCTGCGCGGCGATGAGAAGGCTGCCTATGGCGACCGCGCACTGCGCCGGATGCAAGAGTTCCGCCGCATCGTGCAGGGCCGGGTCGATGGCGGCGTCTCCGACCGCGCCGACCTCAATGTGGTGGACAGCAAGATCAGCGGCATCCGCACCGCTACCGCCACTGCCCGGGACGCCGCTGCCACCGCACGCGCTGAGTTGCAGGCGATGACAGGGCAGGCTTTCGGCCAGAAGCCTTCGCATCTGTCTATCAGCACACCGCCCGAACAGGGGCAATTCCTGTCCGTGCTCAAGGCTGAAGCCGAAGCGGAGCGCACCATTGCCCAGGCCAAGTCCGGCCGCGCCGGGCTGCTGCCGCAAATCTCCGCCGCAGGCAATGTGACCACTGACGGCTCTGGCGCCGGGATCACCCTGGGGGTTGGCCAGCCGCTGGGGCTGGGCACGCCAGCCGCCATCCAGGCGCTTGAGGCCTCCAAAGAGGCCGCGACGCGCCAAGTCGGCGAAGCAGAAGAGGCCGCCCGCCGCGCCTACAGCCGCCAGGTGCAGCAGATTGCGTCGTACCAGCGGCAGGAGGGCGAGACCGCCGTGCTGGTGCGCCGCAGCCGCGAGACCTACGAGCTGTTCCTGAAGCAGTTCGAGGCGGGCCAGCGTCCGGTGATGGAGGTTATCCAGGTCTATGAGGAACTGGTGCGCCGCGAGCAGGCCCATATCGACGCGAAATACGAGGTGGTGCTGATCCAGCTGGCACTGGCACGCGACCTTGGGCTTCTGGCTGATGGGGACAAGATTTGACCGACACCACGCAAAAGCCGCCCAGCCCGATGCCCGCCGCCGGCAAGAAGCCGGTGCTGCGGGCCGTGCCTGTTTCCGGCCCGCAGGCCGCACCGCAAGGCAGGATGCAGCCAGCCAACACCCCTGCCCCGGCACCCAGCCCTAGTGCCAAGCTGAAGCCAAAGACAAGCAACCGGCCCAAGCCCCAGGATCCCCAGCCCGAAGTCGGCTCGCTGCTGGAAGGGGCGGCAGCCCGCATCCAGCACCGGGCCAGCCTGATTGCGACCCTTGCTGCGCTGAAGGGCAGCGAGGTGGCGGTCAGCGACGTCGCAGCCTTCCTGTGGAAGGAAACGCCGGGGGACCTGTCTCTCCACACGCTGACCAAGGCGCTGCAATCTACCGGGTTGCAGCCCAAGGTGCTGGAAAAACAAAACCTTGCCCCAGCTTTGTGGCCCGCGCTAGCGATCATGTCCGGCGGCCAGTGCGTGCTGGTGCTGGGCCAGGCCGACGATGTGCTGACCATCTATGACACTTCCTGCCCGGATAACCGCACCGAGGTGCCGCTGACGGAATTCAGCCCTTACTTCACCGGCACCGTGCTGTCGGCCCGCCCCTCGCTCAGCCAAATGGCGGCCAAGCACACACCGCAGATCGACCCCGGGCACTGGTTCTGGAGCGAGTTCCCGAAGTACCGCCGCCAGGTGGGCGAGATCATGCTGGGCTCGCTGGTGGCCAATATTCTGGCCGTCTCCGTCGCGCTGTTCTCCTTGCAGGTCTATGACCGGGTGGTGCCGCATCAGTCGCACGCCACCCTGTGGGTGCTGGCGGTGGGGGCCTTTCTGGCGATTGCGCTGGAGGCGATGCTGAAACTGGCCCGTGCCCGGCTGACCGATGCGGCCGGCCGCCAGATTGAGCTGTCAGTGCAGCACAACCTGATGCGCCGCCTGATCGGTATGCGCTCCGACAAGAAACCGCTGCCGCCCTCCGGCCTGTTTGCAGCGATGCGAGATTTCGGCTCGGTGCGGGAGTTTTTCACTTCCTCCACCATCTCGACGCTGGCGGACATCCCCTTTATCGCGGTGTTCCTGCTGCTGGTGGCTTCGATTGCCGGGCCGGTTGTCTGGGTGATCATCGCAGGCGGCATCCTGATGCTTCTGCCTGCCTATTTCATGCAGAAGAAGATGATCGCCTATACCCGCCAGACGCAAGGAGCGAACGCCAAGGCCGGGCGGCTGCTGCATGAGGTTGTGACCGAGCTCGACACAGTAAAGACCCAGCGCGGCGAGGAGCGCGTGCTGCGGTTGTGGGATGAGCTGAACACGCTGTCGTCGCACTCCGCGACCGAACAGCGCAAGCTTTCCAGCGCCCTTACCTACTGGTCGCAGGGGGTGCAGCAGGCGACCTATATCACCGCAGTGGTGCTGGGCACGCTCCTGGTATTCGCCGGTGAATTCACCGTCGGCACCATCATCGCAACCGGCATCCTGACCAGCCGGACACTGGCGCCGCTAACGCAGTTTGCCGCCACGCTGGCACGCTGGAGCAACGTAAAGGCGGCGCTGGAAGGGCTGGATGCCATTGCCCAGGCGCCGCAGGAGAAAGAGAAAGAACGCACCTACCTGCGCCGCCAGAAGATCGAAGGCCGGTTTGAGCTGCGCGAGATCCTATTCCGCTATGAGGATGACGCGGCACCGACGCTGGATGTGCAGGCGGTGGCGGTAACTCCGGGCCAGCGGGTTGCCGTGCTGGGCGTCAACGGCTCTGGTAAATCCACCCTGCTTAAGCTGCTGTCCGGCCTCTATGCCCCCGACCGGGGCCGCATCCTGCTGGACGGAACCGACATGGCGCAGATCGACCCGCGCGACCTGCGCGCGAATATCGGCTACCTCAGCCAGGACGTGCGGCTGTTTGCCGGCTCCTTGCGCGACAACCTGAACCTCAACCAACTGGAGCGTGACGACGACCGGCTGATGGAGGCGCTGGAGTTTGCCGGCCTCGGCGCCCATGTCCGCAACCACCACAAGGGTCTGGACCTGGAGATCAGCGACGGCGGCCATGGCCTATCGATCGGGCAGCGCCAGTCGATCGGCTGGGCGCGGCTGTGGCTGCAAAATCCCTCTGTCGTGCTGCTGGATGAACCCACCGCGGCGCTGGACCAGACGCTGGAACGCACTCTGGTCAGCCGCCTGGAAAGCTGGCTGGAGGGACGCACCGCGGTGATCGCCACCCACCGGATGCCGATCCTGTCGCTAACCAACCGCACCCTGATCCTGCAGTCGGGCCGGATGGTCGTGGATGGCCCGCGCGACCAGGTTCTGGCGCATCTGGCCGCAGGAGAGGGCAAATGACCATGGCGCTTCAAGATCCCTACGGCGATGCGCAGACGCCGCGCAGCGCCAGCCGTATCATCTATCTGGCGCTGGCCGCCGTGCTCACCTTCCTGATCTGGGCCGCCTTTGCCTCCATCGACGAGATCGTGCGCGGCGAGGGCCAGGTGGTCTCCTCCTCGCGTGCGCAGATCGTTCAAAACCTTGAGGGCGGCATCCTGGCGGAACTGCATGTGCGTCAGGGCGATATTGTCACCGCAGGGCAGGTGCTCGCCAAGCTGCAGGACACCAAGTTCCGCACTGCTGCGGATGAGCTGCAAAACCAGATCGATGCGCTGGAGATCCGGCGCCACCGGCTGGAAGCGCAAATGAAGGGCGCCTTTGAATTCGCCGTGCCGGACATGCTGGCACAGCGCTCCCCCGGCATCCTGGCTTCCGAGCGCGGCTTGCTTACCGCGCGGCAAACGGACTTTGCAAGCCGCCGCGACAGCGCCCGGCAAGTCATGGATCAGCTGAATGCGGAGCTCGCCAATATGGAGAAGCTCTTCAAGCAGAAGATCGTGGCGCTGATTGAAGTGAACAAGGTCCGCAAGGCGGCCACCGACGCCCGCGCGAAATATAACGAAATCGGAACCCAGGCGGAACTGGAGCAGGCCGAAGAATACGCCCAGACCCTGCGGGAGATCACCACCCTGCGGCAGGAGCAGCGGCTGGCGGTGGACCAGCTGAACCGTACCATCATCACCTCCCCCATGGCGGGGATCGTGAACAGCCTGGCCGTGACCACCATCGGTGGCGTGATCCGCCCCGGCGAGGAGATCCTGGAGATTATCCCGCTGGGTGAAGAGTTGTTTGTCGAGGCGCGGGTGAAGCCGGAAGACATCGCCAGTGTGCAGCCTGGCCAGGACGCCACCATTAAGCTCTCGGCCTATGACTATACCATCTACGGCTCGCTGCGCGGCAAGGTGGATTTCGTCTCGGCCGATACCTTCGAGGATGAGCGCAACCCGCGCGCCGAGCCCTACTACCGGGTAACGGTGCGGGTAGACAAATCCGGTTTCACCGAACGCCAGCAGTCGATCGAGATCCGCCCCGGCATGCGGGCCACGGCTGAACTTCAGACCGGTTCCAAGACTGTGCTGCAATATCTGCTGAAACCGCTCTACAAATCCCGCGAGGCGCTGCGCGAGCCCTAAAGAAGCAAGAGGCCGCTCCAGTCCGGAACGGCCCCTCGGCTTTGACATGCGGAAAACGGCGGATCAGCCGGCCCGGCGGATCAGATCGCTGAGCGTCGCATCCAGAGCGGTGCCGATCGACACCCGGCGGCTGCCCATGGCAGCCTTGGCTGAAATCACCGAAACAAGCCGCGGCGCCTGGCCTGGGCGCAGTTCCAGCACCGGCGATCCCGAGGCCCCGAAGTCCACCAGGCAGGACATCACCAGGGTGCGGCTTTTGCGGGCGAGAACGCTGCAAGAGCGTTTCAGCCTGGGCCGTGTCGCGTGATGCTGCGTATAAGACAGCACATCCAGGGTATCGCCCCTCTCGGCCCCCCAATCCATCGCCAGCGGCGCTATCTGGCGGCTGCTGATCGGCCGGTCCAAGCGCAGAACCGCCAGATCGCTGCCGACCTGATGGGCGCCGGACGGGCGGTATTGATATTGCGGATGCAAAACAGCTTTCGCCACTTGCCGCAGCGCAACAGCCCGGCGCCCGGACAGTCCGGCCTCAAACCAGATGCTCTGCGGATCAACCCTGGCGCCTGTCCTGGGATCGAACAGACAATGCGCGGCAGTCAGCACCAGATTGGGTGCAACCAGCGCTCCGGTGCACATGTTTTTGTTGGCAATGTTCAGCCGTCCGACGGCTTCCAGCCCCTGTATCGTTTCGGCGCGTGCCTGCGGCTCATCCGCAGCCGCGCCTATAGGCATGCCCAGGGACAGGCATGCCGCAATTGCAGCAATAGTCAGTCTCATAACCCACTCCAGCTTCCCACATGGGCATCGTCATTCAGGCGTGCGGCTGGAATGAGACCCAAAGTTGCCGGGCTGAGACCAAAAGGTGGACAGAATACGGCAGTGTTAACAATTCTCTAACCCCCCGGTTATTGATGCTTAACCATGGCAAAAAAGCCTGCCGCTTGGCCAGGAAAAGTAAACAAACCGTAAATATTTTTCCAACCCGCGAACAACAAAAGAGAACTTTGGTTTCAATTTCAGGCAGAATCCCGATTTGGAGGCTCCGGTCTGTCGCGATTCGAAGCCATCCAGGCCGCAAAAGGTTAACGAATCCAACCCGTCCTGCCGGAGCGCTTGCCTGCAGCTGTTAACCAGCCCTGCACTCCTGATCAGGCCAATTCCTTAACGCGGGTTTAGCCAACGGCCGCCCAGACAGGACACCGCCGCCGGAAGATTACAATCAATATGAGATTTTTTTCGGGCACCGGCCCATCATTAACGGATCGCAAATCAATCTGACGTTGTATCAGGCAGAATCTCATTTTTCCGTCCGCAGCACCTGAGCGGCGGATGCCTGCCGGAGGTATTAAGGTGAAAATGTTCCGCAACCTGAAATTGGCACACAAACTGCCCCTGCTGGTCGTCGGCACTGCTCTGACGGTAACCATCGTCCTGATTTCCTTCAGCAGCAGCTATTTCCGCCGCAGCGTTGTTCATGATGCCGGGGTTGTCCTGCAGTCCCTGATCGGCGACCGCGAAGCGGCGCTGGAAGCCTATTTGAAGTCAATCGAAGCCGCAGTCCTGACGGTTTCTTCTGTTCCTTCTACCGCCAAGGCGATGAAAGATATGGGTGTAACCTGGGACAGCCGCGGCGGCAGCGGGCAGAAAGAGGTCAGCAATCTGTCGATGTTTGCCTCAGCAGCCTCTCCTTATGACATCCACTTCGAACGCAACCACCCGGCCTTCGAAAAGATGATGGAGCGGCTGGGCTTTTACGATATTTTCCTGATCTCCCCTGAGGGCGACGTGATCTTCTCCGTCGCCAAGGAAGCAGACTACGCCTCCAGCCTCACAGCCGGGCCTTATAAGGAGTCTGGTCTGGCGCAAGCTTTCCGCCTGGCCGCGGAGGGAGAGAAGGAACACGTCTATTTCTCCGACATAGCACCCTATGCACCCAGTGCGGACGCTCCCGCAGCCTTTGCGGCAACCCGTATCCTGGACAGCGGCGGACGCTACATCGGCGTCTTTGCACTGCAGGTTGCAATCGACGAAATCGCTGCGATCACCTCCAGTTTCGAAGGCGATCTGAAGACGCTTGACGTGTACCTTGCCGGGCAGGACCTCAAGGCCCGCACTCCCTCGCGTCTCGAAGGTGGCCATGGGCTGCTGGACGACTTGCCGGCGCTGCCTCATATCCAACGTGCCTTTGCTTCCCTTTCGGTCTCGTCAAGTGAGGCGCCGGCGAACACTGATGCCACCTTCTACCCATCCGTCATCAAGGACAACGGGCGCGAAGTCACAGCAGTTTCTGCGCCTGTCAGTTTCCGCAATGTGCAGTGGGCATTGGTCGCAGAGCTTGACCGGACAGAGGTTCTGGCTCCGGCCACGTCCCAGAGGCAGATCATGATCCTGATCTCCTTGGTCTGCGCAGCGCTGGTCTCTTTCTTCGGCTGGCTGTTTGCGCGGTCGATCACCAGGCCGATCGACCGGATCTGCACCGACATGGAGGCGGTGTCCTCCGGCGATCTCGATACCGAGGTGGAGGCGGCAAGCCGCACCGACGAAATCGGCAAGATCGGCAGGACCCTGGTCTCCATGCAGGACGACCTGAAGCTGGCCCGCGCCGCCGAGGAGGAGCGCGCCGAGATGCAGCGCCAGCAGCAGCAGGTGGTCGAAAGCCTGAGCGCCGGCCTGGTGCAGCTCGCCGACGGCGATTTCTCGCAGCCGATCACCTCTGCCTTCCCGGAGGAATACGAGCAGCTGCGGCAGAACTTCAACAGCACCGTCAGCAACCTCAGCGGCACCGTGCAGCAGGTGATCGAGGCCTCCGGCAGCATCCGCAACGGCGCCGCCGAGATCAGCCAGGCCTCCGACGACCTGTCGCACCGCACCGAAAGCCAGGCGGCGACGCTGGAGCAGACCGCCGCGGCGCTGGATGAGCTGACGGCATCGGTGAAATCCGCCGCCGACGGCGCCCGCAGCGTCGAGGCGACCATGGCCGCGGCCCGCACCGAGGCGGAAAACAACCGCGAAGTGGTGCAGAGCGCGGTCTCGGCGATGACCGAGATTGAGCAGTCCTCGAACCACATCAGCCAGATCATTTCGGTGATCGACGACATCGCCTTCCAGACCAACCTGCTGGCGCTCAATGCGGGCGTCGAGGCAGCGCGGGCGGGCGAGGCCGGCAAGGGCTTTGCGGTGGTCGCCAGCGAGGTGCGGGCGCTGGCGCAGCGCTCCTCGGACGCGGCGATGGAGATCAAGACGCTGATCTCCGACAGCTCCAAACAGGTGGAGCGCGGCGTCGACCTGGTCGGCAAGGCGGGCGAGGCGCTGCAGAGCATCGTCGAGCAGGTGACCCATATCTCGCAGCTGGTCTCCGGCATTGCCGAAGGCGCGGCGGAGCAGTCCACCGGCCTCAACGAGATCAACACCGGCGTCACCCAGCTGGATCAGGTGACCCAGCAGAACGCGGCGATGGTCGAGGAAGCCACCGCGGCGGGCCACATGCTGAACACCGACGCGGGCAAGCTGGCCGAGCTGGTGGCGCATTTCCGGGTCTCCGGCGGCACCCTGTCCGCCCGCCCGGCGCCGGCAGCAGCCCCCGCCCCGGCGGCCAAGCCGGCGCCCTCGGCGCATGGCGGGGGCAACTGGGAGATCGAGGCCAGCCCGGCGCCTGCGGCCAGCAGCGGCAATGCCGCCCGCGATCTCTGGCAGGACTTCTGAACACTCACCGGAGGCGCCGCGGAAAACGGCGGCGCCTTCAGACCGTGCCCCGCGGCGGCAGGAATGCCGCCACAAAGGAATGGCGCCAGGCTCCCGCAAATATCGCAGCACACCGCCCGCTTGCTGCCCGGTTCCGCGGCAGCTGCCTTGGTCGCGCTCCCTATGGAAGCCGCATCGCGCGGCACCAAATTGCTGCAATCAGCCTCTAATTTTCGGCAAACTTGGAACGCCTTAGACACCGATCCAAGTGGCGGCCGGCACCGTGAAGCTTCCGGGAAATTACAGAGGCTTGCGTGTCAGCAGCGCAAAATCCTCCGGCCCCTTCGCGCAACTCAGTTTTCATTAATGATATCCCCTCAGATAATAAATCAATGCGCGTATCGGCCTAAATAATTCTGCCCTTGCGTGTCTTGCTTCGGATGCCTCCATTCCAGGAGCCGTGCCAATTCAAAGGGGTAACAGGATGAGTAACAATCGTTTTCCAGAAGCGGCTGCAACGCCCTTTTTGCAGCCCGTGATCCTCAACATCCTTTCAGTGGATGATGACGAGATAGACAGGCTGCGCCTGAAGAAGCTGTGCCGCAAGGCTGGAATGGAGGCCGAGTTCTTTGAGGCCGCCAATCTGGGTGAAATGCGCAGGCTTCTGGACAAGGAACGGTTCGACCTGGTGTTTCTGGACCACAACCTGGGCATGGACACCGGCCTGGATGCCCTGAAGCTGCTTATGGCCCACGAAGAACAGGTGCAGGCGGTTCCGATCATGCTGACAAGCGTCACCAGCTATCAGACCGCCGTCAACGCCATGCGCCGCGGTTGCGCCGACTATATCGTCAAGGAAGAGCTGTCCGTGGACGCGCTGATCAAGTCGATTGCCTCTGCGATCGAACGGCGGGCGCTTTACGGCCAGCTGTCCAGCGCGCGGGCGTCGGAGAAGGAGCTGAAACGGATCTTCCAGCGCTTCATCGTCGGCTGCGGTCCGGACCTGCGGCTGCTGCTGAGCCGCACACTGGCAGGTGTCCGGGTCGTAAAATCGCAGGCACGGCAGGATGAGGGAATATCGCCTTCCGTGCTGTCGGATGTGACGATGCTCGAACGCAGCTGTAAGGATCTGGTGGCGTTCATGGATGATCTAGATAGCGTGATCGAAGACACCCGCGAAGTGACCGCCCGGGTTTCCCCGAACCTGCTGCAGTAGCGGCCCGGCCGGGTTCTGCCCATGGCCGCCGGAAACGGCAGAACCAGCATCCGTGCCATGCAGCACCGAACCAGCCGGCAGAAAGGAGTTTGAAGATTATGCAGAATACCCGAACCGCCAGCCGGTCGGCCTTGAACATCATTCTTGTGGAAGACGATGACGGCGACGCCAAAGCCCTGAACCGGGCCTTTGAACGGGCCAGAATTGCCAATCCGGTCACCCGGTTTGTGGACGGTGTTGAGGCGCTGGCTTATCTGCGGGGCGAAATGAGCCAGGTGCCTCCGCCTCATTTCGTGGTGCTGAGCGACATTAATATGCCGCGCAAGAACGGAATTGAGCTGCTGCGCGAAATCCGCGCCGATCCGGTACTGCACAACATACTGTTCATTGTGCTGACTACCTCGGACGACGAGCGGGACATCTCCGAAGCTTATGCCAACAATGTTGCGGGCTACATTCTGAAATCCAAGGCAGGCGAGATGTTTGCCGACCTCATGTCAACGCTCGACAACTACTGGCGCATTGTCGAGCTGCCCGAAATTCACATCAAACAGGTGACTGATGGCAGCACTCAACATCCTGCTCATTGACGATGACGGCGGCGACGGGAAGCTGATGCTCCGGCTGCTGAAGCAGCACCATCCGGACGCCAGGATCAGTGAGGCCGACAGCGGTGAAAGTGCGCTTGGCTTTGCCGGGTCTCCTGCGGACATCATCTTTCTGGATCACTTGCTGCCCGATGGCACCGGGCTCGACCTGATCACCCGGCTCAAGGAGGCCTGGCCGCAGGCCGTGCTGTTCATGACAACTGGCCACGGGGACGAGGAGATTGCCAAAAGCGTCATCCTGGCTGGGGCCAGCGATTACATCCCCAAGTCGGCTCTGAGCGCGGAGGCGCTGAAGCGGATGATTGCAAACGGTCTGAAAGTCGCTGACATGCGCTGGCGGATTCAGGAGCAGCAAAACGAGCTCCGGCTGTTTTCGGACGTGCTGGTCCACGACATCCGGGCCCCGCTGCGGGCCATCAAATTCCTGAGCGACCAGATCCAGGAGGAATATGAGGAGGGCGACCTGGAGGAGGTTTCCCGGCAATTCGATCTGATGAAAAAGTCGGTGAACAAAACGTCCGAGCTGATTGAACGGCTGGCAAGCCATATCAACCCGCACAGCGACGGCCGGGCGGAGCGTGTCTCTGTCGACAGCCTGTTCGACAGCTTGCGCGCGGTTCTGGCGCAGGATCTGGCGGAATCCGGTGCCCGGATCGACTGGCAGTCCGGCGGGCTGAGTGTGCTGTGCTTCCCGCCCGATATCGTCCAGCTGCTGCAGAATTTGATCAGTAATGCCATCAAGTACAGCGGCGGCGGGATCCCAGAAATCTCTGTGACCGCCGAACCTGCCCAGTCTGGGGTGATGATTTCTGTTGCCGACAATGGCATTGGAGTGCCGCCGGAGTACCGGGAGAAGATCTTCGAGCCCTTCAAGCGGCTGCAGCGTGGCAGCGAGCAGCCGGGCACCGGTCTGGGCTTGGCGACCTGCGCCAAAATCGCCAAACGCCACAAAGGCCTGATCTGGTGCGATCCGCAAACGAAAACCGGCACCACGATCCGGTTCACGATCAGCCTGGACCCGCTGCCTGCCCGCGAGACAGCCTGAAGGCGCGTGCTGTCATGGGCGGAATGCTTTCGTCATTCCAGCCTTGCGGAATATCACTGAAGCGACCTATCCGCTGGAGGTGTTGCCTGCCTCATCTGCCGCCGGGACGTAAGTGATCTAAGAACCCAGTGCACCTGGGCTATTGGGGAATATGCGCGGCTGCACACTTCGACATGGGTGCGGCCACCGTCGCTGCCCTTCACGCTGACAGGCCTTGCGCAGACGCTACCCTTCCAACGAGACCCAAAGCACACGGGCGTCTTCCGCACTGACGGAGACGCAACCATGGCCCATGCCGCTGTCGTAATAGACGGAATCCCCAGCCCCCATGCGCAACGGCCGGTAGTGCTCGGTGTAGAGGATCAGTTCACCGCTCAGCACGAACATGAACTCCTCCCCTTGGTGGCGCACCCAATTGTCGAACTCGGTCACATCGCGCGCCTTGATGGTGCTGATATAAGGCACCATGCGCTTGCTGGTCAGTTCGCTGCACAACAGCTCGTGATCATAGGTCGAGGTTTCCTTATGCTCGCCTGCCCCTGTGCGGGTGAAATCCCTGCGCCCGGTCACGCCGCTTTGGCTGGACTGCACAAACAGCTGCGGTGTTTCCAGTTCCAGCGTCTGCATCAGGCGGCGGATGATCTCGAAACTGGGCCGGGTCTGGTTGTTCTCGATCTTGGACAAAGTAGACCTGCCGATGGCCGCAGCCTTGGCCGCTTCCTCCAGCGTCAGCCCCTTTTCCTTGCGGGCATCCCGAATCATTTTACCCAGCACTTCCCCGTCCGGGGCTTCTACCACATCGGGGCCGAGCCCTGTTTCTTCTGAGGGAATTGGTTCCATTTCTGCGAATTCTCCTGATCCGCAAACAGCTTAGCTTTGATGTATCTGCGGGTCAAAATTTCCAGGACCGTACTTTTTGTTTGCAATAGGGAAAAAGTTTCCTATAGGAGACGCAACGTCGTATACGACTGAATACGTGCCGGTCCTGAACCGCTTTTCAGAGGAGAAACCACATGAGCGCATATGATCTGATCGTGATCGGAGCTGGCCCGGGCGGTTATGTCGCAGCAATCCGCGCCGCGCAGCTGGGCATGAAGGTGGCCTGCGTCGAAGGCCGCGGCTCCCTTGGCGGCACCTGCCTCAACGTCGGCTGCATCCCCTCCAAGGCGCTGCTGACCTCCTCCAGCAAATATGCCGAACTGTCCCATCTGGCCGCGCATGGCATCGCTGTTGAGGGTGCCAGCCTGGACCTGGGCGCGCTGATGGCGCGCAAAGACAAGATCGTTGGCGACCTAACCAAGGGTATCGCCTTCCTGTTCAAGAAAAACGGTGTCGACCACATCGAAGGTTGGGCCAGCTTTCCAGCACCTGGCCAAGTCAAGGTGGGTGACGACAGCTACACCGCGAAGAACATTTTGATTGCCACCGGATCGGAACCCGCCACCCTCCCAGGAGTGGAGATCGACGAGGTGGACGTGCTGAGCAGCACCGGCGCGCTGGCCCTCAAAGCCGCGCCAAAGCATCTGGTGGTGATCGGCGCTGGCGTGATCGGGCTTGAACTCGGTCAGGTTTGGTCACGCCTCGGATCCAAGGTGACGGTAGTGGAATACCTCGACCGTATCCTGCCCGGCATCGACGGCGAGATCGCCAAACTGTCCCAGCGGGCGCTGAGCAAGCGCGGGCTGAAGTTCCAGTTGGGCCGCGCGCTGAAGGCCATTGAAACGGGCGAAAACGGCCTGACCCTGACGCTGGACCGCGTGGGCAAGGACAAGGAAGAGCAGATCGAGGCCGACAAGGTGCTGGTCGCCATCGGGCGCCGCCCGGTCACCCGCGGCCTGGGTCTGGAAGACCTGGGCGTCTCCATCAACACCCGCGGCTTCATCGAGGTGGATGAAACCTTCCAGACCTCCGTCCCCGGTATCTTTGCAATCGGCGACTGCGTGCCTGGCCCGATGCTGGCCCACAAAGCCGAGGAAGACGGTGTTGCCTGCGTCGAGATCATGGCAGGCGAGCATGGCCATGTGGATTACAACACCGTCCCCGGCGTGGTTTACACCGACCCGGAGGTCGCGTCTGTTGGCCAGACCGAGGAAGCATTGAAAGAGGCCGGCGCCGAGTACATAACCGGCAAGTTTGCCTTCATGGCAAACTCCCGTGCCCGCTCCACCGGTGAAACCGACGGTGCGGTGAAGGTACTGGCTACGCCGGAGGGCAAGATCCTCGGCGCCCATATCTGCGGCGCGCATGGCGGCGACCTGATCGCTGAGCTGGTTCTGGCGATGACCAAAGGCGCCACCGTTGAGGAGGTGGCCCGCACCTGCCACGCGCACCCAGCGATGGGCGAGGCGGTCAAGGAAGCCTGCCTCGACGCGCTTGGCCGCGCCATTCACGCCTGATCCGGAGATCCGCCAGATGACGATCCAGCTGCGCCCCCGCCACCCGGAAAAGGCCCACAAAGCCGACAGCGCTGTTCCGCGCAAACCCAAGTGGATCCGCAAGAAAAAGATCGAGAGCGCGGAGTATTACGAAACACGCAAGCTGATGCGGGAGCACGATCTGGCAACCGTCTGCGAAGAGGCCGCCTGCCCCAACATCGGCGAGTGCTGGTCGAAGCGCCACGCCACCATGATGATCATGGGCGAGATCTGCACCCGCGGCTGCTCTTTCTGCAACGTGACCACCGGCAAGCCGGACACTCTGGATGCGTTTGAGCCGGGCCGGGTGGCAGCGGCGGTCAAGAAGCTGGGCCTGCGCCATATTGTGATCACCTCCGTAGACCGCGATGATCTGGCGGACGGCGGCGCGGAACACATTGCCCAGACCATCCGCGCCACCCGCCACCAGAATCCTGGCACCACCATTGAGGTGCTGACTCCGGATTTCCTGGGCAAGGGTGCGGCGGCTGATGCGGTGTTTGAGGCTGCCCCCGACGTTTTCAACCACAACCTGGAAACCGTGCCGCGGCTCTACCCGCGTGTGCGCCCCGGCGCGCGCTACTACACCTCGCTGCGGCTGCTGGATGACGCCAAGCGCGCCAACCCGCAATTGTTCACCAAGTCCGGCATCATGGTCGGCCTGGGCGAGACTTTGGACGACGTGCGCCAGGTGATGGACGACCTGCGCGCAGCCCAGGTCGATTTCCTGACCGTAGGCCAGTACCTGCAGCCCACCCCCAAACACCACCCGATCGACCGCTTCTGGTCGCCGGAGGAGTTTGCGCAGCTGGAACAGATCGCGCGCTCCAAGGGCTTTTTGCATGTGTCAGCGACACCGCTGACCCGCTCTTCGTTCCACGCGGATGAAGATTTTGCCGCCCTGAAAGAGGCCCGTCAGATGGCTTTGGCAAAGGGCATTTAACCTTAACGCAAGCGGGAGGAGACCCATGGAAGCGTTAAATTCAATCGTAGGAGCCGTAAACGGCGTGGTTTGGGGGCCGATGATGCTGGTCCTCATTCTCGGCGTCGGCTTCTTCCTTCAGGTTGGTCTGAAATTCATGCCGATCCGGAAACTGGGCATGGGCTTTGGCCTGATGTTCAAAGGCCGTGAAGGCACCGGCGAAGGCCAAATCACTCCGTTCAACGCGCTGATGACCGCGCTGTCGGCCACCATCGGCACCGGCAACATCGCAGGTGTTGCCACCGCTGTGTTCCTTGGCGGCCCCGGCGCGCTGTTCTGGATGTGGATGACCGCGCTGGTCGGCATGGCCACCAAGTATTCCGAGGCCGTCTGCGCTGTAAAATACCGTGAGCGCGACGAAGAAGGCAACTATGTCGGCGGCCCGATGTATTACATCAAGAACGGCCTCGGCGCGAAATGGGCCTGGCTGGGCGTTGCCTTTGCCGTGTTTGGCTCCATCGCAGCCTTTGGCATCGGCAACGGTGTGCAGGCGAATGGCGTAGCACAGGTCCTGGAAACCAACTTCGGCTTCAACACCTCCATCACCGGCGTTGTTCTGATGGTGCTGACCGGCGCCGTGATCCTGGGCGGCATCACCCGCATTGGCGCGGTGGCTGGTAAGCTGGTTCCGTTCATGGCGGTCAGCTACATCATCGCCGGCCTGATCGTCCTGGTCATCAACGCAGACGCCATCGGCACCGCGTTCAGCCTGGTGTTCACCCATGCCTTCACCCCCTCCGCAGCCGAAGGCGGCTTTGCCGGTGCGGCGGTCTGGGCCGCGATCCGCTTTGGTGTGGCCCGCGGTGTGTTCTCGAACGAGGCCGGCCTGGGTTCCGCGCCAATCGCGCACGCGGCGGCTGAGACCAAAGGCCCGGTCAACCAGGGCCTGATCGCCATGCTGGGCACCTTCATCGACACAATCATCGTCTGCTCGATCACCGGCCTGGCGATCATCGCCTCCGGCGCCTGGACCTCGGGAGAATCCGGTGCGGCGCTGACCTCGCTGGCGTTCGAAACTTCACTGCCAGGCTTTGGCGGCTACCTGATCGCCATTGCGCTGTCGATCTTTGCCTTCACCACCATCCTCGGTTGGTCCTATTATGGCGAGAAGTGCATGGAGTTCCTGTTCGGTGTGAAGGTCATGCTGCCCTACCGCATCCTGTGGATCATCGCGATCTATTTCGGTGCCACCGCCGACCTGGGCTTCATCTGGCTGCTGGCTGACACACTGAACGCTATGATGGCCATCCCGAACCTGATCGCCCTGGCACTGCTGAGCCCAATCGTCTTCAAGGTGACGAAAGAGTTCTTTGCCACTGGCGGCAAATCTGAAGAAGCCGGCCAGGCTGCCGAATAAGCTCTCCGGGAGGGCGCACCCCGCGCCCTCCCCCACCCCGAAACCATAATAATTCAAAGGCTGCACAGGATGACCGACGCACCCAAACGCACCCCGCTTTATGACCTGCACGTCGAGCTAGGCGGTAAGATGGTCGATTTCGCCGGCTGGGAAATGCCGGTCCAGTACCCCATGGGCATCATGGGCGAGCACAAGCAGTGCCGTGAAAAGGCTGCACTGTTTGACGTCTCTCACATGGGCCAGGTGATCCTGCGCGGCGACAATGTGGGCGAGAAGCTGGAAGCGCTCTGCCCGCAGGCCTATGCCACCCTGAAAGAAGGTAAAGCGCGCTACGGCTTCTTCACCAACGAGGCCGGCGGCATCATGGATGACCTGATCGTCTCCAATGCAGGCGACCACTACTTCGTGGTGGTGAATGCAGCCCTGCGCCATCAAGACATCCCTCACATGCAGGCCAACCTGGACGGCGTCGATGTTACTGAGATCTTCGACCGCGCGCTGGTTGCCGTGCAGGGCCCCAAGGCCGAGGACGTTGTGGGCGAACTGTGCCCTACCGCCCGTGAGCTGAAGTTCATGGAAACCACCATTGCCGAGATCGGCGGTGTCGAATGCCGCATCTCGCGCCTGGGCTACACCGGCGAGGACGGCTACGAGATCTCGATCCCGGAAACCGACGCGATCCGCGTGTCGAAGCTGTTCCTGGCCCATGACGACTGCGAGCCCGCAGGCCTGGGTGCCCGCGACAGCCTGCGCCTGGAGGCAGGCCTCTGCCTCTATGGCAACGACATCGACCAGTCGACCTCGCCGATCGAGGCATCTTTGTCTTGGGCGATCCAGAAACGCCGCAAGGAAGAAGGCGGCTTCCCCGGTGCCGCCCGTATCCAGAAAGAGCTGGCCGAAGGCGCCGCAAAGAAACTGGTCGGCATCAAGCCCGAAGGCCGCGCCCCCGCCCGCCAAGGCGTTGAAATCCAAAGCGAAAGCGGCGATACTCTGGGCGCCATCACCTCGGGCAGCTTCGGCCCCACCGTCGGCGGCCCGGTCGCCATGGGCTATGTTGCGGCAGATCAAGGCGCCGTCGGCACCAAGGTGAACCTCATCATCCGCGGCAAGGCGCAGCCGGCTGAAATTGTCGCCCTGCCCTTCGTTACTCAGAACTACAAACGCTAAGACATCATCAGGAGAGTCGAAAATGGCCACCTATTACTCTGAAGAGCATGAATGGATCACCGTCGAAGGTGACGTGGCAACTCTGGGCATCACCCAGCACGCTGCCGACCAGCTGGGCGAAGTTGTCTTCGTCGAGCAGCGTGAAGCGGGGGAAGAGTTCGAAAAAGGCGGCGAGATCGGAGTCATCGAGTCGGTGAAGGCCGCCTCCGAAATCTACGCGCCCCTGGACGGTGAAGTGGTTGAGGTGAACGAAACCCTGGCCGACAACCCCGGCGCCCTGAACGAAAGCCCGGAAGGCGACGCCTGGATCTACAAGATCAAGATCTCCGACGCCTCCCAGCTGGAAGATCTGATGGATCTGGACGGCTACAAAGCCCTGATCGGCTAAGCACCCCTTCCCCGCCGGAACTGCCCGGCGGGGTCCATTGCCCCAGACAAGGACCCATGTAATGGCCTTCAAACTTACCGATTACGAAGCCTATGACTTCGCCAACCGGCGCCATATCGGCCCGTCTCCGACCGAGATGCGGGATATGCTGCAGGTGATCGGCTTCAAGACCCTGGACGAGCTGATCGACGCGACCGTGCCGCCCGCCATCCGCCAGAAAGAGGCGCTGGACTGGGGCCCGGCGATGACCGAGCGTGACGCCCTCTTCCACATGAAGCAGGTGGCCTCCAGGAACAAGGTGCTGACCTCGCTGATCGGCCAGGGCTACTATGGCACCACCACCCCGGCGCCGATCCTGCGTAACATCCTGGAAAACCCGGCCTGGTACACCGCCTATACCCCCTATCAGCCCGAAATTTCCCAGGGCCGTCTTGAGGCGCTGCTGAACTTCCAGACCATGGTCAGCGACCTGACCGGCCTGGACATCGCCAACGCTTCGCTGCTCGATGAAGCCACCGCCGCTGCCGAAGCCATGGCAATGGCGCACCGCGGCTCGCGCTCTAAGGCGAACAACGCAGCCTTCTTCGTCGACAAGAACTGCCACCCGCAGACCGTTGCCGTAATCCAGACCCGTGCAGAGCCCCTGGGTATCGACGTTGTGGTTGCGGATCCCGACGATCTGGATCCGGGCGCAGTCTTCGGCGCGATCTTCCAGTACCCCGGCACCTACGGCCATGTGCGCGATTTCACCAAGGAAATTGAAGCCATTCATGAGCACAAGGGCATCGCCGTTGTGGCCGCCGACATCCTGGCGCTGGCGCTACTGAAGTCGCCCGGCGAGATGGGCGCGGACATCGCCATCGGCTCCACCCAGCGCTTTGGCGTTCCGATGGGATTTGGCGGCCCGCACGCTGCCTATATGGCAACCACCGACAAGCTGAAGCGCGCCATGCCCGGCCGCATCATCGGCGTGTCGGTCGATGCCCGCGGCAACAAGGCCTACCGCTTGGCGCTGCAGACCCGCGAACAGCACATCCGCCGCGAGAAAGCCAACTCCAACGTCTGTACCGCACAGGCGCTGCTGGCTGTCATCGCGTCGATGTACGCGGTCTACCACGGCCCCGACGGCATCAAGGCAATTGCCCAGTCGGTGCACCGCAAGACCTCGCGCCTGGCCGCCGGGTTGGAAGAGCACGGCTTCAAGGTGCAGCCGGAAGTCTTCTTCGACACCATCACCGTCGAGGTCGGTCCGCTGCAGAAAACCGTCATGGAAGCAGCGGTTGCCCGCGGCGTGAACCTGCGCAAGATCGGCGACAGCCACATCGGCATCTCGCTGGACGAGCAGACCCGCCCGGAAACCATCGAAGCGGTCTGGGGTGCCTTCGGCATCGAGAAGAAAGACGACAGCGTCAAGAACCGCGCCTACCGCCTGCCCGACTATGCGCTGCGTGAAAGCGAGTATCTGACTCACCCGATCTTCCACAAGAACCGGGCCGAGGCAGAGATCACCCGCTACATGCGCCGCCTGGCCGACCGCGATCTGGCGCTGGACCGTGCAATGATCCCGCTGGGGTCCTGCACCATGAAGCTGAACGCGACCATCGAGATGATCCCGGTCACCTGGCCGGAATTCGGCAACCTGCACCCCTTCTGCCCGGAAGACCAGGCGCAGGGCTACCACCAGATGATCGCCGATCTGAACGACAAGCTCTGCCAGATCACCGGCTATGACGCGATCTCCCAGCAGCCGAACTCCGGTGCGCAGGGCGAATACGCAGGCCTCTTGACCATCCGCAACTACCACGCGGCCCGGGGCGAAGCGCACCGCAATATCTGCCTGATCCCGACCTCCGCGCACGGCACCAACCCGGCGTCGGCACAGATGGTGGGCTACAAGGTGGTTCCGGTGAAATCGGACGACAGCGGCAACATCGACGTCGCCGACTTCCGCGCCAAAGCCGAGGAGCATTCCGCGAACCTCGCGGCCTGCATGATCACCTACCCGTCGACCCACGGCGTGTTCGAGGAAACCGTGCAGGAAGTCTGCCAGATCACCCATGATCACGGCGGCCAGGTCTATATCGACGGCGCCAACATGAACGCCATGGTGGGCCTGGCCCAGCCGGGCAAGATCGGTGGCGACGTTTCGCACCTGAACCTGCACAAGACCTTCTGCATTCCGCATGGCGGCGGCGGCCCCGGCATGGGTCCGATCGGCGTCAAGGCGCACCTGGAAGAGCACCTGCCCGGCCACCCGGAATACGGCACTGCAGTGGGTCCGGTTTCGGCGGCTCCGTTCGGCTCCCCCTCGATCCTGCCGGTCAGCTGGGCTTACTGCCTGCTGATGGGCGGCGAAGGCCTGACCCAGGCGACCAAGGTTGCGATCCTGAACGCGAACTACATCGCGGCGCGTCTGAAAGAGGCTTACAAGATCCTCTACACCTCGGAAACGGGCCGTGTGGCGCATGAATGCATCCTGGACACCCGTCCGCTGGATGACGAAGGCAACGTCACCGTTGACGACATCGCCAAGCGCCTGGTCGACTCGGGCTTCCATGCCCCGACCATGTCTTGGCCGGTGGCCGGCACGCTGATGGTGGAGCCGACCGAGTCCGAGCCCAAGGACGAGCTGGACCGCTTCTGCGATGCCATGCTGTCGATCCGTCAGGAGGCTCAGGACATCATCGAGGGCAAGATCGATGCGCAGAACAACCCGCTCAAGCACGCGCCGCACACGGTGCGCGACCTGGTCGGCGAATGGGACCGTCCCTACAGCCGCGAGCAGGCCTGCTTCCCGCCGGGCAACCTCGGCGTCGACAAATACTGGCCGGTGGTGAACCGGGTGGACAACGCCTATGGCGACCGTCACCTGGTCTGCACCTGCCCGCCGATGTCGGACTACGAAGAAGAGTAAGCCCAGGACTTCCTGGCTTACTGCCCCGCCGGTGCGTCCGGCGGGGCATCCCCGCAGCCCCTCCTGTAACGCTGCATCCCTGCATGTCCCGCTCAGAGGAGAGAATGATGTCCCGTCTCGAACCGCTGACCGTGCCAGCTTCCCGGCAAACCGCTGACAGCGCGGCCCTGGCCCGCTTCCACGATGTCGAAATCATTCTGCCGCAGCCGGACTCGCCCGCCGCGGCCCAGATGATCTGCGAAGTCTTCCGCGCCGCCAACGATCTGTTCCCCGACAGCGGCTACCGCACCGCCGTGCGCAACCTGGCATCGCAGATGCGCACTGTGCCGGAAGACTGGAACCCTAAAACCGTGATCTTCCTCGGCGGCATTTCCAGCCGCTGGCCGCTGAACTCCGGCGAAAAAGCCAGCCTGCAACGGATCTGCCGCCAGGCGCAGCGCTGTCTGTTCGCCGGCAGCGCCATTTTCCTGCTGCCGGAAACCGGCCTGAACGCCGCGGTAAAGACTGCGGTGCATACGAATTTTGCCGCCGTAGCGGAAGAGGAGCAGATGATCTGCGCCCCGGCTGGCACCCTGACCACCACGTCGGGCCGCATCAGCACCGCCGTCAGCAGCTTTGCCGCCCTGCGGCTGCTGGCCAATTTCCTGCGCGCCGACCGCGGCGCCTTCATTGCAGATGCGGTCTGCGATTATCTGGGCCTCGCCTTTGGCCCCGCCTCGGAACAGTCGAAGGTCTCTTTGCAGCTGCGCCAGACCGCCGGCGGCGACGCGCTGGTAGTCAAGATCCTCGACCTAATGCAACAGAACCTGGAAGAGCCCCTGTTGATCCGCGATATCGCCCAGCAGGCCGGAGTGTCGCCGCGCAAACTGGAGCGCCGCTTCCAGCAGAAGGCGCAGACCAGCCCGCTGGCGGCCTACCGCAAGCTTCGGATTGAGAAGGCGCGCCAGCTTTTACTGCACACCACTCTGCCGCTGGCCGAGATTGTGGCCGCCACCGGCTTCGGATCCCGCAGCAGCCTGACGGAATGGTTCAAGCGCGAGTACAAGACCAGTCCGCAGGCCTTCCGCAAGCAGTATTATGCGGACCGCCATCCGGCTGGCTCGCTGGCCTGACAGCAGCCGGTTCAGGCAACGCAAAAGGCGGCCCCTTCGGGCCGCCTTTGTTGTGTCAGGGCGGTGCGGTTCAGTTTCCGGAACCGCTGTCCTCACCGTCGCCCGACAGGGCGTTCGGGTCAAAGACGTTGCCGAAGCCGGAGCTATTGCCCTGCGGCTCCTGCTCTGCTTCAGATTCTGCCTCACCCTCGCCCGACAGGCTGCCCGGGGCAAACACTCCGCCAAAGCCGGAGTTGTTGCCGGAGCCTGCTGTCGGAGCGGTCTGGGCCGGGGCGGCCTCACCCTGTTCTTCCAGTTGCTGCTGGCGGCGCAGTTCGCGCTGGCGGCGCAGCTCCTTGATCCGCTCCTCGGTCTCCAGGCGCTTCTGCTCCTGCACATTGGCGATACACTGCTGCGGGCTGTAGACCGTCGCGGTACCGACAACTGCCACCGTCGCACAGGCCACAACCACCAGTGCCACCGCCGCCACATTGGAGCTGAGGAAGCCCGGCAGCCGCAGCTTGCCGCTTTCCAGCTCTTCCACGGTTGCTTTCTTGCGCGCCTCGGCAACCAGCTGCTTGCGGCGGATGCTGGCCTCGTTGAACAACGCCGCAAACACCGTCAGCACCACGATGATAAAGGCCAGGGCCGAAATCGCCGGAGTGATGCCATAGCGGACCTTTTGCGCCAGTTCGATGGTGAGCGTCGGATACTCGCCGAAGGTGAAAGTGGTGGTGTTGTAGTTCTCGAAGCTCGCGAGGAACGCCAGCACCGCAGCCGAGGCAATCGCAGGCCGCATGAACGGCAGCAGCACCTTTCGGAAGGCCTGGGCATGGGTCGCGCCAAGGTCCAGCGCAGCCTCTGTCAGCGCGATGTCATAACGCTGGAGACGCGCCACCAGCACCAGCATGCAGTAGCTGGCGATGAAGGTAGACTGGCCGATGATGGTCAGGAACAGCCCATTGGACAGGAAGCTGTCGGCACCAAGGCCCAGCATCCGGTTAATCCGGTCCCAGAACACCAGGGTCGAGATCCCCAGCACCACACCGGGGATGAGGATCGGCGCGATGATGATGGTATAATAGGTCGCGCGCAGCTTGGGCCAGATCTGGGTGAGCATCAGCGCCCCCGCCAGGCCCATCGCCACCGACAAGACCACCGTGCCCGCCCCCACCAGGATCGAGTTCCAGATGCCGTTCAGAATCCGCTCGTCCTGGAAAAGGGCCGAGAACCATTCAAACGTCAGGCACTCCCAGGGAGTCATCCGCGGGAAAGAGGGTGAGTTGAAGGCGGTTGCCGACATGATCACCAAGGGGCCCAGCAGATAGGCAAAGAAGATCGCCAGATAAACCCAGAGGCTCAGGCGCATAAAGGTGAAGTTCTTCATTTGCCGATATCCCCCATGTTCACCTTGAACAGGCGCATGACGGCCAGCACCAAGAGAATGCAGGTGACCAGCAGCACCACCGCATAGGCTGCGCCCTGCGGCCAGTCTGAGTTGTCATTGAACTGCTGGTAGATCAGCTGAGTGAACCACAGGGACGAAGGCCCGCCGAGGATCTGCGGCGCTGCCAGGGCACCGGCCGACAGCATGAACACCATGGTGCAGCCCGAGGAGATCCCAGGCTTGGCATAGGGAATGACCACCCGCCGGTGGATCATCGGCCAGCTTGCCCCCATGTCCCGAGCGGCCTCGATCTGGTTGCGGTCCAGGCTCTCGATCACGTTGTAGATCGGGAAGATCATTAGCAGGATGTAGGCATACCCAAGGCCCGCATAGAGCGCGATGTCGTTGCGGATGAAGTCGAAGGGCGTGTCGAATATCCCCAGCCCCACCAGCATATTGTTCAGCACCCCGGTCTCGCCAAAGATGATACGCAGCGCAAAGGCCCGCAGAATCTCGTTGATCCAGTAGGGGATGATCAGCATCAGCGCGAAGATGCGGATGTGATTGCCCTTGGTCTGGGCAAGGTAATAGGCGATGGGATAACACAGGATCAGGTTGAAGATGGTGACGCAGACCGCCGCCACCAGGGTGCGGAAGAACACCTTGAGGTCGACCGCGTTATAGTCCTGGCTGCCGCCCTCGGGGCCGTAGATCAGGTACTTATAATTCTCCAGCGTGTAGACATCCTTGGGCCCGCCGATCTCCGGCGGCGGCAGGTTGGGCCGGAACGAGAAGTCGAGCATCGACAGCTGCGGCAGGATGATGAGGCCGATGGTCCAGAACAGGACCAGCCCCAGCATCAGGCTGCCCATGCCGGTGCCGTTGCGTTTGAAAAACTCCCTCAGGAAGCTTGGCATGGCTTGGGCCTCCTTATTCCGCGGCCAGCTCACCCGCGGGCACGATGACGGCGTTGTTCGCCTCGTATTCCAGGGTGATGTTCTGGCCGGTATGGTCCTCGAAAGACTGGCCCAGGTTCGGGATAGAGACCTTCAGCTCCTTGCCGCCCTCGCCCTCCATGAAGATGTTGAAGACATTGCCTTCGAACTCTTCGTGGTTGACCTTGGCCGTCACGAAATGATCGCCAGAGGCACCCTGAGGTGCCAGAGCAAAGGCCTCGGGGCGGATGAACATCATCGCCTCGTCGCCTTCCTTCATTTTGCCCTGGTTGGCGGTGGAGATCCGGGCCACCAATTCGCCCGAACGGTTGGTCGCGATCAGCGCCTCATTGCCCATGACACGCTTGACGCGGCCGCGGAAGACATTGTTTTCGCCAACAAAGGAGGCGGCAAAGGCGGTGGAGGGATCGTTGTAGATGGTCTTGCCATCGGCGATCTGGTCGATCACGCCCGCCTTCATCACCGCGATGCTGTCGGACATGGTCAGCGCCTCGCCCTGGTCATGGGTGATGTAGATGAAGGTGATGCCGACCCGCTGCTGGATCTCGCGCAGCTCGGTCCGCATGTGCTGGCGCAGCTTGAGGTCCAGCGCCGACAGCGGCTCATCCAGCAAGAGCACATCCGGCTCGGCGCAAAGCGCCCGCGCGATCGCCACCCGCTGGCGCTGGCCGCCAGACAGCTCGCTCGGCAGCTTGTCGCCCTGGCCGGGCAGCGCGATCATGTCCAACAGTTCATCGGCGCGCTTCCTGCGCTCCTTGGCCGAGGCGCCCTTGATCTCCATCGAGAAGGTGATGTTCTCCCAGATCTTCATCAGCGGGAACAGCGCCAGGTTCTGAAAGATCAGCGCCGTGGGGCGCTTGTTCGGCCCGATCCCCTTCATGTCGTTGCCACCGATCAGCACCTTGCCGTCGCTTGGCTCCAGAAAGCCCGAAACCGTGCGCAGAATCGTCGTCTTGCCGCAGCCCGACGGGCCCAGGAAGGAGAAGAAATCCCCCCCATTGATGTTCACATTGGCATCGCGCACGGCGACAAAGTCACCGAAGCGGATCCAGAGGTTCTCGAGATCAACGCCGACCCCAGCACTCATTTGGCTTCTCCCTAGGGTACAGGTCCCCATTCCGGTGGCATGCCACCGGCCCCGCTAGGCCTGCTTCCTATTTCTATTCGTATGTGATTGCGCCGGACGGCACATGACTGGCCCCCGGAAAAATCCCGGGGGCCAAGTGTTTCAGGCGCTTAGGCTTCAAGCGCTCTTGAATTTGTTGACGAACTCAGTGCGCACGTCGGCATACCAGGGCGCCTCGGCCGGCCAGGGGTTCAGGTTGGCCAGTGAATTGCCAGGATAGGCCTCTGCAAAGTTTTTCTTGTAGACATCTCCCGAGAAGCTGTCGGCACCCAGCACCGGCGAATTGTAGCCGTGGCTGTCAATCGCTTTGCCTGCCGGCTCCTGCTCGTAGGCATAGGAGATGAAGGCGTAGACCTGCTCTTCGTTCTGCGCACCCACTGGCATCGACATGCCGTCGACCCAGGCCATTGCCCCTTCGACCGGCGCTTGGTAATGCACCGGCTCGCCGGCGGATTTCAGGGCCAGCGGCGGGCCGTCCCAGGTCTGGCCGACCACCACGCCTTCGTTCAGCAGGCCGTTCTTCTGAGTGTCAGCATCGTTCCAGATCAGCTTGATCCGGTCCTTGCGCGCCACGCACCAGTCGGTGACCTGGCCCCAGACCTTGCGCATAGTTTCCTCGTCGTCATAGGCGGCCCAGATCGAACCCGGCTCCATTTCGCCCGAGGCTTCCATATAAAGGCCTGCACCCAGCATCATCGAATGTGCCCGGCCCATGGTTTTGCCGGCATTCTCTTCCGACCAGACATCGCCATAAGACGGCGCATCACCTTCCGGCAGCCACAAGTCGGTGCGGTAAGCGATGCCCTCGGTGCCCCAGATGTGCGGCAGCCAGTGCACGCCTGCACCGCCGAAGTTCCAGGCATCGGTGCCGATCTTGGCCATCGCCGGGTTCACTGCGTCGATGTTGACCTTGCTCATGTCGAAAGGCTTCAGCAGTTCCAGCGGCCCCCACTGCAGCGAGCGGTTGTTGGTCGGCGAAACGATGTCAAAGCCCTGGCCTTTGGTGGCCTTCATCTTGTTGATGATTTCTTCGTTCGACCCGATGCCGGTGTAGTTTACCTTGATGCCGGTCTTGGCTTCAAAGCCCGAAATGAACTCCGGTGGCAGATAGTCCGACCACATCAGGATGTTGATCTCGCCCGAAGACGCCAGCGCGCTTTTCGAGTAGAGCGGCGCCGCCAGTGCAGCGGCGCCGGCACTCTTCAAAATGCTCCGCCGCGTCAGCTTACCAGTGTTTGTCATTGATCCAATTCTCCCTTTGGACTGCAAATTGTTATTCTTGTTGTTTCAACGGTGAAACCTTGCGAAGGCTTGCCCGCATCCAACAGTGACAGTTTTAGAAAACGATAAGACCAGATTACCCATCAACCTGCGCAACATGGTGCCAGTTTTGGCACAGTTTGAGAACTCCCGCGACAAAATGCGATGAGAAACTATTCCTTTAGCAGCACTGTGCGCGCAGCGGCGCGGGCCGTCAACGCTCCTGCGCCTCCAGCCGGCACAAAGCTGTAACGTCAGGCAGGTAAAACATCGTGACTCAGCTGGGTGTTAACAGACGCCCCCGCAGGTAAAGGCGCATCGGGCGGCCGCCGTTGCCGTTGTTGCTCCTGCTGCCGCGCGTTCCAGCGGCATCCTCGCAATTGGCTCAATCGCGCTTTCGATTTTTTGCGAAATGCATTCCTCCGTCTTGCCGCCGCTGCCATCCCGCCGCTTAGTCAATAGGGAACTGTCAGGAGGCCCGTTTCATGAAATCGCGCACCAAGGTTGTGGTCATTGGCGGCGGCATTGCCGGCTGTTCCACCCTCTACCACCTCACCCAGGAAGGCTGGAGCGACGTCGTTCTGGTAGAACGCAACGAATTGACCAGCGGTACCACCTGGCACTCGGCAGCGCAGGTCACGAACTTCGGCATGAACCAGACCATGGTCGGTTTGAAAAGCCATTCTATCGCGCTCTACAAAAAGCTGGCTGAAAACCCTGAATATCCGATCAACTACCATCACGGCGATGGCGGCATCAGGCTCGCCGACACGCCGGAGCAGATGCAGGGATACCGCCACTTCGCCTCGATGGCGCGCGGCATGGAGGTGCATTTTGAGGTGATCGACGCGGCAGAATGCGCCCGCCGTCACCCGCTGATTTCAACGGACAATCTGGTGGGTGGTTTGTGGGACCCGCTGGATGGCGACATCGACCCGGCACAGCTGTGCCAAGCGCTGGCCTATCACGCGCGCAAGGCGGGCTCCGAAGTCTATCGCAACACGCCGGTCACTGCCCTCACCCAGCACAAGGACGACACCTGGACCGTGCACACGGAACACGGGGACATCGACTGCGATATCGTGGTGAACGCCTGCGGTTACCGGGTGAATGAGGTCGGCGCGATGATGGGTGTGCACCACCCGGTCGCCTCGATGGAGCACCAGTATTTCCTGACCGAAGACATCCAGAGCATCATCGACGCAGGCCGCCGGATGCCGCTGATCCGCTGCCCAATCTCCGACTACTACTGCCGTCAGGAAAAGAACGGGCTGCTGATCGGCTTCTACGAGCAGGACTGCAAGACCTGGGGCATGGACGGGATCGACCCGAACTTTGTGAACGCCCTTTGCCCCGATGACCTCGAACGGGTGATGGACGTGCTGGAAGGCGCGTTCGAGAGGATGCCCGCGCTGCGCGAAACCGGCATCCGCTCGATTGTGAATGGGCCCATCACCTATACCATCGACGGCGCGCCTCTGATCGGCCCGATCCCGGGCAAGCGCAACGCTTTCTGCGCCATCGGCTTGCGCGCAGGCCTGGGAGAAGGCGGCGGCCACGGCTGGCTCTTGGCGCAGATGATCGTGCATGGCGAGGCCTGCTATGACACCTGGTGCGTCGACCCTCGCCGCTTCACCACCCACACCAACGTGGAGTTAACTGCGCTGAAGGCCATCGAGGACTACCAGAACGAATTCCGCTTCCACTTCCCGTATGAGCACCGTCCGGCGGGCCGCCCGGCCAAGACCACGCCGCTGACGCCGGTGCTGGCGGCAGAAGGCGCCGAGTTTACAGTTGTTAACGGCTGGGAGCGTGTGGAGTACATCAAGCCATCGCCAGAGTTCCATCCTTCGCTCAGCTTCACCTTCGACGAGGCCTTCGACGTGGTCGCGGCGGAAGTGAAGAACGTGCAGGAGAACGTAGGCCTGACCGAGGTCAACGGTTTCAACCGGTTTGAAATCACCGGCGCCGACCGCCACAGCTTCCTTGATCGCATGTTCTGCGGCACCGTCACCAAACGCGCAAACCGCGTGGGTCTTGGATACCTGCTGAACCACCATGGCATGATCAAGTGTGAGGCCACCGTGGCCAACCTCCCCGCCTCGGACCGCGGGCCGGAACGGGTCTGGTACGGCTCGGCCGCCGCCAGCGAATTCCACGACATGGACTGGCTGCAAGGCCAGATCCGCGCGGATGAGGACGTTCAGGTCCGCCCCCTCACCAATGACCAAACCATTCTGGTCCTGGCCGGTCCCCGGGCTCGGGACGTGCTTTCTGTCTGCGCCCGGGGCGATTGGTCGGCTGAGGCCTTCCCCTGGCTGTCGGTACGCGAATGCTTCATTGGCTTTGCCCCGGCCACGGTGATGGGCGTCAGCTTCTCTGGCGAGCTGGCGTATGAGATCCACGTCCCCAACGCCTCGCTCTACGCCGCCTATCTGGCACTGCGGAAGGCCGGTGAGGGGCACGGGCTCAAACTCTTCGGCGCCCGCGCGGTCGAATCGATGCGGATGGAGAAAGGCTTCCTGCACTGGAAGGCCGACCTGATCACCGAGTTCGATCCGTTCGAGACTGGGCTGGACCGGTTCGTGAAGCTTGAAAAGGGCGACTTCATCGGCCGCGACGCTCTGCTGAAACGCCAGCCCGAAGGCGCCCGCAAGAAGCTGGTGACGCTGCAGATCGACGCCACCCACGCCCCAGCCCACGGCGGTGCCTCACTGATGCAAGGCGACAAGGTTGTAGGCACCGTGACCTCGGGCGATTGGGGCCACCGGGTGGACAAGAACCTGGCCTATGCCTTTGTGGAGTCGGAGCTGGCGGCGGAGGGCAGCACCATGCAGCTCGACCTCTGCGGCGATCTGGTTGGTGCAACGGTCATCGCCCCCTCTCCCTATGATCCCGGCTTCGACCGCATCCGCGGCTGAGCTCTTCCCTAACAACAAAACGCCCGGGGCCTTCCCCGGGCGTTTTCTTCGCTTAACTCACCGTCTTCCTTGCGAAACTAAGCGTCAGATCAGCTGCGGCCCTTCCACGGCACCAGCCAGTTCTCGGCCTTGCGCATCAGGATGTCGATGCCATAGCCGATGATGCCGATCAGCACGATGCCCATGATCACGATATCGGTCAGCTGGAACTTGGACGCGGCAATGATCATCATTCCCGCGCCCTTTTGCGCGGCAACCAGCTCGGCAGCCACAACCGTGCCCCAGCAGACGCCCATTGCAACCCGCGCGCCGGTGAAGATTTCCGGTAGCGAGTTCGGCACGATGACATGGCGCATGATCTGCCACTTGGAGGCGCCCAACGAATAGGCCGCGTGGATTTTCGAGATGTTCACCCCGGACACCCCGGCCCGCGCCGCAATCGTCATGATCCAGAGCGCCGCCAGGAAGAGCAGAACGATTTTGCCGGTCTCCCAGATGCCAAACCAGATGATGACCAGCGGGATCAGCGCCAAAGGCGGCACCGGACGCATGAACTCGACAATCGGATCGAACCAGCCGCGGAACCAGCCGCTGAGGCCCATTGCATAGCCGAGCGGAATCCCGACGATGGCACCGGTCACAAAGCCCGCCACAACGCGCAAAAGCGACCAGCCAAGGTGCTGCCACAGCGAGAAGTTCTGATAGCCCTCATTGGCGATCTCAAAGAACCGAGACACCACGGTTTCCGGGGCCGGCAGCCAGATCGGGTTCATTTGCATGCCGCTGTCCGGGGTAAAGCTGATTGCGCCCTTTCCGGTCAGCGTCACGGTGCCGTCTCCTGTGTCGACCGCGCCGCCAATCGCAATCGGCTCACCATTGATCGCCACGATCTTTGCGCCGTCCCGGCGTTTGGCCTCGTCATTCTTGTCAAACAGCAGCGTGGTAGACCGCCCGGCCTGTGCTGCCAGCGCATCATTCGAGGCAAAGCCGCTGCCGCCCTCGACTTCGAACTTCTGGACATCTTCGCCAAATCCGAAAACCCGCACAGTGACATCTGCGTCATCCGTGGCGCCATCGGCGTCTTCCAGCGTGTAGGTGAAGGTGGTCTCGCCGGTGAACGGCCCTGGCACGTGGATCGGGAACAGTTTGGAGCCTGTGAAAGCCGCCCAGATCACAAAGATCACCAGAACCGAGATGATCGAAGCTGCCCGGTCCGGGCTCACGGCGCTTTCGTCGCCGAAGGTTACGGTCTTGAGGCTGGTGAAATCCTGACGCGACTGCATCCCCTTGCGGATGATCTGCACTAGGAAGAAGGCGCCGGCAAACAGCGCGATATAGAACAGAAGAACGCTCATGCCACTTGCTCCGTCCGGCCCATGATCTCCTCTTCCATCTCCCAGATCATCGAGAGGATCTCATCGCGGGTTTCGGCAAAGCCTTCAGATTTCTTGACGTCGCGCAGGTCGGCATTCACGCCGCGCTCTGCAAAGGGCAGGTTGTATTCGCGGTGGATACGGCCGGGCCGCGGCGCCATCACGATCAGCCGCTCGCCCAGAAGCAACGCCTCCTCAACGGAGTGGGTGATCAGGATGATAGTCTTGCCGGTCTCTTTCCAAAGCTTCAGCACCAAGCCCTGCATCTTCTCGCGCGTCAGCGCATCCAGCGCGCCCAGCGGTTCGTCCATCAGGATCACGTCCGGCTCATTGGCCAGGCAGCGGGCCAGTGCCACACGCTGCTGCATGCCGCCCGACAGCTCATAGACCGCCTTTTCCTTGAAGTCCTGAAGGCCAACAATTTCCAGCAGATGGTTGGAAATTTTCTCCCGCTCTGCCCGGCCCATGCCCTTCATCCGGGGGCCGAATTCGACATTGTCGCGCACGTTCATCCATTCGAAAAGCGCGCCTTTCTGGAAGACCATGCCGCGCTCGGCGTCAGGGCCGGTCACCACATGGCCATTTAGCTCCACCTTGCCTTCGGTAGGAGCCAGAAACCCGGCGAGGATGTTCAGCAACGTGGTCTTGCCGCAGCCTGACGGGCCCAGCACCGACAGCAACTCCCCCGCCTGCAAATTCAAAGAAACGTCTTTCAGCGCCTGAACCGAACTGCCGTTGGGCAGGTCAAAACGCATGGAGACACTCTTGATGTCCAGTCCCGACATCGCTTCCCCTTCCTGTTAGCACCCGTTTGCAGCCGGCCTGCAACGGCGGATGCGGACGGCCCGGAATCCGGGCCGCCCGTCTTTGCCAGTTCGTTCTGGCTCAGTTCAACGCAGCTGCCAGCGGTCCGCTGTCCACAGCGCCGTCATAGGAATCCAGCGCAGCCTCGATGCTTCCTGCGTTCACGAACACATCCGCCACGCCTTTCATGAAGCTCTGAGCGCCGCCGCCCAGCCATTTCTCGGACAGCTGGTCCTCAGCGGAGGGGAAGCTGAAGGTGGCGATTGTGGCCTCGGCATCGGCCAGATCCATACCCGCATCCTTGGCAATTACCGGCAGCATCTCGTCCTTGCTTTCGCCCGCATTCCACATTGCGTTGGCATCTGCGGTCACCTTCAGGAATTTGCTCAGAAGGGCGCCCTCATCGGCGATAAAGCCCGCCGGCGCGCTGGTCACGTCGAACACCAGAATGCCCAGCTCTTCCTTCTCGGCGCCTGTCAGCAGCACATTGCCGTGCTCCAGCATCCGCCGCAGCGCACCGCCCCAGCCGCAGACCATATCCAGGTTGCCCTGGGCAAATGCCGCCGCACCATCCGCAGGTGCCATGTCGACGATCTCCATCGAGCCGACATCAACACCGAAATGCGCCATCTGCGACAGGAAGCCGTAATGCGCAGCGGTGCCGATCGGCACACCCACTTTCTTGCCAGTCAGCTCGCCGGCGTTGTCCTTGTCGATTTCCAGCGCTTCAGCCACCACGCAGTTGTCGTTGTCGGAGTAGCTGACCGCCACATCCACCGTCTGGATGTCCTGGCCGGCAGAGGTCGCAACCACAAAGGGCGGCACACCTTGGCTTACCGCAATCTGCACATCGCCCGAGGCCATTGCCGCAGACATCGCTGTACCGGTGTCAAAGGAGACCCAGTTGATCTTGACTCCCATTTCTTCTTCGTAAGTGCCATTGGCCTTGGCAAACTGGAACGGCATCGGCCATTCCAGGAAATAGGCCACTGTGATTTCATCCAGGGCCGAGGCCTGTGTCGCTGAAAGCGCAGCAGCGGCTGCGCAGGCTGTTGAAAGCAGATACTTTTTGATCATATTAATCGTTCTCCCAGTTGTCACGCCTGGCTCGTTCTATGCGGGCCTTAAGGCTCTGATTTTTGCACGGCAAACCTTATCCGGGAAGAGAATTCGCTGTAGAATAAAATTACTCCTGCAGAGAAAGTAAAACTCAGTTTCGATTTTATCGCATGTATTGGCGCATTTCTGTGGATAGCATATGCAAACCGCTAGGGAGGGCCGAAAATGCAAAAGACGCTGAGTCTGCGCTGGCTGGAAGTTTTCCAGCTGATCTCGAAGTCCGGGTCGATACAAAAGGTCGCGGCGGAAACCGGGCTCTCGATCAGTACTGTGTCCAACCATCTTCGCAGTCTTGAAAACGCGCTTGGCGTAGACTTGGTGGACCACACCCGGCGCCCGATGGGGTTGACCCCCGCAGGGGTGGTCTTTGCCCGTTATGTCTACGACGGACTGATGACGCTAAGGCGCGGCGAGGCGGAAATGCGTTCCGGCAGCTGGCAGCATGCTACCGACCTGCGCATGGCGCTGCTGGATGATTTTGACAATGAGGTCGGCCCGGAACTGTTCCAGTTCCTCTCCACTGCTCTGCCGCGCTGCAGTTTCCGGCACTACACCCGCCCCAGCCACGAGATCATCGAAAAGCTGCAGGCGCAGAAGCTGGACGCAGGCGTTGCCACCCGCCCGTCAGGGCTGCTGCCCGATCTGATCGAATACCCGCTGATGCGCGACCCGTTCATTCTAGTGGTGCCGGCAGGCTACACAGGCAGCGTCGATGAACTGACCAAACACGGAGCACCGTTGCCCTTCTTACGCTATTCCCGCGATCACACCATCGGCAAGCAGATCGAGACCCAGCTGACCCGGCTCAAAATCGCGCTGGCCAACAGGTTTGAGCTGGAATGCAACCAGTCGATCATCGGCCTAGTGTCCGAGGGAAGCGGCTGGACCGTCACCACCGCCGCCAGCTACCACCGCGCCCAGCGCTTCCACGAAAAAGTCAAAGTGGTGCGCTTCCCGGGGAAAAGCTTTGCCCGAACAGTGTCTCTGTTCACCACCAGCGTCTATCCCGCTGCCACGTCGCAGCTGATTCACGAGGCCCTGCAGAAGTCCCTGCGGCATCACTTTACCGACCCGATCATCCAGCGCTTTCCTTGGCTGGGCGAGGAATTCCGGACTCTGCCCTCAGGCGCAGGCTGACCGCTAGGGCAATTAGAAACAAACATCCGTGTTTTTCGAAACCCTTGGGTCGCGGCTTGACCGTCCGGCCCGCCAGCCGCTGTCTTAGGCGCAAACCGCGCCGTGCGCTTCCCGCGCATCCGGCAGCTGTTCGAGGAGCTTGGACCCATGGCAATCACCTATCTGAAACAGGCACCGGCGCGCCCCGCCGCTGAAAGCAGCGACATCCGTGACACAGTCGCCGTGATGCTCGCCAACATCCAGCGCGAAGGCGAGGAAGCGGTACGCCGCTATGCGGAAAAGCTGGACGGCTGGACCGGCCCGATCGTGGTGACAGACGCCCAGCGCCGGGCCGCCTGCAACCGGGTTTCGCAGCAGACCAAGGAAGACATCCGGTTCGCACACGCCAATATCCGCCGCTTTGCCGAGGCGCAAAAGGCCACGATGGGTGAATGCGAAGTGGAAGTGATCCCCGGCCTGATCGCGGGCCAGAAGCAGATTCCGGTGTCCAGTGCCGGCTGCTATGTGCCGGGCGGCCGCTACAGTCATATCGCCAGCGCGCTGATGACTATCACCACCGCCAAGGTGGCCGGCGTGCCCCATATCACCGCGGTCTCCCCGCCGCGCCCCGGCAGCGGCATTCCCGACGCCATCATCTATGCCATGGACCTGTGCGGTGCCGACTTGATCCTGAACCTGGGTGGGGTGCAGGGCATTGCCGCCATGGCCCAGGGCCTTTTCAGCGCCCAGCCAGCCGACATCCTGGTCGGGCCTGGCAACTCCTATGTGGCAGAGGCCAAGCGGATGCTGTTCGGCGAGGTCGGCATCGACATGTTTGCAGGCCCCACCGACTCTCTGGTCATCGCCGACCACACCGCCGATGTGGAAACCGTCGCCTGGGATCTGGTCAGCCAGGCCGAACACGGCGCCGACAGTCCGGTCTGGCTGGTCACCACCAGCGAGAGCTTGGCCAAGGGCGTCATGGCCCGCGCGCAGGCGCTGATTGACCGGCTACCGGAACCCAACCTCTCTGCCGCCCACCGCGCTTGGCACGAACGCGCTGAGGTGGTTCTCTGCGGCAGCCGGGAAGAAGCCGCTCTGGTGGCTGACCGCTACGCCCCCGAACATCTGCAGGTGCAGGCCGAGGATCTCGACTGGTGGCTGAACCGTCTCACCGCCTATGGCTCGCTGTTTCTGGGCAAGGAGACCACAGTGTCCTTCGGCGACAAGACCTCAGGCCCCAACCACGTGCTGCCCACCAGCGGTGCTGCGCGCTATACCGGCGGGCTGTCGGTGCACAAGTTCACAAAGACCGTCACTTGGCAGCGCTGCAACACCGCTGCCTCGCATGAGCTGGCCCAGCGCACAGCCCGCATCAGCCGGATGGAAGGGATGGAAGGCCACGCTATCGCCGCTGAGATGCGGCTTCAGCCGGAGACCGCCTGAGGCAATACGTCGAACCGCTCAGGACGGCGTCTCCAGCCTTTGGTCCAGATCAACCGGCCCCAGCACTGCATCATCGGGAATCCCCTCGAACCCGGCGACAGAGCCACCATAGCGCTCAGCAAACCGCGCGGCGTCCTCAGGCGAAGCAAAGGGGACGACTTCCGGCGCCCCCATGCCGCCGGCGACGTTGGAGCCGACCACGAAATGCGCCTGCCTGGCTTCGATCCAATTCTTGGTGCCAGGATGTTCCCAGCTTGGTGCCGCGCCCATGTCGCTCACGTAGATGGCGGTGATTTCCGCATCGCGCTCCGGGCTTTTCACGTAGGCCGCCAGATCGCGCACCTGGGCAAAGAACAGCGGTGCCGGGAAGCCGTCCAGATGGATCTGCCCCTTCGGGCCGCCATGTTCAGCGACATTCATCTGGCAGAAGTAACTGAGCGCCACTTCGGTCAGCTCCACCGGCGCAGGCGGCGCCTTGGCCTCCTCCTCCTGGCAGGCAGACAGCACCAATGCGGCAGCAAGGATCAGGCGTTTCATGGCTCCACCCTCCGGAATGCGGCGCAGGCCAGCAGGAATCCCAGCGCAGGCCACAGCAGGAGCGACAGCGGAGCGGCCCAGCTTGGCAACGCACTGGCTGCCCCTGCCATGCCGCTGGACAAGGCCACACTTTCCGAGGCCGCTACATTCCACAGCCGGAACGCATCCGCCGGGTTCGCAACCATCACCCACGGGAAAATCTTCTGGGTGAATACCCCGCCGCTGTCCATCACTACGGCCCCAAGCAGGCCAAGGTCATAGAGCACCACAAACACCAGCCATACGCCTGCCGAAAGGCCGGCCGCGGCCGTGGCTCCGCTGGAGAGCGCCGACAAAGCATAGCCCAGCACCAGGAACACCGCGCCCAACAGGATTGAGGTCAGCACCAGCCGCCCCAGCGCCAGCAGGCTCTCGGGACCGGCGCCGCCAAACCAGGCGGCCACGGCTCCGGCTGCGCCAAAACCGATGCACATGGCGACAGCCAAGGCGGCCAGATGCGCCATCAGCTTGCCCAAGAGAATCTCGGCCCGTCCCGCCGGATAGGCCAGGAGCAGGGCAAGGCTGCCCCGATCCCGGTCGCCCGCCACCGCGTCAAACCCCATCATCAGCGCCAGAAGCGGCGCCAGGTAGACCGACAGGGTAGTCATCGAGGCGACCGAGACCGTCAGCATGTCCACCCCCAGCGTCCCCGTCGGCGCGGATCCGGCAAAGGACAGCGCCAGCGCAAACGCCAGCATGATCAGCGTCGCCATTACCAGCCAGCGGTTGCGGCCCAGGATCAGCATCTCGGCACGAGCAATGGCAAAGGCACGTCTCATTTTCGGTCCTCCCCTGAATAATGGCGATAGAGGTCTTCCAGCCGCGGCGGCACCATGTCGATGTCAGCAACGGCGTCACCCATAGCTGCGATCTTGCGCAGCTCGGCCATCTTGTCTTGCGGCGAGCAAAGGATCTCAACCGAGGCACCGTTGATCCGCCGCCCGCCGGTTTCAACAGCAATCCGGTCGGCGTGCGCGCCGCTGGCCTGGACCCTCAGCTTGACCGGCAGCCCGGCCTGGGCCGACAGGCCGGCCAGCGTGTCATCCGCCACCTTCACGCCCTTGCGCAGGATGGCGATGCGATCAGTGCGCGCCTCCACCTCTGTCAGCGCGTGGGAGGCGATCAGCACCGCCGCGCCCTGTTCGGCCAGTTCATTGATGATGGCGTAAAGGTCTTGGCGCGAGATCGGGTCCAGCCCGCTGGTAGGTTCATCCAGCAGCGCCAGCTTCGGGCGGCCCAGCAGCACCTGCGCCAGCCCCAGCCGCTGCCGCATCCCCTTGGAATAAGCGCCGATACGGCGGTGCATTGCCTCGCCCAGCCCGACCCGTTCCAAGAGGCCTTCGATGTCCGCGCGCTCACCCGCAAGGCGGGCAAACAGCGCCAGCTGTTCATGCCCCGTCAGAGCCGGGTGAAAGCTGACTGCCTCCGGCAGAAACGCGGTGGCGCCGCGCGCCGCGGCACTGCCGGGGGCTGCCCCGCAGATGCGGATGCTGCCGCCCTCATGCCGGATCAGGCCCAGCACCGCCTTGATCATTGTCGACTTGCCCGCGCCGTTGTGGCCCAAGAGCGCCAGCCGCTCGCCCGGCGCGATGTCCAGGTCGACGCCATGCAGCACCTGTGTCCTGCCGCGGAACTTGTCCAGCGCGCGGATTTGCAGCGGGCTGATTGCGTTATCCATCTTGTTCAACCTTTCTGGCGGCCCCGGGCCGCTCTGGCCGCATCAGCGGGTGGCTGTCGATCACCCCGCCGGGCAGCAGCGCGGGAAACGCCGACTGCGACCAGCGCACCAGCTGCACCGCGGGCGATCCCATCAGCAGCTTCGCCGCCGGCTGGGTCCACAGCACGTGGTCCATGCTGTCATTCGGACGGTAGGGCGCATCGGAGATGCCATCCCCGTCCACATCAAAACCTGCGAAATCGGACCAGTAGTTGCCCTGGCCTTCCTCGCTCCATTCCACCCATTTTGTGGAGACAAACTTCACCTGATGCCGGTTGCCGACAAAGGCATTGCCAACCATCCGGTTGCCATCGCTGCCCGCGGTGAAATGAATCCCGATGCCGCAGCCCTCGAACCAGTTGCCCGAGAAATCATTCTTGTGTGCGTTATAGAGGAAGGTGCATTTGTCCTTGGCGCCCTTCACATAGTTGCCGCGCACCTCGCCCTGGTTGGCATAGTTCAGCATCACCCCGTGATCGCGGTCATTCAGCGAGACATTCCCGGTCACCTTGACCCGTTTCGAGAACATCACCGCATAGCCCAGGTGATTGCCGATCGAGACGTTGCCCGACACCTCGGAATTGTCGGCATACATGTAATGCACGGCAAAACGCAGGTCGCGGAAAGTGTTGTTGATGAAGCTGTTCTTCTTGGAACTGTTCACAAAGATCCCGTCGCGGCCAAAGCGGATGTCATTGCCGTCCACCACCGCGCCCGGCGCGTTCCAGACATAGACCCCGTTGCCGCGGGCATTCATGTGCCGGTCCAGACGCCCTTCGATCCGGTTGCCCTGCACCAGGCTTTTCCGGGCGCCGTGAATATCCACGCCGTACAGGTTGCCCAGCAGCACGTTGTTCAGGATCTGCGACGCCTTTGCGGTCTTGGTCAGCTTAATGCCGCTGTCGATCTCCTGATGCGAGGAGCCGGAGCCAACAACGGTCAGGTTCTGAACGGTTACGCCCGGCCCGGTCACGGTGATCACCGATCCCTTGCCCTGCCCGTCCAGTGTGGCGTGGCCCTGCCCGTCCAGAATGACAGGCCGGTCCAGCACCAGGGTTTCGGCATAGTCGCCAGGGGCGAGGCGGAGGGTGTCGCCATCCGCCGCCTGCGCCAGTGTTTCAGAAATGGCCCCTGCCCGGTTGGGGACATCCCAATCCGCCGCCCAGGCGGGCGCCAGGCCGGCAAGGGCCGTAACCAGGGATATGGGCAGGAGCCGTTTCATGGTTACGCGCTCCGCGGCTCGACCAGCATCCGGCCGCGCATTTCCATGTGAAGCGCGTGGCAGAACCACTGGCAGTAGTACCAATGCACGCCCGGACGTTCGGCGATGAACGTGACCGAGGCGGTTGCCAGCGGCCCGACCTCCATTGCGATACCGAAGTTCGACAGGCAGAAGCCGTGGGTCAGGTCGTCAATATCATCCAGGTTGGTGACATAGACGGTGACTTCGTCGCCCTGCTTGACGGTGAACTTCTCAAGGCTGAAGTTCGGCGCCTGGCTGGACATGTAGACCCTTACCTTGTCGCCGTCGCGCACGATGGTGTCTTGATAGTCGTCCAGATCGACGCCATCCGCCTCTGCCTGCTTACGCGCGTCTTCCCACATCGGGTCGTTGCGGTCCCAGACGCTGGCCGGGTTCACCTTGGAGCGGTGCACGATGATGGAGTCATGCGGCTCGGCAAAGGTCGGGCCGTCGTGCACCACCTTCATCTTGTCGCCGGAGATGTCGATCAGCTGCTCGTTCTCGGGCTTCAGCGGACCGACGTTCAGGAACCGGTCCTTGGAAAACTTGTTCATCGAGATCAGCCACTTGCCGTCCGCCTCGGCGGTTTCGCCCATGGAGGTGGAGTTGTGGCCCGGCTGATACTGCACATCGACCTTGTCCATGATCGGGTCCACATCGGCGCCCGCAAAGGCCTCGATCGCTTTGGCGATGTCCCATTTCACCACCTGGCTGTCCAGGAACAGGGTGGTGTAGGCATAGCCGCGGTTGTCGAATGCGGTGTGGAGCGGCCCCAGGCCCAGCTGCGGTTCCGCCACAATGGCCGAGCGCGGGTCGGCATCCGCATCAAACAGCGCGTCCAGCTTCTCGACATCGATCACCGAGACGGTCGGCGACAGCTTGCCGTTTACGCAGACGTGTTTTTTGTCCGGTGCGGTGTTGATGCCGTGCGGCGAGTTCGGGATCGGAATGTAGCGGGTCAGCTTGCCTGGCGCGCCCTTGCGGCCGTCAACCACCTTGGCGCCGTTCAGCTCCTCATACTCGCCTGCCTCAATCGCTGCCTCGATGGCTGCGATGTTGAAGACAACCACGTGGTCCAGCTCGTTCTCGGTCATCTCGGCAAGGGTCATGCCCATTTCCGAGTTGTAAGAGGTCGAGTAGGCGTATTTGCCCTGATAGTCACAGTCGGTGTTGTCCAGGTTGCCCGAGACGATCACCTGCCAGGCGACTTCCATGGTGTCGCCGTCGATAGCGGAGAAGATGTTCACGTATTGCGACGGATCATCCAGGATCTGGCCGTCGTTGACCAGCGGTGCCTCGTGCTCGCCGTTGGCAAAGACATAGCCGGTGCGCGGGAACTTCTGCGGACGCAGGCCGTGGATGTCTTTGGCGTTCGGGATCTCGATGATCTTGTCGCACTTCATCACGTCGCAGCGCACGCGGGCGACGCGGGTGTTGGCCTTGTCGTTCATGAACAGGTAGCGGCCGTCATAAGTGCCGTCGGTGAACGACATATGCGGGTGGTGCAGGTCGCCGTTATCGTAGGTTTCTTTGCCGTTTGCGGCCAGGAATTCCTTGGTGTCCGGCAGCAGGCCCTCGGTCAGGATCTTCTTGGACTCGTTGGTCTGGCCCCAGCCGGTGGCCGAGCAGCGGTTGAACACCGGGATCCGCATCAGCTCACGCATCGACGGCACGCCCAGAATGCGCAGCTCGCCGGTCTGGCCCGAGGACCAGAAACCATAATATTCATCCAGCTCGCCCGGCTCCAGATTGACGCCCGCGGCCTGGGCCGGCTTAGCACCCAGCAGAGTGGAACCGGCGCCGGTGGCCGCCAGTACGGCACCGGAGGCAGTGGCCCCCAGAAGGCCGCGGCGGGTGACGGGCAGTTTGTTTTTCAGGTCTTCAGACATGATGTCCTCCTTCAGGAAACTTTGATCCTGTTCGCGTTGGGGTGATTGGCAGGCGGGCGGCCCAGAGTGACGTCCGGGGCCGGGCTGCCGGTCTTGGCCCGGCGTTTCAGCTGTTTGATGACAACCGGGCATTTGGCTTCGGATTGATACAAAACCTGGCAATGCAGGCAGTTCACGCATTCGTTCGGGTTGATCTCACCTGTCGGGTGGATGGCCTGAACTGGGCACTCGTTGGCGCAGGTCTGGCAGGGGCTGCCGCATTCCTTGTAGCGGCGCAGCCAGTCAAACATGCGCACCCGGGCCGGGATCGCCAGCGCGGCGCCCAGCGGACACAGGTAGCGGCAATAGAACCGTTCAATGAACAGCCCGGCCAGCAGCAGCACCACAGCAAAGACCACAAACGGCCAGTCGCGCATGAACTTCAGGATGATCGCGGTCTTGAACGGCTCCACCTCGGCAAAGGTCTCCGCCAGCGGGATCGAGACCATCGAGATGCCGAACAGACCAAGGAAGATCATGTATTTTGCAGGCCACAGACGCTCATGCAGGCCCCACGGCAGGGTGATCTGCGGCACCTTGAAGGCACGGGCGATCTTGTTGGTCAGCTCCTGCAAGGCACCAAACGGGCACAGCCAGCCGCAATAGGCTCCCCGGCCCCAAAACAGCAGTGCTGCGGCAACAGCAAACCATTGGATGAAGACCAGCGGATCCAGCAGGAAGGCATCCCAGGAGAAACCGCTGCGCAAGGACCCAGCCAGCGCCATCAGGTTCACCACGCTCAGCTGTGCATTGGCGTACCAGCCCAGGAACACCAGGGTGACGGTCAGGTATCCGACGCGGAACCAGTAGAAAGTGCGCGCATTCACGGTCGCCTGGAACTGGAAGAAAAACACCCCCGTCAGCACCAGCAGCATCACGCCCAGCACACCGATCTCGACGGTGCGGTCCTTCCAGATCCGCTGCCACAGGGCGGCCTTGGCGGCAGCCTCGCCGGTATCGTCCTCCACCACTTTGGGCGCAGGTGCGGCGGGCAGAAGGTACTGCTCCGGCAGCTTGTAGCCCAGGTCAAAAGTCAGGAACGCCCGCTCCAGCGCGCCCACGGACCGCTGCACCAAGAGCTGCAGGCGGAACGGCTCAGCCGGATCGAATTCCGCATCCGCCGGGATTTTGAACAGGTCCAGCTCACCGAAGCTGGGGCTATCCGCAGTGGCCAGCTCGCCCAGCCGCTTGTGCTGGCGGTCGAAGAAGCGCACCGAAGCATCGCCTTGGATCAGCTGGATGCGGTCAAAGATACCGCCTCGGACATAGCCGGAGCCCTTGAAGCTGTAGCTGCCCCGTCCTAGCACCAGAATGGCGTGCTCGCCCTTGTCCAGCCAGGCCTTGAGGTTCTGGTACTCCGCTTCGCCCAGCAGCGACTTGCCAATCGAGGGCACGGAAACCAGCGCCATTTGCATGTCGATGAAGGTCTCATCCGGCGCGCCGCGCTCACGCCGCCGGATCGCACGCTGATCGCCGGTGGCTTCAAATGCCGCGTTGATCTGGCCAACGTCCAGCGTCATCCGCCGCACAGAGCCGTCGCCCGCCAAGTTGGTCCAATCCGCAACCTCCTCGCGGGCCATGTCGACCTCGCGCTTCGGCCCGTCCGGCTGCACCGGAGACAGCCCGCCCAGCCCCAGCGCGCGGGCCACTTTTATGCCGGCCCGGACCAAGCTGTCGTCGATAACCATGATGGTCACCGTCGCACCCGAGATGATGTCGAGATCATGAGCATCGCCGCCTGCCGCCGCTTCGGCCTTCAGGTCCAGCCCGGCATAGCTTTCGGTCAGCTTGACCATCTTGGAATTGGGGATGCCGATCAGCACGATGGGTTCGGAGTGCTTGACCAGCTTCACGCCCGTCAGCACCGCATTGGTGTCAATCGCCGCTACTACATGGATCGGCTTGCCGCTGTATCCGGTGGTGCCGACAAAATCGGAGGTCAGGAAGGCATAGGCGACCGTTTCGCCTGCCTTCAGCACCGGCGCCACCGGCACATCGCTGCGCACTGGGCCGAACGCCTCGGCGCCGGGCACCAGATCACCGGGAGTCAGTTCTGTCAGGAAGGAGTCGAGGCTGTCTGCCTCAGCCGCCGCGGCAAAAAGGGCGGCGAATGTCATCACAAGGGCTGTCAGCCAGCCCCGGAAGGCGCGTGTCAGAACCATGGCGCCTCTCCTTTGTCTTGAGTGGCTGCCACGGACGCGCGGAATGCGCGTTCGGATTCTATCTCTGTCACCAGCGGAGGCCCGCGGCCGTCATGCCAGTATTGCGCAGGATTCGGCTGCACCGCGGTTCCTGCAGGCAATAGCACGGTGCAATCTGCCGCCCTGCTGATGCCGGATGGCTGCAGGCTTACCGGCCCTGCCCCATTCTCTGCAGCGCAGAGGGCGCATGTACTGCACTTGGGGCAATCCTGCTTTTCTTCGCTGCCCTCGGCAGCGACTTGAATCTCCACCACGCCGAATTCGCCGCAAATCTCGATCCACTCGCCACCAGCTGCGGCCTGCCCCGCACCAGGGAAGGCCACCTGCAGCACCAGCATGAAAACCGCGCACATTCCCGCCAGCCGCCGGGCAAACCCGGCGCGACAAGCAGAAGATGTGAAAAGGGTGCGCGGCATCTGTTACAAGATTCTCTTGCTGTATTCGCCGCCGACACTAGAGGGAACGTCAGTGCCGTTATTTGATGTATGTCAGATAAACCTGATTTTTCTGAACGTTCTCCGGCCGCCCTTAGAACAGACTAACCCTCCGGCATTTCAGCCTTTCTCAAGCCGCCGGAAGGCCAGGGCAATCACGCCGGCAATCGCCATATAGACCAGCGCCAGCAGCAACAGCGGTTCATAGACGATGAACGTATCGGCCCGCACGCGCGAAGATACCGCATAGATTTCCATCACCGTGATCGTCGCCACCAGCGGCGTCGCCTTCAGCTGCAGGATGGTCTCGCCGCCCAGGGTCGGCAGCACGTTGCGCACAGCCTGCGGCAGCCAGATCCGGCGGAACATGGTGAAGCGCGGCATGCCAAAGGATTTCGCGGCTTCCAGCTGCCCCTTGGCCACGCCGGAAAACGCGCCCCGCATAACCTCCCCCTCATAGCCCGCATAAGACAGGGTCAGCGCCAGCACCGCGTAGGGCCAGGCCTGACGCAGATAGGGCCACAGTTCAGAGGAGCGGATCCAAGGAAACTGCGGAAACAGCGAGCCCAGCCCGTAATAGAGCAGCCAGATTTGCAGCAGCAGCGGCGTGCCGCGGATGATAGTGCAGAAAGTGCGCGCCGGGATCGACAGGTACCAAGGGCCAACCGCCTGCGCCAATCCCAGTGGCACAGCCAGCAGGAAGCCCAGAAAGGTCGAGACCGCCAGGATCCAGATCGTGGCCCACAGCCCCTCCAGCGCCAGGGGCGCGTATTTCGGGATCCAGTCCCAGCGCAGCGCAAAGGCGCACCACATCACCAGCGCCGCAAAGACCAGCATCATCACGATGCGGTGAGGCTGCATCAGGTCCTTCAGGCTGATCATCGCGCGCTCCCCTTCAGCGAGGGCTGGCCGCGCCGTGCCCATTTTTCAACCCGTGCAAAGACCGCACCGGAGCACAAAGTCACCACCAGATACAGAAATCCCGCCGCCAGGAAGAAGGTGAAATAGGCCCGCGTGCTGCTCGCCGCCTGACGGGTTTCCAGGGTCAGCTCATTAAAGCCGACCACCGCCAGCAGCGCCGTGTCCTTGGTGGCAATCAGCCACAGGTTCGCCAGCCCCGGCACCGCAAAGCTCATCATCGCCGGGATCGTCACCCGCCGCATGATCATGAAGGCGGGCATGCCATAGGATTTCGCCGCCTCGATCTGACCCACAGGCACCGCCTTGATAGCACCGCGCAGCACTTCGGTGGCATAGGCTCCTTGCACCACACCCAGCACCCAGATTCCGGCCGCAACGCCGTTGATTTCGATCCGGCCGCCGCCCATCGCCTCAGAGATCTTGTTGATGATATCGCTGCCCACGTAGTAGAGGATCAGGATCAGCACCAATTCCGGCACTGCCCGGATCACCGTGGTGTAAATGGCGAGAAGATCACGCGTGACCTTCCCGCCGTAGAGTTTGCCATAGGCTCCGAACAGCCCGATCACCAGCCCCAGCCCAAAAGCGCCAAAGGCGATCTGCAGGGAGTTGGCAAGCCCGCGCAGCAGGTTGCCCCCCCAGCCCGACAGCGACAGCAGCTCCGCGCTGGCGCCGAGGCCCAGCAGTTCGAACAGTCCGGTCACGTCAGCGCCTTAGTAGATGCTGGTGGTGAAATATTTGGCAGTGATCTTCTCGTGGGTGCCGTCGGCCAGAATCGCCGCGATACCCTTGTTCAGCGCCTCGCGCAGCGCGTCGTCACCCTTGCGCACCCCAGCACCCACACCGCGGCCCAGGATCGCCGGGTCATCCGCCACCGCGCCCTTGATCTCGCAGCAGCCGCCGGTGTCGGATCCGACGAAATCCGCCATTGCGATGCTGTCCGCCTGTGTCGCGTCGATACGTCCCGCAAACAGATCCTGGTTGGCCTCATCCTGGGTCTGGTAAACCTTCAGCTCGGCATCCTTGAAGTATTCCTGCGCATAGGCTTGGTGGATGGTCGAGGCCTGGATGCCGACAATCTTGCCCGCCAGAGATTCCGGCGTCGGCGCAATGTCCATCGACTTGTCCGCCACGATCACCGCCGGGGTGTTGTAATAGGGATCAGAGAAATCGATTGTCTTCATCCGCTCCTCGGTGATCGACATAGAGGCCATGATGGCGTCGATCTGCTGGCCGGTCAGCGACGGAATGATGCCGTCCCAGGCCACCGGCGTGATCACGCAGTCCAGTTCAGCCGCGGCGCAGACGGCGCCAATCACCTCGACCTCCCAGCCGACCCAGTTGCCGGAGCTGTCGAGCGACGCAAACGGCGGATAGGGTTCGGCAGCGATGCCGATTTTCACCTGTTCAGCAGCAGCCGCGCCAGCGGACAGAGCGGCAGCCGCGGTTGCCGCGGCAAGCAATGCTTTCAATTTCATCTTCTTCTCCCAGTTGGTTTTTATTTTGGTGGTAGTGGATCAGGCGACCGAGCTCAGGAATTGCTTCAGCCGGTCTGATTGCGGATTGCCAAAGACCTCGGCAGGCGGCCCCTGCTCTTCGATGCGGCCCTGGTAAAGGTAGACAACGTGGTTTGCGACTTCGCGCGCGAATTTCATCTCATGGGTCACCAGCAGCATGGTGCGCCCCTCGGCGGCCAGGTCGCGGATCACCGTCAGCACCTCGCCTACCAGTTCCGGGTCCAGCGCCGAGGTCGGTTCGTCAAACAGCATCGCCGACGGGTCTACCGCCAGCGCCCGCGCAATCGCCGCCCGCTGCTGCTGCCCGCCGGACAGATAGGCAGGATAGGTGTCCTCCTTGCCGCCCAGCCCCACCCGGTTCAGCAGTTCGTGCGCCCGCGCGACGGCCTCGGCCTTGGGCACCTTTAGCACATGCACCGGCACCTCGATCACGTTTTCCAGCAGCGTTCGATGGGTCCACAGGTTGAACTGCTGGAAAACCATCGCCAGCTTGGTCCGGATGCGTTCGATCTGCTTCTGGTTTGCCGGGCTGCCATCACCTCGCATCACCACTTCCTCGCCGCCGATCACGATCTTGCCCGAGCTCGGTGTCTCCAGGAAATTGATGCAGCGCAGCATGGTGGATTTGCCGGACCCGGAGCCGCCGATGATCGCCACCACATCCCCCTGATGCGCGGTCAGATCAACACCCTTCAGCACTTCCAGATTGCCGAACGACTTGTGCAGATCCTCGACCCGGATCGCCTCCCGGCGCGTATCGGTTTCCGGAGCTGATGCGGCTGCTGCGGCTGTGTCCATCTTTGCGTCTTCCCGAATTTTCCGATTGCAGTAAGCCGCGACTCGAGTAATTATGCAAGTGTATAATTTCTCCGCCAGCACAAAAACAGGAGCTGAGGTGACCGACGAGCGCCGCAAATTCAAACGCGAATCCGCCGAAGCCCGGAAGGAAGCGCTGATTCTCGCCACGCTGGAACTGGTGGCGGAGAACGGTGTGCGCGGTGCTACGGTGCGGGGCATTGCCGAGCGCGCCGACGTCACCCAGGGGCTGATCCGGCATTACTTCAGCTCCAAGGAAGAGCTGATCATCGCCGCCTACGAGCACCACATGACCGCCATGACCGATCAGACATTTGCCCCCGCGGCGGGGGTGGACGGTACAGCACTGGCTAGGCTCACCGCCTTTGTGAATGCCTCGCTGACGCCGCCGGTTGTGGATCCGCGGTCCATCGCGCTTTGGGCCAGTTTCCTCAACAAGGTGCAGCAGGACCCGCAGATGAAGGCCACGCACGAACGCACCTATGCCTATTTCCGCGACTTTCTGGAGGGGCTGATCGCCGCCGCGCTGGAAGAAGCCGGCCGCCCCGCCGCTCCTGCCCGGCTGCGCCAACTGGCGATTGCCTGCAATGCGGTGATCGACGGGCTGTGGCTGGAGGGCGGCGCCCTTCCGGACGCCTTTGCGCCGGGTGAACTGGCAGACATCGGACGGCAGTCGGTTGCCGCAATCACAGGTTTGAATTTGGAGCAGGAGGCTGAAAAGACATGAGGCTGACAGCAATCACTGAACGGCTGGCCGGACTGGGCGGCGGCAAATGGGAAGTGCACGCAAAGGCCCGGCAGATGGCCGCAGCCGGTGCCGACCTGGTGGAGATGACCATCGGCGAGCCGGACGTCCCGACCCCGCCGGAGCTGGTGGAAGCCGCCGCGCAGGCGATGCACGCAGGCCGCACCGGCTATTCCGACGGCCGCGGCGAGGCGCATCTGCGTGCCGCATTGGCTGAATCCTACAGCACCAGCCGCGGGCGGGATTTCGGGCCGGAAAATTTCCTCTGCTTCCCCGGCACCCAGACCGCGCTGTACGCAGTGCTGCAGGGCGTTGCCGAACCCGGTACCGAAGTGCTGGTAGGCGATCCGATGTATGCCACCTACGAGGGCGTGATCCGCGCCTCTGGAGCGGATATGGTGCCGGTACCACTGCGCCCGGAAGCCGGGTTCCGGATGCAGGCCAACGATATTGCCGCCCGCATCACCCCGCGCAGCCGCGCCATCCTGCTCACCACCCCGCACAACCCGACCGGCGCCATCCTGACGCCGCAGGACCTGCGGGAAATCGGCGAGCTCGCAGTGCAGCATGACCTCTGGATCATCTCCGACGAGGTCTATGAGCACTTGGTGTTTGAGGGTGCGGAATTTGTCTCGCCGCTCTCCGATCCAGCACTGGCCGACCGGGTCATCGCGGTCTCCTCGATCTCCAAGTCCCACGCCGCACCGGGTTTCCGCAGCGGCTGGTGCGCCGGGCCAGAGGCCTTCTGCTCCGCCCTGCTGCCGGTCTCGGAAACCATGCTGTTCGGCAACCAGCCCTTCATCGCCGACATGACCGAAAGGGCGGTGCACGAGGGTTCCTCTGTCGCCGCAGGCATGACCGCCCGATTTGCCGCCCGCGCTGCCCTGCTGGAACAGCGCCTGCATGGCGAGACCCGGCTGCACGTCCACCGCCCCGAGGCAGGCATGTTTGCCCTGATTGAGGTATCCTCAACCGGAATGGACGGCGACGTCTATGCCTGGGACATGCTGAACAGCGGCGTTGCCGTTATGCCCGGCTCCGCCTTCGGCGAAGGCCTCAAGGACTGGGTGCGCGTTGCCCTGACAATTGATGACACCAGCTTTGCGACCGCCCTCGACCGGATCGTGGCGCACGCGAACCCCAAGGCACGAGGCGCAGCATGACCCGCAAGACAGTTGGCGAAGCCCTGGTCGCTGGGCTGAAGGCACGCGGCGTTTCCTGCGTGTTCGGCATCCCCGGCGTGCACACGGTAGAGCTTTACCGCGGCCTGGCTGCCTCCGGCATCCGCCACGTCACTCCCCGTCACGAGCAGGGCGCAGGTTTCATGGCCGACGGCTATGCAAGGGTCTCTGGCCAGCCGGGTGTGGCATTTGTCATCACCGGCCCCGGCCTCACCAACACGCTGACCCCGATGGCCCAGGCCCGCGCGGATTCGGTGCCGATGCTGGTGGTGTCCGGCGTCAATGCCAGCGGCACCTTGGGCAAGGGCCACGGCCACCTGCATGAGCTGCCGGATCAGCACGCGCTGGCGAAAACCGTGGCACTGATCTCGGCACACGTTGCACAGCCAGAAGAGCTGGAGGCCGCGCTGGACCGCGCCTTTGCCCCCTTCTCCGCCGGCCGTCCAGGTCCCACACACGTCCAGATCCCGCTGGACGTGGCAGGCACCACCTCCCAGAACGGCCCCGAAGTTTCGGTCCCCGCCCAGCCGCCGCTCGACCCGGCTCAGATCTCTGTAGCGGCAGGCCGGCTTTCTGCGGCAAGCAAAGTGGTGATCCTTGGCGGCGGCGGTGCCAAAGGCGCTGGCAGGGACTTGCAAGCACTTTCCGAACGCCTCGACGCGCCGGTGGTGCAGACAGTCAACGCCCGCGGGTTGATGCACGGTCACCCGCTGACCGTCCCCGCCAGCCCCAGCCTTCGGGCTGTGCGCGCGCTGATCGGCGACGCCGATTGCGTTCTGGCGCTGGGGACGGAGCTGGGGCCGACCGACTACGACATGTACGCCACTGGCAGCATGCCAGCCATGGCCGGGCTGATCCGGGTCGACATCTGCCAGGACCAACTGGCCCGCCGCGAAACGGAGCTCGCCATCCACAGCCGGGCGGAGGACGCCATCTCCGCCCTGCTCGCTGCCCTGCCCGCACACCAGAAGCATAGCCGGGGCGCGGCGCGCGCTGAGCACACACGCGCTGCTGCCTTTGAAGAGATCGGAGCGGACTACCGTGCCCAGGTCGAGGTGCTGAACGCCATGCGCGCCGCAGTACCAAATGCTCTAATGGTGGGAGATTCCACTCAGCCGATTTATGCCGGCAACCTCTACTACGACCACGACCGCCCCGGCGGCTGGTTCAATGCCGCCACCGGCTACGGCGCGCTCGGCTACGGCATCCCCGCAGCCATCGGCGCAGCAATTGCAGCCCCCGACACCCCGGTGATCTGCATCGCGGGCGACGGCGGCGCCCAATTCTCCCTGCCGGAGATCATGGCCGCCGTGGACGAAAACCTGCCCATCACCTTCATGATCTGGAACAACCGCGGCTACGGCGAAATTGCCAATTCGATGCAGGACGTCGGCGTCCCCGTCGTGGGCTGCGATCCCACCCCGCCGGAGTTCGGCCCCGTAGCCGCCTCTTTTGGAATTCCTTACTCCCGCGTGCCGATGGAGCCTCAGGCAGTTGCCGCCGCACTGCGGGAAACCAGCAAAAGCGGCACACCCTCCATCCTCGAAATCGACATCACCGGACCCGCTCCGGACCAGGAGTAACCCCTATGCGAAACCCCACCTTTGAATTCACCCGCGCCATCACCCGCCGCCCCGCCTCAACCATCGCTGCCGGCCTGCGCGCCGAGGACGTCGGCAACCCCAACCTCAGCAGCATGCTGCAGGCCCACGCCGCCTATGCCGCCGCACTGCGCAGCACCGGCGCCGAGGTGATCGAGCTGGAGCCGCTGGAGGCCTTCCCCGACGCCCAGTTTGTCGAGGACACTGCCCTCTGCCTGCCGCAGGGCGCCATCCTGATGCGCCCCGGCGCGCCGTCGCGGCTGGGCGAGGTTGCGGAAATGGCTCCCACCCTGCGCGCCTGCTACGACGACGTCCGCGAAATCACCGGCCCCGGCCATATCGAAGGCGGCGACATCCTGGTGACCGGCAAGGAGATCCTGGTCGGCCGTTCCGACCGCACGGATGCCGCCGGCGTTGCCGAATTGGCGGAGATCGCTGCTGAATGGGGCCACTCCCTGCGTGAGGTTTTCACCCCAGAGGGCGTGTTGCATTTCAAAACTGACTGCTCACTGATGGACGCCGAGACAATCCTGTCAACCAAACGTCTTGACGCCTCCGGCTGTTTCGAAGGCTACCGGGTGCTGCATGTGGCCGAGGGCGAGGAAGCCGCTGCCAACGCCATTCGCTTCAACAATCTGGTGCTGATGGCCGCCGGCTTCCCCCGTACCGCCGAAATGCTGGACAAGGCCGGATACCAGATCGTCGAGATCGACAACACTGACTGCGCCAAACTGGACGGCGGCATGTCCTGCCTGTCGCTGCGGTTCTGATTCCCCGGCAAGACCCGTTTACCTGTTCCCGAAGACTCCCGCGGCCGGAAAGACCAAACCAAGCCGCTGAGTGAAGAACGGGCAAAACAAAATAATCCGCCCCTCTTCTTTGGATCAGGACTCATTTACCATATGCTACCAGGGCTGCGAGTCTGACTAGACCACGCGATCGCGGTACTTGTTCAAGATCGCAGATATCGCTGCCTTGGTTTCCGGCGGAAGCGCGGGCTGTTCCAGCTCTGCCAGCATCTCCTTGATGTCATCGTCAATGCGCGCCAGCAGGTCCTGATCCGCAAGCCCGGCGTTGCTGAGGGGAATGTTCGGGCCGAAATAGCGGGAGTTCCAGACCTGCGTCCGGCAGTTGTCGACGGTGTGCTGATGGGCGAGGAAATTGCCGGTGGGGCCGACCTCACGGATCAGGTCGACGGCCATCTGATCGGCCGAGATTTCCAGGCCCTGCCACATCTTGCGCAGCAACCCCGCAAGGTCGTCGCACAGCAGCAGGGCATGCAGCGAATAAGTGAGGCCCTGGTCGAGCGAACCCATGTAATCGATCGTGGCCGGGCGGTTGTAGAACATCTGCGTCATGTTCGAGGAGATCTCCCAGACTGCATCCTGATTGAAACGGCGGGCAACGGAACAGCCGCCGATCCCTGTCAGTGACGGAAACCCCAGCGAGCGGCGCACCTGGCACATCGCCATGTCGCCGACGGATGTCTGGGAAAAACTGCCGATGGCGCCGGTGGCCGGCTCCATGAAATTCACGTCAGAGCTGCCCACGCAGAAACTGCCCTCGGCAGCCAGCTGTCCAAGGACGATGGCAGCAAAGTCCGTCATCAGTGCATGGGTGATACAGCCGGCCAGGGTGATGGGCGACGACGCACCGCCAATCGGCAGGGTGCCGACACTCACCGGGATGCCCGCCCGGGCGGCGGTAATGATCTGGTCCGAATGGATCCGCGCAAGGTTCACCGGCAGTGGGGTGATCAGATGCAGGAAATATGACTTCTGCCGGAGCGCCTGGTGCGATCCGCGCAGCGCGGCCGCCATCTCTATCACCGCATCCAGCGAGGAGGGGTGTTCGCAAAGGTATTCCAGCGGCTTGGTGGTGTTTTCCATAAGGCAGGCAAATTCGTCGATCTCGCCGAACTGGTTCGACTTTTCGACGTTCTTCACTGCAATGCAAACGCCGTCGACATGCGGCAGTTTGTCTGCAACCCGGGTGATCAGGGCCAGGTCCTCGCGGGTCGAGGGGCGCGGCTCGCCGGTTTCCTCGTCATAGACTGCGATGCAAGTCATGCCGGGCATGAACCAGGTGTGATCGCAGTCAATTGAAATGGGGTTTTCGCCGTTGCGATCCCATAGCGTGGCGGAGCGGGCGGCGGTTTCCAGCGCCCTGCGGGTGACGGTCTCCGGGATCGTTACGATGCCCTCATCCGACAGCGTGCAGCCGGCACCGCGCAACAGGGTGTCCGCTTCGCCGCCAGGTTCGAACACCACGCCGGAGGTGGCCAGCAACTCAATCGCCGTGTCCACGACTCGGTCCACCTGCGCCTGCGTAAGCGGCGCGTAGGCAGGCGTGGCCAGCGAGTGCGGGCCCTTGCTGACAGGTGCTGCAACGGAGGCGGCGTGTCTTCTGCGGCTTCTGGCGCGGCGCATTTGCTTCTCCTCTCGATGTTTGAGTGATCGCTCAAACTTGATGCCAGTTCCCTGTCTTGTCCAGCCGTGAATTCAGTTTCCTGCAAAATTTTTTATTTGAGCGCTCAAATAAACTGTGCTACTTTTTCTTGCCAGAGGGAAGGAGACCCAGATGAAGGACGACGTGCTGTTTCAGTCTGATCCCAGGGCGGGCCGTACCGGATTGCCCGCGTGGAGTTATACCAATCCTGAGCTTCTGGAGGAGGAAAAGGAGCTTCTGTTCCGGCGGCACTGGCAATTGGTTTGCCATGTGAACGATGTGCCGGAGCCCGGCGATTTCATGGCCGCGGATTTCACCGGCGAGCGGGCCCTGGTGGTGCGGGGAAAAGACGGCCAGGTGCGCGCCTTTCACAACCTGTGCCGCCACCGCGGCAGCCGTGTCGTGGCGGAGGACAAGGGCCATTGCAAGAACGCCATTATCTGCCCCTTCCACGGCTGGGCCTTCAATCTGGACGGCACGCTGCGCGGAGCGGCACGGCCGGAGACGCTGCCGGAGCTGGATCCGGTGGAATGGGGCCTGAAGCCGGTGGAGATGGACATCTGGCACGGGTTTGTCTTTGTCCGCTTCAAGCCAGGGCCGCAGCCCGCAGTGTCCGAGGTAATGGCGCAATTCGAGGAAGAGGTAGGTCCCTACGGTCTGGCGGATCTTGTGCCGGACGGCAACGGGATCGGCACCACGGAGATTGCCGCCAACTGGAAATGCGTCCGCGACGTGGACAACGAGGGCTACCATGTGCCGCTGGCGCACCCCGGCTTGCATGACTTGTTTGGCAGCAACTATGACGACCAGCCCTTCAGCCATGGCGCCGCGCGGTCCTTTGGCGGCTTCCGCCCCGGTGACGGGCGGATGTGGAGCGTACGCAATTACAAGAAACTGCTGCCTAGGACCGAGGGGCTGGACGATGAGCATCAGGCAGCCTGGCTCTATTTGGGACTGTTCCCCAACCTGGTGTTCGGTATTTACCCGGACTCGGTGATCTTCTACCACGAGTTCCCGGTGGAAAACGGCCGCACCATTCAGCGCGCCGCCTGCTACAAGCGCCGGGCAGAGGACCGGCAGCTGCGCGCCGCACGCTATCTTAGCGGACGGATCGACCGGATCACCTCGAAGGAGGATGAGCAGCTGATCGAATGGTGCTGGGAGGCGGCCTTCTCCAGCGGCTATGATGGCGTGATCCTGTCGGATCTGGAGCACGGCGTGCGCAGCTACCATGATGAGCTGCGCAAGCTGTTCCCGATTCTGGAACAGGATGAGCCGGAGCCAAGCCAGCTGAAGGTCCGTAATGCTGAATTGCTTGCGCAGCTTGACAAGGCATGAATGAAGGGCGCCGCCAATTGTTTGGCGGCGCCCTGACAACGGGGCAGGAGGATCCAGGAATGTTAACAGGAGAGAGGCGTCAGGGCCTCGCTTTGATCAGCCCGACATTGCTCTATTCGCTGCTGATGCTGGCCGCACCGCTGGTGATGGTGCTGACCTTCAGCTTCTGGACCCAGAACTACCTGGAGCTAGACACCACGCTGACGCTGGACAACTACCGGGAAGCTTGGAGCAAGCCTATCTACAGCACCTTGATTTTCCGCTCGTTGAAGATCTCGCTGATCGTCACGTTCGTGACCGTGGTTCTGGCCTTTCCGATTGCCTATTACCTGTCCTTCCACGTCAAACAGCGTAAAGCGCTGTGGCTGTTCCTGATCACCGTGCCGTTCTGGACCAGTTATCTGCTGCGGGTGTTTCTGTGGAAGGTGATCCTGGGCTACAACGGCGTGCTCAATACCGCGCTGAAGGGACTGGGCTTCATCGAAGAGCCACTGACCTTTCTGCTGTACAACGCCAACGCGGTGGTGCTGACGCTGGCCCATGCCTGGGCGCCGTTCGCGATCCTCCCGATCTTCGTGGCGCTTGAGAAAATCGACCGCTCGCTGCTGGAGGCCGCCGAGGATCTGGGCGACGGGCCGGTGCGGCGGTTCTTCCGGATCACCCTGCCGCTGGCGATGCCCGGCGTGATTGCTTCCACCTTGATCGTATTGATCCCGACCGTGGGCGACTTCATCACCCCGAAGCTGGTTGGAGGCACTGATGGGCTGATGATCGCCAACATGATCCAGATCCAGTTCGGCAAGGCAAACAACGCGCCGCTGGGCGCTGCGCTGGCGCTGTCCTCGATGCTGATCGTCGCCGGGATCAGTGCGGTCATCTTCCTGCTTGGCAAACGGTTTGGAGGCAAAGTTCAATGAAGTCCGCTCTGAAGGCTTTTCCGTCCAAATGGCTGGCCGTCTACGCGGTTGCCTACATGGTATTCCTTTATGCGCCGGTGATCCTGCTGCCAGTGTTCGCCTTCAATGATGCCACGGTCATCTCGTTTCCGCTGACCGGCTTCACAGCGAAGTGGTTCGAAGTGCTATGGCAGACCGAAGCGTTGCATGGGGCAGTGCGCAATTCGCTAATTGTCGGCCTTTCCTCGGCGGTGCTGAGCACCGTGCTGGGGGCTTGCGCTGCGCGGGCGGCTGCCCGCTACCGGTTTCCGCTCAAGCGCGGCATCATGAGCTTTATCATGCTGCCGCTGGTACTGCCGGAAATCATCGTGGCGGTAGCGCTGCTGGTGCTGCTGATGCAGTTGGGCATGCCGCTGTCTCTGGTGACCGTGGTTCTGGGTCACGTGCTGATCTGCACGCCGTTTTCCATTGCGATCCTCAGCTCGGCTTTCACGGGGCTGGACCAAAGCCTCGAGGAAGCGTCGTTTGACCTTGGGGAAACCCGCTGGGGCACATTCCGGCGCGTGATCCTGCCTTTGGTGATGCCGGGGGTGGTGTCCAGCCTGCTGATCACCTTCACCATTTCCCTGGATGAATTCATCATCGCCTTCTTCCTGACCGGGACCGAGGTCACCCTTCCGGTCTACATTTGGAGCCAGTTGCGCTTCCCTGGAAAGCTGCCGTCGGTGATGGCGCTGGGAACGATCCTGCTGGCCCTGTCCGTCCTGCTCCTGATCCTGGCCGAGTGGTTCCGCCGCCGCGCCGCGCGGAAACAGGGTATCGAAGCTTCAGCCACCGGAGGATTTGCCTGACATGGCCAGCCCATCTCCCAAGCCCATCATCGACCTTGCAGGCGTCACCAAGACCTTCGGAAGCTTCCAGGCTTTGAAAGGTATCGATGCAACCATCAACGAGGGCGAGTTCTTCTCGCTGCTGGGGCCCTCGGGCTGCGGCAAGACAACCCTGCTGCGGATGATCGCCGGGTTCGAGACACCGACGGGTGGCACCATCGTGATCGCAGGCCAGGACATGGCAGGCGTCCCCGCCAACCGGCGCCCCACCAATATGGTGTTTCAGTCCTATGCGATCTTTCCGCATCTCAGCGTGGCAGAAAACGTCGGCTACGGACTGAAGACCCGCAGGCTGCCCAAGGCGGAGATCGCGCGGGAAGTGGAACTGGCGCTGCAAATGGTGGATCTGGGCGGGCTGGGGTCCCGTGCTGCACATGAGCTGTCGGGCGGTCAACGTCAGCGGGTTGCGCTGGCGCGGGCGCTGGTGATGAAGCCTAAGGTGGTGCTGCTGGACGAACCCTTGTCGGCGCTCGACAAGAAGCTGCGCGACCAGATGCAGGTGGAGCTGCGCCAGCTGCAGCAGCGGCTCGGCATCACCTTCATCCTGGTGACCCACGACCAGGAGGAGGCGCTGACCATGTCGGACCGGATTGCAGTAATGTTCGATGGCCGGATTGCACAGCTCGCCACGCCCGAGGAACTGTACCGCCGCCCGATCGACAAACGCGTGGCTTCCTTCATCGGGGTGATGAATTTCCTTGACGCCCGCGCCAAGGGCGGCATGAACGGCCACCTGGCGCTGGACATCCCGGCGCTCGGCAATATCGAACTGCCGTCGGCGCAGGTCCCCGAGGGGCTGGATTTGCGGAAATTGGAAACTATCGGCATCCGTCCGGAAATGCTGACCATCCTGTTTGACGGCAGCGAGCAGACCGAACAGGTCGCGACGGGCACGGTGACCGGCACCGCCTACTATGGCGACATGACCTATTACAGCGTGCGCCTGCCCGGCCACGGCGAAGATGTGACAATCTCAATGCGCAACACCGCCGGCCGGTCCATTGTGCCGCCCGGCAGCGAGGTGCCGGTGGGCTGGGGTGCGGACTCCATCGTACTGTTCCAGTAAGGCAGGACCCTTACCCCCTGCCCCTTCAACCTGGCCGACAACAGCAAGAAAGCACCCCGCCAATCGGCGGGGCGCTCTACTTCAGGAATACCCGCCCGGGATCAGAAACCGGCCTTGATCAGCTCGAATTCAGCAATCATTTTCTCGCGCAATTCAGACGGCACCGGCGCCTGCCACAGGGTTTTGGTCTTCAGGTCTTCGCTGATCTGCAGACCCATTGCGGCCAGGTCTTCGGTGTTCATTTCAGCCATAGCCTTGGCATTTCCGTGACCATACCCCCAGCTGTTCACGAGATAATTGGCCGTCTTCGGGTCCAGCCAGGCATTGATGAAGTCATAGAATTTGTCTTCAGAGCCAGGCGCATCGGCAAGCTTTGCATAGCCGCAGACCCAGCTGGACGCGCCTTCTGCGGTGTCGCGCTTGATCGCAATCGGATGGCCTTCATAGCTCATCGTCGAGTAGGTCTCGTTCCAGGCCCAGGCCAGGTAGACTTCGCCGCTTTGCATCAGCTGCGCCAGCGAGGCGCCGTCGGACCAGTAGGTGCGCACGTTCTTATGAACCGCGCGCAGGAAATCCGAGGCCGCCTGGAACTGTGCGTCCGTGGCATTGGTCCAGTCCTTGACCCCGGTGGCCAGGAAACCCAGCGCGTAGGCGTCGTCGACATTGTCCCCTATCGAGATCCGCCCCTGGTGCTTGGGATCCGCAAAGGCCTGCAAGCTGGCGACATCCGCATCGCTTAGGTGCTCCGTGTGATAGGTGACGGCCGTGTTGCCCCAGTCGGCCGGGATAAAGTAGTTTTGCCCGTCTTTGGTATAGGCCTCGATGTCGCGGAAGCTCGGCTCCAGCTCATCCCAGCGCTCGATCCGGGCGGTGTCGAGCGGTGCCAGTAGCCCGGCCTCGATCCATTTCGGCACCGATTGCGAGCATGGGTGCACAACATCGGCGCGGAACCCCGAACGCAGTTTCTGAAAGGCTTCTTCCTCATCCCCGAAGAAAGCGAATGTCGGTCCGTCCCCATGCTCTGCGATATAGTTAGAGAAGAACTCAGGATCCTCGTAGCCGGCCCAGTCGAAAACCGTCAGGTCCGCATCAGCAGCCAGGCCTGCACCTGCCTGAAGCGACAGAACCATGCCAAGCGCAGTGGCTGTTTTCAAAATATTCATGAAAGTCTCCCTGTTGCCGCGGCCCTGTTTTCCCGCCTTTTGCCCTCTCCGGCACGGTCCCGGCCGTGGTAGGAAAAGGTTAGGAGGGAAACCGGCTTGACACAAGAATTATTTGAGCGCTCAATCAAAGTATGAAACGGAAACTGCCTACCGAAGGGTAATGACTGATGCGCGATCCCCGCCATGACATCCTGTTCCAGCCGCTGAAAATCGGTCCCGTGGAAACCAAGAACCGGTTTTACCAAGTACCCCATTGCGCGGGCATGGGCTGGCGGCGGCCGCAAACAGTTGCCGCCATGCGCGGGATGAAGGCGGAAGGCGGCTGGGGGGTGGTGAATACCGAGTTCTGCTCGATCCACCCAACCTCGGACAACGACTATTACCCCTATGCTGCGCTGTGGGATAAGGACGACATCCGCGCCAACCGTCTGATGACCAATGCGGTGCATGAACATGGTGCGCTGGCCGGGGTGGAGCTGTGGATCGGCGGCGGCATGGTAACCAATTTCGGCACCCGCCTGGCACCCTTGGGCATGCGCAACCGGCCGCAGACGGACGCCACCGTGCTGCACCCTGGGCAGGCGCGAAAGATCGACCGCGAGGACATCCGCAACATCCGCAAATGGCACCGCGACGCCGCGCTGCGGGCGGTCGAGGCCGGGTTTGACATCGTTTATGTCTACGCCACCCATGGCTATCTCCTGTCGGAGTTCCTCGACCCGGTCAACAACACCCGCAGCGATGAATACGGCGGCAGCCTGGAAAACCGGGTGCGGCTGGTGCGCGAGCTGATCGAGGAAACCAAAGAGGCCGTCGGCCACAAATGCGCCGTCGCCACCCGCTTCAGCGTCGGGCTTGGGGATGCGGAAAGTTATGACGCCTTTGCCATGCTGGCGGATCTGCCGGACCTTTGGGATCTGGTGGTGCCGGATTATGGCGTCGAGATGGGGGCGAGCCGGTTTGTGAAAGAGGCGTCATTCACTGATTGCATCGCGCACGCGAAATCATTGACCTGCAAGCCTGTCGTGGCGGTGGGACGGTACACCTCGCCCGACACCATGGCGCAGGTGATCCGCCAGGACGGGCAGGACCTGATCGGCGCGGCGCGGCCCTCCATTGCAGATCCATTTCTACCCAAGAAGATCGAAGAGGGGCGCAGCGAGGACATCCGCGAATGCATCGGCTGCAACATCTGCTACGCGCACGACTCGCTGGGGGTGCCGCTGCGCTGCACCCAGAACCCGACCATGGGTGAGGAATGGCGCCACGGCTGGCATCCGGAGAAATCCGGGCGCAGCGAAAGGCCGGAAAAGGTGCTGGTCGTCGGCGCAGGCCCCGCCGGGCTGGAGGCCGCCCGGGTGCTAGGCGAACGCGGCCATTCGGTGATGCTGGCAGAGGCCAGCCGGACCCTGGGCGGGCGTGTCACCCGAGAATCCCGGCTGCCGGGGATGAGCGAATGGGCCCGTGTGCGCGACTGGCGCGTCGGGCAGATCGACAAGCTGCCCAATGTGGAGGTCTACCCCGAAAGCCCGCTGGACGCCTATGATGTGCTGGATCTCGGCGTTGCCCATGTGATTGCTGCCACTGGCGCGGTCTGGGCAACGGATACCATCGGGCGCCACTCCGACACAGGCCTGGAGGAAGAAATGCCCGGCATGATCGTGTCTGCTGAAACTGTGCTGAACGGCGATCCGCTCAAAGCTGATCATGTGGTGATCTATGACGACGACCATTACTACCTCGGCTCGGTGCTGGCGCTGCAACTGCGCAAGGAGGGGCACCGGGTCACCCTGGTGACGCCCGCAGGCCGCCCCTGCGACTGGGGACAGTGGACCACGGAGGTCTACCAGTCGAACGCTGCCCTGATCGAGGCAGGGGTCGCAGTGGTGCCCAACCGGATGCTGATTGCCGCGCAGAACGGCGAAGCTGTTCTGTCCTGCATGTTCTCGGGCGCCCGCAGCACCTTTGCCTGCGACGCCATCATCCCCCTCACCCGGCGTCTGCCGGTTCTGGGGCTATACGACGGGCTGAAGGCGATGGGAGACGGGCTGCAGGAGGCCGGTATTAAATCGGTGGCCCGGATCGGCGATGCCGAAGCTCCGAATATCATCGCCGCCGCCGTGCAATGCGGCTACCGCGCGGCGATGGAGCTGGGCCAGGATATTGATATTGCCAAGAAATACGGACGGCGGGAGCATACCGTGTAAGGGAGAAGCCCTCAAAAAATACCGGTTTCGCGGCAGTGTCCGCGGAACTGGAAAATTTTCCATAGTGAACTGGGAGAGGAGTGGCACACCGCTTGTTGTGCGGTGTGTGGCGGCGGCCGCATGCCCGGCGGCAGGGCAGCGCCAGAAACAAAAAGGGCGGGCACCGGAACCCCCTTGGCGCCCGCCAGTTCGGGAAGGGTGACGGGAGCCTGTGCCCCCCTCCAGCCTCACGCTGCCAGCTGTGCCTCCACCCGCTGGATGGCACGCTCCAGGATATCGAACATCTCGTCGATTTGCTCGAGGGTGATGATCAGCGGTGGCGAGAACACTGCCATGTTGATCAGCGGGCGGACGATTAAGCCCATCTCCTCGCAGGCGGCATCAATCATCGAGCCGAGCTTGCGTTCGGCTTCCAGATCCTCGGCCTGGCACTCGATACAGCCCAGCAGGCCCTCGCCGCGGGCGTCACCAACAATATCGAACCTCATCAGATCGCGCAGGCGCGCCTGGAAATGCGGTGTGACAGCGCGGACATGCTCCAGAATGCCTTCGCGCTTGATGATCTCAATGTTCTTCAGCGCCGCAATGCAGGACACCGGATGGCCCGAATAGGTATACCCGTTGGTGTAGGAGGAGGAGGTGCCCAGATGGCTCATCTGCTCCATCACCCGGTCGGAGATGATACAGGCCCCCAGCGGCAGGTAGCCGGAAGTCAGCCCCTTGGCGCAGGTGATCATGTCTGGCTGGATGCCAAAGACCTCCTCGGAGGCGAACCAGTGGCCGAGGCGGCCGAAGCCGGTCACCACCTCATCGGAGATATAGAGGATGTCATTGGCCCGGCACAGCTCCCAGGTGCGCTTGTGGTAACCGGGCGCGGGCACGATAACCCCGCCCGAGGACAGGATCGGCTCAGCGATGAAGGCACCGATATTGTCCGCGCCGATCTCCGCAATGGCAGCCTCCAGATCCGCGACCTTGGCATCGCACCAGTCCGCGACGCTCATGCCTGCGGGGCGGCGGTACGGGTTCACGTCGGGCAGGAAATGCACCAGCCGGGTCTCGAAATCGAAATGGCTCTGGTCGCGCTCCTTACCGGTCACCGAATGGGCCAGGTAGGTCGAGCCGTGGTAGCCCTTCTCGCGGGCGATGATCTTCTTCTTGTCCGGCTGGCCGCGGCGGTTGTTCATGTACTGCATGGTGCGCAGCGCGGTATCCACCGCGGTCGAGCCGCCGGTGGTGAAGAAGACATTGTTCAGGTCTCCCGGCGCCATTTCGGCGATCTTCTTGGCCAGCACTGCCGAGGGCTCGGTGGTGTTGGTGAAGGGGGAGGTATAGGGCAGCTTCATCACCTGCGCGGCGATGGCATCGGCCATTTCCCGGCTGCCATAGCCGATCTGGGTGCACCACATGCCGCCCGGCCCGTCGATGTAGCGCTTGCCGGCAGCGTCCCACAGGTGGATGCCGTCGGCGCTCTCCATCAGCATGTTGTCGTAGCCGCGCCAGTCGTCCATGGCCATCCAGGGGTGCAGCTGATGGGTGCGGTCCCATTCATGCAGGGTGTCCGGGCTTGGTTCATTTGCGAAGCTGTTAGGGGTCATCTTGGTCATAGCGGTACCTGTTACGGATTAGAACGGGCGCGGCGGGGTTGCCCGCGCGCGGCTGTTGATAAAGAAGGGCTTGTCTTCAATGGTGACCGGCACCAGCCGCTTGTTCCAATGGCCTTCCTCGTTGACATAGATTTCGGCCCACAGGTCATCGGTGATGCCGTCGCCAAACGGCGCCTTGAACTCGGCCAGCGCAATGTTGCGCTTGGTGGTGGGGGACCAGACGCCAGAGGTCACATGCCCCACCTCTTTCTTTTTCTTGTGGTATATCAGCGCGCCATCCGCCGACTTGAAGCCGCCGATCTCGATCTTGCGCAGGTGGTAGCGCAGGCCGTTCTTTTGCTGGTCCAGCAGCGCCCGGCGGCCGTTGAAGTGGCCCTTTCTGAAATCCACCATCTTGCCGAACCCCAGCTCCAGCGGGCTGCGGCCGCGGCCCAGCCGCATGGCCGTGTGCACCGGCTGGAAGTCGAAGCCCGCGGCGATGAACCCGGCCTCGATCCGGCAGATGTTGAGCGCGTCGAACCCGATCGCCTTCAGCCCCCAGGGGCCGCCTGCCGTCCAAAGCCGATCCCACAGCTCCAGCGCCTTGCCGTTCTGCACCCACAGCTCATAACCCAGATCGCCGGTGAAGCCAGTGCGCGAAACCCACAGATCCGGCTCTATCTCGCGCCAGTCAAAGGGTTTCATCTCCGCGACTGCCTGCAGGCCCGCGTCCTGCAGCAGCGAGAACGACGTGGGGCCTTGCAGCGACAGCGCCGCAATCTCATGGCTCTCGTCTGTGATCTCCGCGTCAAAGCCCCAGGCGGTGTCCAGCAGCCACGTGTACATCGGCTCCTGGCAGCACAGGCGGAAGTCCGTCTCTGAGAAGCGGAACAGGGTGCCGTCGTCGATCACCATGCCTTCTTCATCGCACCACAGGACATATCCGACCCGCCCGTCACGCAGCTTGGCGGCATCGCGCGTCACCAGCCGGTTCACCACCCGCAGCGCATCCGGCCCGGCGATGCGGTACTTGTGCATGGGTGAAATGTCGAACAGGGTGGCCTGATTGCGGATCGCGAAATACTCGAACTCCACCGTGTCCAGCATCGCGGGTGAGACATATCCGGCCCAATTGGTCCAGCTCTTGGCCGTGCTGAGCGCTTGCAGCCGAGGCTGGAACGGGGTTTCAATCAGGCCGATGGGTACATGTTTGGTCATCAGAGAACCCCGTCTTTCAGCAGTTGCATGGCGCTGTTGCGGCCGGCCAGCCCGGTCACGTCGCCGCCCGGATGGGCCCCTGCGCCGCAGAGGTAATAGCCCTCGGGGCCGAAGCGGTAATGCGCCATACCGTTGGCGGGCCGCACCGTCAGGATCTGGTCGACGCCCATTTCCGCATGGTGCCAGTGGCCGCCCGGCGCACCGGTCCGCGCCTCGATGCAGGCAGGGCTGAGCACTTGACTTTCCGTGACCAGTGCACCGATGCCCGGCGCATATTTCTCCAGCGTTGCGATTGTGACGGCTGCCAGCCGTTCACGGGCGGCCTCATCCCAGCCACCCTCCAGCCCGTAGGGAACGGAGCTGACCACAGCCGACAGCACGTGCTGCCCGCCGCCCGCCACTTCTGGATCTGTCAGGCTCGGAATGACGGCCTCGATCACCGGGTTTGCGGGCATTTCGCCGTATTTCGCCGGGTTGAAGGCGCGCTCCACATAGGTGGCGCTGGGGGCAATCAGCAGCCGGCCTGCCGCCAGTTCCAGGCGGAGCCCGGTAAATTCGGGCGCCGCGCTCAGAACCAGATTCACCTTGGCGGCGGCGCCCTTGCAGCGCTGGTTTCGCATCCGCCGCACCGCTTCCACGTCGTAATGCTCCGTACCCGCCAGCATCATCGCGGGCATCGGTCCGGTGTTGCTCAGTACCGCCCGGGCGGAAAGCACGGTGCCGTCCTCCAGCACCACGCCTGCAGCGCGGTCGTTTTCGGTCAATACCCGGGCCACGCCGGTACCGGTGCGGATTTCGGCCCCGGCGGCACGGGCTGCCGCCTCAAACGCTGCCGCAACCGCGCCCATGCCGCCCATCGGCAGCTGCGCGCCGCCGCCCTGCCCCAGCCGGTACATCAGTGTGAACACGGTCCCGGGCGAGCGCGGCCCTGCAAAGGCGCCGCGCACCGCATCCGCCGCCAGCGCGCCCGCCAGCGGTCCGTCCTCGAGGTCGTCCAGGATCAGGTCATAGGCGTTTGACAGCAGCACGCGGAGAAACTCGCGCATGTCCTTCTTGCCCATCCGCTTCAGATCCAGCCCCAGCTTGGCCAGCCCGGCAAGCTCCGTCAGAGTGCCCAGGCTGGCCAGCCCGTCCTCAAGCGAGGGCGGGGACTTGGTTGAAAGCTGCCCCAGCAGCCCGGCAAACAGCGTCAGGCGGCGCATCATTTCGTCAAAGGCTGCGGCCTCCGCGTGAGGCCGGCCGTCTGCCAGCTCCGCCCTGCCGCTGCGGATCACAGTATGATTGCCGTCTTGCGACAGCGAAACGGCGGGCAGGTCCCGCACCTCCAGCGGAACTTTTGCGGTGCCAAGGCCCAGTTCCCTCTTCACCTTGGGATGCAGGTTATACAGCAGATGCGCGATTTCCGGCGCCTGTACCCCGTTTGCAAGTGTGGTGTTGCAGGCCATGCCGCCGACGGTTGCGTTCTTCTCGATCACGCAGACGGATTTGCCCTTGCGGGCCAGTGTCGCAGCAGCGGCAAGCCCGTTGTGGCCGGCGCCGATGACTATTGCGTCGTAGGTTGCTGTGGTCATCATTCGCTCCTCAGGCCGCATAACCGGTCATATTGCCGCCCCGGCCGATGTTGCGCAGGATTTCCCGGGCCGCGTTTGCGCCCGGCGCCGCCATCACCCCACCGCCCGGATGGGCGGAAGAGCCGACGATGTACATGCCGTCAATTGGAGTGTCGTATTGCGCGTAGCCCGGCACCGGGCGGTTGAAGAGCAGCTGGTCAAAGGTCAGCTCGCCCTGGAAGATGTTGCCTTCGGTCAGGCCCACTTCCTGCTCGATGTCCCAGGGCGTGCGAACCTCTGCATGCACGGTCTTGCTGCGGATGTCAGGACAAGCCTGCTCCAGCTTATCAAAGACGCAATCAGCAAAGGCGCCGCGGGTCTGGCCGTTCCAGTTGGTGCCCGTGCGCACGCCGCCGACCTCTAGGTCATAGGGCGCGTACTGCACAAAGACGGTCATCATGTGCTTGCCCGGCGGCGCCATGGTCGGGTCGATCTGGCTAGGGATCAGCATGTCGAAGTACGGATTCTGCGACCAGCGCCCCTCCTTCCAGTCGTCATAGGCGCGCTCCAGCTCGTTCAGGCTTTCGGCGCAATGCAGATCGCCGCGCAGGAAGGGAGCGCCTTTGGGTGCGGCGGGGAAATCCGGCAGCGCATCCAGCGCGATGTTCAACTTGCCCGAGGAGCCGCGTATCTTGAACCGCTTGACCGCCTTCACGAAGTCGCCAGGCAGGTGCCGCTCGCCGGTATGCTGCAGGAAAGTGCGTTTCACATCCATGTTGGAGGCAACGATGGGCGCGTGGTATTCGTCGCCGTTGTCCAGCGCCACCCCGGTCACCCGGCCATTGCTCACCAGAAAACGGTCGACGCCGGAGCCGGTGGCAATTGTGCCGCCCGCCTCCTCGAAACAGGCCCCCAGCGCGTTGGAGATCGCCCCCATGCCGCCGCGGGCAAAGCCCCAGGCCCCGATCGCGCCGTCGACATCGCCCATGTAGTGATGCAACAGCACATAGGCCGTGCCCGGCGAATAGACCCCCAGCCCGGTACCGATGATCCCGGCCCCGGCAATATGCGCCTTGATCAGGTCATTTTCGAAATGCTCGTCCAGAAAATCGCCGATCGACATCGACCAGAAGCGCAGCGTCTCGCCCAGCTCCTTCTTGCCCAGCCCGTGCGCCTGTTTGATCAGGAACAAGAGTTCGCCGATGTCGCGCGGTTTCAGTGAGGTCGGGTCCGGTGCATTGCGCAGCAGGAAGGGCCGGATGAAGCGGCACTGGCGTATTACCGTCTGGCTGAAGCGGTCATAGGCATCCGCATCATGGGCGCTGTGGCGGGAGACTTCCCGGCGCAGTGCGTCATGGTCGGACATATAGGCAAAGTAATCACCATCGCGGCTGAAGCTAGCGCCGCCTTCGTAGGGGATCACCTGCAGCCCGTACTTCGGCAGCTCCAGGTCGCGCACGATTTCGCGGCGCAGCAGCGAACAGACATAGGAGCAGTTTGAGTAAGTCCAACCCTCGTGCAGCGACCGGCTCACCGCTGCACCGCCGATCCAGTCATTCTTTTCCACCACCAGAACCTTCAGCCCGGCTTTGGCCAGGTAGCAAGCCGCAGTCAGCCCATTGTGCCCGGCCCCCGCCACGATGGCGTCATATCTGTCGTGCTGCCCCATGAATCTCTCCTGGTCCGGCTGCTGTTGCTAGGAGCCTAGTGGAGAAGATTTTTCTGGTAAAGTTTTTTTGAGCGCTCAAATAAAAATAATCAAGCTGACAGGCGCAGCGAATTATGGAACAAGGAGGAAAATTGAAGCTTGGATTTGTCATGGTGGCATCGCAGGGCAGCGGCAGGAAGCCGCGCAAGGAACGCAAGGAAAACGCCGACATGCGGCGGCGGCAGATTCTGGATGCAACGCTGAAATCAATTGTTGCCAACGGCTTGGCCAAGACGACGCTGGCTACCGTGGCCAATGAGGCCGGGCTGTCCCAAGGCGTTGCCGTCTTCTACTTCAAGTCCAAGACCGGCATTCTGACTGAGGCGCTGCGGGATCAGTACCAGACGTATGAGGCGCACTGGCAGGCGGCGCTGGACAAGGCGCCCGGGGATCCCGCGGCCCGGCTGCGCACGATCATCGAGGCGGATTTCAGCCCCAAGATTTGCAACCCCAGCGCGCTCGCCATCTGGTTTGCATTCTTCGGAGAGCAAAATTTCGTCCCGCAGTATGCCGAGATTACCAGCGAGTATGAGGAGATACGGTCCAAGATGCTCAGCAGAATCTGCCACCAGCTTGCACCGGACAATCCTGGCAAGGCGGAAATGGCAGGAGGCTGGATTGACTCGCTGACTGACGGCTACTGGCAAAAGCTGCACCTGTTTCCGCACATTTACAGCCGCGAAGGGGCGCTGGAGCAAACGCTGCATTTCCTGCAAACACTGTTTCCCGGCCATGCGGAGGCGTTTCAGGTAAAAGCTGGCGGTTGAGCCAGTTAAAAGCCCTGCAAGCCTCTCAAATTACAAGCAGGGCAATCGAAGAATGAGCGTTTGCGGCTGATTGACGGATCCTGCGTTCGTCTCCGGCACAGATATTGCAGCCGCGTCCGATGCCACTAATAAGGTCGGCAATCTGACGGAAATTTCAGTTTTTCATGGCATTCGGCAGTTTGAGTCGGACGGCACATAACTCTTCCATCCAGGTTCTTCTAAGCCAATGATATTGGTACAGAATGAATTCCGCTGTGCCGGCCCAGGCGGCACAGCGGAGAATGCTTCAGATGCCGCTTTGAGACAATCTGGCCTCGTCTGCCCGCGATGCGCGGATGCTGTCGCGCAGGATTGCCTTGATCAGGGCAATGCACATCAGCGCCATCACCAGCGAGAACGGCAGGGCGCCGATCACCATCGCGGTCTGGATCGCCTTCAGCCCGCCAACCAGCAGAAGCGCTGCGACCACCAGGCCCAGGGCCACGCCCCAGAAGACGATATGCGGGCGCGCCTTGGGGCCTTCGTCGCCGGCCGCGTTGATGGTGTTCACGATCAGCACGGCCGAATCCGCCGAAGTGACCAGATAGGTCATCAGCAGAACCACGATCACCACTGCCATCATCCAGCCCAGCACATCGCCGAGCATGAAGTTGGTCATGGCGAAAATCTTGTCGCCGTCCGATGCGCCGAAGATCACGCCATCGGCGCCGCCGGTCATTTCCAGGTCAATGGCTGTGCCGCCGGCAAAGGCAAACCAGACGAAGCACATGATGGCCGGCACGATCACCGCGCCCAGGACAAACTCGCGGATGGTGCGGCCGCGCGAGATCCGGGCCAGGAACAGGCCGACAAAGGGGGCAAAGGCTACCCACCAGGCCCAGTAGAACACCGACCAGCCGCCCTGCCAGCCTTCCAGCTTGTCTGCAGCGCCGCCGCTGCCGTCGCCGCGGTAGACGGTAAACAGCATCTCCGGCAGGGCCATGACGTATTCCCACAGCCCGACAAACAGGGCTCGGATGCCAAAGCCGGTGGCCCCGAACAGCAGGAAGAAGGCTAGCAGTAAGATCGAAAGCCCCATGTTGAGGTTCGACAGCCATTTGATCCCTTTGCCGACCCCGGAGAGTGCGGAGAGGGTGGAAGCGCCCATGATGATCAGCAGCGCAACGATAATGCCGGTCACCGAGGCGGTGCCCTCATCGTTCAGCAGCCAGCCGCCGACGCCGATCCGCGCCATGCCGGCCACGAATTGCTCGACCCCGAAGCCAAGCGTCTGGGCAACGCCCAGGATGGTGGCAATCACAGCAACAATGTCGATCAGATGCCCGGTCCAGCCCGACAGGCGGCTGCCGAACAGCGGCGTCAGCGAGGAACGGATGGTCAGCGGCAGCCCGCGGCGGTAGGCAAAGAACCCCAGCGCCAGCCCGGCAATCGCATAAGAGGCCCAGGCCGAGAAGCCCCAGTGCAGATAGGACCATTTATAAGCGTTGAGCACATTGTCGGCACCCGCAGCGGTGGCCAGCCCTTGGATCACGTCCGGATTGTTCTGAAAGTGATAGACCGGCTCAGCCACCGCCCAGGTCAGCATGCCGACCCCGATCCCGGCGCCGAACATCATCGAGAACCAGGAGAAATTCGAAAACTCAGGCACGTCGCCGTCCTGCCCGATCTTCAACCGGCCGGCAGCGGGCCACAGCGCCAGGCCGATGCAGACCAGCACAAAAGCGGCCATCACATAGATGTACCAGGAGGCGAAGTGGGACAGGATGAAGCTGTTGAAACCCGACAATACCGATCCAGCGTTCTCCGGGAAGGCCACAGCCCAAAGAACCAGCCCGCCAACCGCAAGCTTGCCGGTGACGGTCACGTCCACGCTGAAACCCGAATAGAAGCCCTTGTCGGCCGTTTTGATTGGAAGATCCCGCAATGGCTCTTCCAGGATCCGGTTTCCGTTAGACATATTTCATCCTCCTTGCTGGTATCATTTTTTTGATTTTGGGGAAGCGGGGGGGCGTCTGGCCGTGAAGGCGGCCTTCTTCAGGCCGCCCTGCTGGTGGTATGTCAGGCGTCGAGCGCCACTGCGCCCTTGGGCCAGCTGCAACAGGCCAGCACATAGCCGGCCTCGGCTTCGCCCGGCTGCAGCCCGCCCATGTCCTGCATTTCGACCTGGCCCTGAGTCAGCACCACCTTGCAGTTGCCGCAGACCCCCTGCTGGCAGGCGGAATCAATCCAGACACCGGCGTTCAGCGCCGCTTCCAGCAGCGTTTCGCCCTCGGCGCAGTGGCCGCTCTTGCCGCTCAGCGAAAAGAACACTTCGCCGCCGGTGCCGGTGGCTTCCTCGATGGTGATCTTCTCGCCAAAGCTTTCTTCGTGAACCGCGGCAAACGGGATTTCGCCGGCAACCGCACGGGCCGCTTTCATAAACCCCTCCGGGCCGCACATGAAGATGCTGCGCTCGGCGTGGTCCGGTACCAGCCGCTGCATCAGCCCTGCCGATATCTGCCCGGTTTCGCCGTCAAAGGCGGGATCATCCGCCGAATCCACCACCAGATGCACGGTCACGTTCCGGAACCGCTTGCCCAGGAACTCCAGCTGGTCGCGGAAAATGATGTCTTTCGGGGAGCGGGCGAAATGCACAAAGACCACATCCTTGGGAAGGGTCACATCGGTGATGTACTGAAGCATCGACATCACCGGGGTGACACCGGAGCCGCCCGACAGCAGCAGAGGCTTTTCGCAGGGGATATCGATCCAGTTGAAGCTGCCGGTAATGTCGGCAATTTCGATTTCGGCACCGGGCCGGACCTCATCGTTCAGGTAGTTCGACACCAGCCCGCCCGGCACCCGCTTGACGGTGACCTGGATATTGTGCGGGCGGGTCGGGGTGGAGGAGATCGAATAGGCGCGCACATGGGTTTTGCCGCCGATCCGGAAACTGAAGGTCACGTACTGCCCCGGCTTGAAATCAAAGCTGCGGCTCTGGGTGTCCTCGAAGACAAAGGTCTTGCTGTCGTGCGTCTCTTCGATCACGGCCTTGCAGATCAGCGTTGCCGGCCCGCCCGAATAGCAGGGCTGAGAGTTTGCTGAGCTCAGGGAAAACGGGCTTTCGGTAGCGATGAGCATGGTACGGGGACCTCCACGATTGAATTCGTGGGAAGATACCCGGCACCCGTCCCGGAAAAATGCATCAGAAATGCCTCTTTAATCGAAATTGTCGATGGTACGTGTCTGAATCAACTTCTGAAAGAGTGAGATAGCCTGCGCTGCAAGCGGATCATGGCGTTTGCGGCTGTGGACGATGGAGTAAAGCGGCTGCGGTATGACCGGCGCCCCTTCGACCAGCTGCAGGCCGGGGACGGTTTCCATCAGGCCGGGCACAGACAAGCTGGGCAGATAGGCGGTGCCGCCATCTGCTTTCAAGAAGTCCACCGCCAGATCATCGCTGCCAACCACCGTCTGGACATGCACCAGATTCGGAAACAGTTCATCGTGCTGGCGGTCGAAATAGGAGGTGTAGGCCACCTTGATATAGCGGGTCCAATCCACCTCGAGGAACCTGCTGCAATCGGTTGACAGCATCACATAGTTTTCCGAGCCGAACTCGGCCACATGCACGTCCGGGTACTGCTGCGGTGCGAACACGATTCCGATGTCTGCTTCTCCCGTCAGAATATCACGCTGAATTTGCTGTGAAAAATTCGCCTCAAGATAGAGGTCCAGTTTCGGCACCTGCGCCCGGATCTGCTTGGCCCAGTCCACCAGAACGGATTGCGCCAGGCTGAACTGGACCGAAACCCTGAGCCGCGGGCGGCTGAGCCCCGGCCCCGCCGAAACATCGCGCTTGGCGAGGCTCCATGCCGCCAGCAACGACCGGCAATGTGTTTCGAACCGCCGCCCCGCGGCAGTCGGATCAGCCCCGCCGCGGCCGCGTTCGAAAAGGCGTGTGCCCAGTTCGTCCTCCAGCTGCCGGATCCGGGCGCTGACGGTGGACTGGGTGACATTCAGCCTCTCGGCGGTGCGGTTGAAGTTCCGGGTTTCCAGAACATCCATGTAGGTGAGAAGCAGCTGCCGGTTCATTCAATCATTATTTCCGATTAAAAGAGGTATATCAATTGCATTTATTCGCCGATCCCCGGTTCTTATCAAGGCCGCGCAGACATTGCCCACAGCCCGTCCGGCTTGGACAAGCGAGAGGAGAAGCGCATGTTTATTGTCGATTGCGACTGCCACAACTACTGGTGCAGCGCCACGGTCCTGGAACCGTATATGGAAGGCCTTTTCAAGGACATGTTCGTCCGCGGCGAGCGCACCGGCCCGCGCGGCGCCTTCCCGCACGGCCACCGCCCCTGGTTCCATCCCGAAGGCTTTGCCCGCCATGACGTCAACCCGGTCGAGGAAGACGACAACTACCTGATCATGAAGGAAAAGCACCTCGACAAATACAATATCGACGTGGCGATCCTGACCGGCGACGAGCCGATCGAAGCCTCCACTCTGGCCAACCCCCATTACGCCAACGCGCTGTGCAAGGCCTACAACGACTACATGATCGACTATTGGCTGCCCAAGGACGACCGATTCTGGGGCTCGATCGTGGTGGCACCCCAGGACCCGCATCTGGCCGCTGCCGAAATCCGCCGCGTGGGCAGCCATCCGCGCATCGTGCAGGTGCTGGTCAGCCACGGCGCCGCGCGCCCCTACGGCGACCCGTTCTACCACCCGATCTATGAAGCCTGCGCCGAGATGGGCCTGCCGTTTGCCATGCACCTGGGCGGCCAGGGCGGCATCAACTCGACCCCGATCGGGGCCGGCCCCTCGACCTTCTTCTGGGAAACCCACGCCATCCTGCCGCAGACTGCGATGACCCATATGGCGAGCCTGATCGCCAATGGCGTGTTCGAGAAATGGCCGTCCCTGAAGGTGGTTGTGATCGAATGCGGCGTTGCTTGGGTGCCGTCGGTGCTGTGGCGGCTGGACGCAAACTACAAGGCACTGCGCAAGGAAACGCCGTGGCTCAAGCGGCTGCCGTCGGAATACTTCAAGGACCACTTCCGCTTCTCGACCCAGCCGCTGGAGCAGCCGGAGAACATCCAGCACCTGTGGGCGACGCTGGAAGCGATGGACGGCGAGAACACCCTGATGTTCGCCTCGGACTACCCGCATTGGGACTATGACGACGTGAACAAGCTGCATGTGCCGCCGGCATGGCGCGAGAAGATCTTCGGCCTTAACGCGCTGGACGTCTACACCCGCCTGCCGCGCCCGGCAGCGCAGGCCGCTGAATAAGGAGACCCTGACATGACTACCAAGCATTTTGCCTGCAAGGCAGACGAGGTTCCGCAGGGCGCGGCCAAGATCGTCACCGTCTCCAACATGCCGATCGGCGTGTTCCGGCTGGAGGACGGCTTCCATGCGCTGCTGAACATCTGCCCGCACAAGGGTGCGGCGCTGTGCGAAGGGCCGGTCTGCGGCACCACCAAGGAAACCGATTCAACCGAGTTCGTCTATGACCGCGCGGGCGAGATCGTCCGCTGCGCCTGGCACGGCTGGGAGTTCGACATCCGCTCGGGCGAGTTCCTGGTGGACCCCTCGGTGAAGACCCGCCGTTTCGACGTCTCCGTCGAAGGCGGCGACCTCTACGTCCACATCTGACCATCAGGAGCGCCAGCATGACGCAATACCCGTGCCAGCCCGAAGCCTCCCACTATATCGGCGGGGCCTACCTGGAAGACGCCGCTGGCGCTCCGTTCGACTGCATCAACCCGGCAACGGGTGAAGTGATCGCCCGTTTGAATGGCGCCTCCCCGTCCATAATCGAACGGGCTGTGGCCTGCGCACGCGATGCGCAGGCCATTTGGGCCGCGACGCCGCCCGCCGAACGCGGCCGCGTGCTGCGCCGGGCCGCGGATATCATCCGGGCCCGGAACGAAGAACTGTCGGTTCTGGAAACCCTGAATACCGGCAAGCCAATTTCCGAAACCCGGGTGGCTGATGCCGCGAGCGGCGCCGACTGCCTGGAGTATTTCGGCTGCCAGGCCGCCACATTGACTGCCGACCACATCCCGCTGGGCGGCGACTGGGCCTATACGCTGCGCGAACCGCTGGGCGTCTGCCTCGGCATCGGCGCCTGGAACTATCCGATCCAGATTGCCTGCTGGAAGGCCGCCCCGGCGCTGGCCTGCGGCAACGCGATGATCTTCAAGCCCTCCGAACTCACGCCGCTGACCGCGCTGAAACTGGCGGAAATCCTGACTAAGGCCGGCGCCCCGCCGGGCCTGTTCAATGTGGTGCAAGGTCAGCGCGACACCGGCGCCGCGCTGACCACCCACCCCGGTATCGACAAGGTGTCGCTCACCGGCTCGGTGCCCACCGGCCGGGCGGTGGCCGCGGCCGCCGCTGGGCAGATGAAGCACATCACCATGGAGCTTGGCGGTAAATCCCCGCTGCTGGTCTTTGATGACGCCGACATCGACAGCGCTGTGTCGGGCGCCATTCTCGGCAATTTCTATTCCACCGGCCAGATCTGCTCCAACGCCACCCGCGTGTTCGTGCAGAAGGGAATCAAGGAGGCTTTCCTGGCCCGCCTCGCCGAACGTACTGCAAAGATTCGGATCGGCGACCCGATGGATCCCGGCACGCAGATTGGACCACTGGTAAGCGCCGCGCAGGCCGACAAGGTGAACAGCTACATCACTGCCGCCGAGGGCGAGGGCGCCACCCGCGTCACCCTGCCGCTGCCGCTGCCCGAAGGCCCGGCCTGGGTCAGCCCGGTGGTTTTTGCCGACGTGATCGACGGCATGGCCATCGCCCGCGAAGAAATTTTCGGCCCGGTGATGTCGGTGCTGGATTTCGACAGTGAAGATGAGGCTGTGGCCCGCGCCAACAGCACCGAGTTCGGCCTTGCTGCCGGGGTTTTCACCCGTGATCTCGCCCGCGGCCACCGTGTTGTGTCGCGCCTCAAGGCGGGCACCTGCTGGATCAATGCCTATAACCTGACTCCAATCGAAATGCCCTTCGGGGGTGTCGGCCAATCCGGCATCGGGCGGGAAAACGCCCGTGCGGCGATCGAGCACTTCAGTCAGCTGAAGTCCGTTTACGTTGCCATGTCTCCCTTCGAAAACGACTACTGAGCAGAGACTGCAATGCTGGCACAGCTGAACCGCGCCGCCTTCGGGCGGCCCTCTCCCCTGTTGTCGTATACCCGCTCCCTCTACCCCGGCGTCGCGCTGGCGGCGGTGATCGGGCTGGCGGCGCTGTTCCTGTCGGAGCATTACAGCGCGCCGGTCATGCTGCTGGCACTGCTGATCGGCATGGTCTTCAACCCGCTGGCCGAGGAGGCGGCTGTGGCACCGGGCATCACCTTCTCTTCCAAACCGCTGCTGCGCGCCGGGGTGGCCCTGCTGGGGGTGCGGGTCAGCCTGAGCGATATCGCCTCTCTCGGCGTGGCGGGCTTTGGCGCCATTGCCGGGCTTCTGGGCGGCACCATCCTGCTGGGCCTGCTGCTGTCGCGCCGGGATTGGCAATCCGGCGTTCTGACCGGCGGCGCGGTGGCAATCTGCGGCGCTTCGGCGGCGCTGGCGATTTCGGCCTGCCTTCCTAAGAGCAAGGCATTGGAGCAGGAGACGCTGTTCACGGTGGTCGCGGTCACCGCCCTGTCGACGCTGGCGATGATCGTCTATCCGGTAGCGCTGGTGCAGTTTGGCTTCAGCGAGGCGCAAACGGCCTTTGTCCTGGGGGCCTCAATCCATGACGTCGCACAGGTCGTCGGTGCCGGGCTGACGGTTTCGGAAGAAACTGCGGAATTGGCCACTTTGGTAAAAATGGTCCGGGTCAGCCTGCTGCCGCTTGTGCTCTGCGTTCTGATCCTGACCGTCTCGGCAGCGGGCAAACGGGACAGGACGCAAAAGATCCCGGTGCCCGGGTTCCTGATTGTCTTCTTTGCCCTTGCCATTCTGGCTAACGCTCGGGTGCTAAACGAGGAAATGGCAGATTTTGCCGCGGGCGCGTCCAAATGGCTGCTGATCATTGCGATTTCGGCTCTCGGCGCCAAGACTTCGCTGCGCAGCCTTGCCAGCGCAGGCGGCGCAAAGGTGATCCGGATCGGCGGGCTGACACTGGCGCTGTTGGCAGCTTCTGCCCTATGCGCCTGCTTTCTGCCCGGTCTTTTCTGATCTTTCTGCGGCTCGCAACATTTCTGCTTGGTTCGGTCCGCATCCACGGTCAGGACTGAGGCTTGGCGGATCAGGATACTGTTCGTGCAGGCGCCTTCCGCATTGGATGAGCCAGGGCAAAGATCTCCTCCACCGGCGGAAGGCCAAAGATACGGTCAGGATATTGCGCCACCAGCCCGCCGAAACGGCTTTGCGCGCCGGCGCGCAGCCCGTCATGGTCAACACCGGGAATGATGCCTCCTGCATCAAGATGCGGCCGTCGACCACAACCGTCCGCACGTCGCGGCCGGAGCCGTTCAGGAGAGCTCTCTGGACTGGATCAATGACCTGCCCGATGGCCGGATCATCCAGGCCAATGACGGTGATGTCCGCCCGCGCCCCGGGGGAGCCTGATCTGACTGGTCCGGTTTGATTGTTAATGCATGGCTGGCCTTTGGCCCATCGGGACGATGGTTTCTGAGCAATTTGCCGAAGATCGACTGGCCGCTCGGAGACCGGGTATACGATTCCGACCGGTTCAGAGAAGCGTTGAAAGACAAAGGGATACGCGCGTGATCCCGGGCCGGCAGCAGCGCAAGATCACAGTTCGATAGTAAAAGCTCCGCCAAAAGCGGCTCAATCGGGCCGAAACCATGTTCGGCAGGCTCAAGGACTAGCGGCGTGCGGCAACCCGCTACGGCAGACACCCCAAGGTCTTCGTCTCCGCCATCGCACTCGCAGCACTGTTATCTACAAGCTTGGAAACACAATGTGTCCAGAGCCCAGGTCAACTGTTCTGGCTTTCGCAGGCTCATTTGGATGACAGAAACATGATTGGCAGCAACGGTGCTTGTTGGCCCCCGACGCGCCCCGGATACCCGTGTGTCCTAAACCCGTACGAGTTCCCGGTCCTTCAAGTGATACTCTTTAGGGGCAACCTGTGCGCGGAACTCCGGGTCGTGGCTGACCAGCAGGATCGCCTGGTCCAACCCCTTCAGGATTTCTGTCAGCCGCGCGTAGTTGCTTGGGTCCAGCGCGTTCGTCGGCTCATCAAGAATGAGCACGTCCGGCTCCATGGCCAGCACCGTGGCCAGTGTCACCAGCCGTTTCTCGCCACCCGACAGCTTGTGAGTGACCCGGTCGCGCAGGTGCATCAGCCCCAGGCGGGACAGCACAGCGTCAACGATGGCCAGGGCCTCCTGCTTGGACTTGCCCAGGTTCAGCGGGCCGAAGGCCACATCCTCGGCCACTGTCGGGCAGAAAAGCTGGTCATCGGCGTCCTGAAAGACAAAACCTACGCGGCGGCGCATCTCATGAAAATCCGCTTCGCTGCTGCAAGGTTTTCCAAATGCCGCGACGGTACCGCTGGCCGGGGCAATCAGCCCCATGATGATTTTCAGGAGCGTCGATTTTCCGGCTCCGTTCGGTCCGACGATCGACAGCCGCTCCCCCGCGTTTAGCTGCATCGACACGCCTTCCAGAACCGGGTCCAGCCCCGGATAGGCAAAGTGGATGTTGTTCAGATCAAGAAGCAGCATAGATGGCCTCGGCCCAGATCAGGGCAGCAAGAGCGGCGGTAAGAGCCGCGGCAAACAACAGGTCGGACCTGCCCAGGCGGAAGTCTTCCAGCAGGATGATGCGGCCGGAGAACCCCCGGCACTTCATCGCTGCCAGAATGCGTTCCGACCGCTCGATGGCGCGCACCAGCATCATACCCACCAGATAGCCGTAGCTGCGGTAGGTGTGCCAGTTTGTTCCGGGGCGGAAACCGCGCAGTTTCATCGACGTGCGCAGACGCTGGTATTCCTCGCGCAGGACATCGATGTAGCGGATGGTGAACATCATCAGATGCACCAGCCGTTCCGGCGTCTTGAGGGCAAACAGCGCATGCCCCATGGTCACGGGTTCCATAGACCCAACCAGCGTCATGACCGCCAGGATGACGGCATTTGCAGTCAGGGCAATCTCGGCCGCGCGCCGCAGGCCTTCCCAGCTTGCTTCCAGCCCCCAAACGGAAAAGACCGGTGTGCCGGGTATGGTGAACGGCAGCAGCACCAGCATGAAGATGATGAAACTGTCCATCATCGCCATCCGTTTCAGCGTTTTCCGGGGCGGCAGGCCGGAGTAGGCCAGCAGCCACATCGACAGGCCAAGCGCGGCCGACAGCACCCAAAGATTGCTGAGGGAGACCACCACCACAGCATAGACCGCGGTCATCACGATGCGCATCCGAGGATCAAGCGTGGTAACTTTGGCCCGGAAGGCGCCGATGCCGCTGAGCGGTTTTTCGTCGCCAGTCAGAACATAGGTCATTCGATGCTGCCGATCTTGCGCCGTGCGGCGATGTAGAAGCCCAGCCCGAACAGGCCAAAGATGTAGCCGATGCCGCCAAGCACCGACTGAAAATCCGACTTGTTCTTGAACGCGGTCAGCTCCTGCCGGAGCGGGCGCAATTCATTGCGCATCATGGCGGCAAGCTCAGCGCGGGCTTGGTCGGACAGGCCTGCAGCCGTGGCAGCCGACGGGATTGCAGCGGTGCTGGCCGCTGCAGGCGCCGCTGCGCTCGGGCTTTGCCCCATGATCTGTGCGACCTCTGCGGCGTCCATGATTGCCTCGGCGACATGGCCGGCGCCAAGGTCGCCGCGAAAGATATGCGTCACTGGCTCTGACGGGGTGAACAGAAAGAAACCGTCGGTGTCTGTCCTGGTTTCGCCCAGTTTGCCGCCAGCTTGGTCAAAAACCTCTATCAGCAAGTCCGGCGCCATTTCACCATTGGAAAAGCCAACCTCGCCCTCAATGTCCGATCCCGAGGGAAACACAGCGGAAATCACGTTGTGCGCCAATGCCGGCAGCGGCGCCAGCAGGGCGAGGATCAAAACGCAGGAGCGGATCATGCCAAGCTTCCTTTCGTGTCACCAAACAGCTCGGGCTTGACCCGCCGGGCCAGGAAAATGGCGGCGCCGGTCAGCAGCGCTTCGATGACCATCACCGGGATGTGGGAAAAAAACACAAGCTTGGCTGCCAGGATAAATTCATCGCCTGACAGCATCAGAGAAACTGCGACAGCGAGGGTCGTGGCAGCAATCGCTGCGCCGCCGCCGATGCCGCCCCAGATCGCTCCCTGCAGGGGAGAGCCGCGCGCCACCAGCGGCCGGAACATCAGCCCAACGAGAACTGCAGGCAATGCGATATTGACGGCGTTAACACCCAGGACAGTCAGTCCGCCAAAGCCAAAGAACACCGCTTGCAGCAGCAGGCCGACAAACAGGGCCGGAAACGCGGCCCAGCCCAGGACAAGCCCCGCCAGCCCGTTCAGGATCAGGTGAACCGAACTGGGGCCGATCGGGACATGGATCAGCGAGGCCACAAAGAAACTGGCCGACAGAACCCCCGCCGCCGGAATTCGCTCCAGCGGCAGGCTGCGCAGACCCATCGCAATACCGCCGACGGCGGCAACCGCGCCGCCGATCACAACCGGGTTCGACAGTGCGCCGTCTACGATATGCATCGGTCTACTTTCACTTGAGCTCTTCAGCACGGATCCACAGCACAGCATCCTGGCTGAGTTCCTTGCCGTCGTGCTCGGTCGCCGGACCGGAACCCAAGGCCGCAAAGCCCCAGTAGCCTGCCTTCGGAATGCCGAAGGAGAACACGCCGTTCTGGTCGGCGATGGCAACAATCGCGCCGCCCGGCATTTCACCCACGGAGGGGCTGGTGGTGGAGAATTTCTCCAGGTCCGGTTCAGCCGCCATGAATTCGACTTCGATTTCGGCACCGGGAACCGGCTTGCCGTCTGCCAGAACCTGACCGGAGAAGGTGGAGCCGACGATCACGTTGTAGGGCTTGTTCAGCGGCAGGATCTCGGTGGCCAGGCCCACCGGCTGGTCCCAGTCGGTGGGCAGAGTATTCCGGTTCAGCACCACCTTGGAGATCTGCTGGATGTAAATGTCTTCGCTTTCCTCGTAATAGGGCGAGGGCACGGTCACCACGACATAGTCGCCGGAGCGTTTCACCGGCACGGACGCCTTGTAGGCCGAAGCTTCGTTCTCAGCACCCTTGAAGGTGGCGGGCTCCAGGCGGTCCGACAGGTCGGTCTTTTCGCCCTTGTGGATCATGAAGAATTCTTCCGGCGTGCCCATGTCCATGGCGTGGCCATTGGACATCGGATGCCAGAAGACCAGGCCCATCGGCACGTCGCCCGGCTTCTCGATCAGCGCGCTTTCGGTGTAGTTCAGCTGGAAATGCGCCGACGCGGCGGCCGGCAGGGAAACGGCCAGGGCTGCGGCCAGATAGTTCAGTTTCATTTCGTCCTCATTCGACGACGCAGGCACACCTGCAATCAGGAATGAACAACGGGGAGTAGCGGCACGGAAACGCCTGAACGGCACACGCGCCAGACGCGCACCCCGGCGTCCGGTGGAAAAGGGCAGAACCCCCGCAAGCGGAGCCTCAGTCCTCGCGTCCGGCAGGTCTCCTGACTCGCGGGTCCTGGTTCGGCTGGCCTTCCCGGGGATGTTCCCAGTGGCGTTTTCAGCGTCACTCACCGCTCACAGTTGCGGGGGCAGTCACGGATTTGGTCCCTTTTGGGTACGCCGCACCGTGTTCCCTATTTCTTCCGCTGCGCATTGAAACACTCGCGGAACCGGTCACCTTGGCTGAATGACAAAACGGAATTTCCGAGTCAAGAGAATCGTCTTCAGGACATCAGCGGGTTTGGCGTGGAAGATTTTGGCTGCGGCTGCGCTGCGCTGATCAACAGACGGGCATGTTTCGATCAAAGGATCAAGCAATGGCCGCTGCCTTTCGCAACTTGTTGAGTGCTTTATCAATCGTCATCACACAAAACATGGCAAAGCGGCTTTGGCGTTATGGATGCCAGCCCGGGACCATTTGTACTCAGGTGGCGAATTCTCCCGCTTGACAGAATGAGTTCAGTTTGCCTAAGTCCCGGCCATTCTGGTCCGGCTGGGAGACCACCCGGTTAAAAGGGAACACGGTGAGGTGTAGCCAACAGGCGCCGAATCCGTGACTGCCCCCGCAACTGTGAGCGGAGAGCAATGCTGCGATATGCCACTGCCCCGAGGGGCGGGAAGGCGCGGCAAAGCCTCGACCCGCGAGTCAGGAGACCTGCCAGGATGATCACCCTGTCCGGGTGCGGGGCGCGCCAAGGACAACGGACTTCCGTAGTGGTGGCAGTTTTCACCGTCTGCGGGGGCAATGCCTTCCAAAGACCCAAATTTTGAACGTGCTGCCCGGCATGGGCAGCCGCTTGGCCTGTGCTTGCTGCGCGGGCCGGGAGGAATGGAATATGCGCAAGGCAAGCCTGTCCCTGGCCGCGGCCCTGGCCGCCGCACCTGTAATCGCAACCGCCCAGGATGACGAGGTCACCGATCTGGGAGAGATCATCGTCTCCGGCGGCTTTACGCCGGTCGAGGCCCAGAAGTACGGCCGCTCAGCCACTGTCGTAACCAGCGAAGAAATCGAGAAACGCGGCATCACAACCGTTCAGGACGCGCTGCGTTCAGTGCCCGGCCTGATGGTGAGCGGCTCCGGCGACAGCTTTACCCAGGTCCGCATCCGCGGCGCAGAAGCCAATCACACGCTGATCCTGATCGACGGCGTCGAAGCCTCGGGCGGTGACAGCGAGTACATTCTGTCCGGCCTGGACACTGCCAATATCGAGCGGATCGAAGTCCTGCGCGGCCCGCAATCGGTGTTCTACGGCTCCAACGCTTCGGCCGGTGTGATCAACATCATCACCAAGTCCGGCGGCATCGGCACGGAATACGGCGGCAGCGTGGAAGCGGGGTCCGACGGCTACCGGGCCTCGGCCCGGGTTTCGTCGCGGACCGAACGCGGCGGTATCGCCTTCAGCTTCGCCCATGACAATGACGACGGCTATGACACCTCGGGCGATGGCGGTGAAGAAGACGGCATCCGCCGCAATACACTGCAACTGAAAGGCGACTATCTGGTTACCGACCGGCTGAAGCTTGGCTTCAACTTCCGCACCTCGGATGAACGCTATGACAGCGACCGCACCTCCTTCACCGCAACGGATGCGGCCAGCTATTGGAGTGCCCCATCTGAATTGGCCCACCGTTATGTTTAGGAAACGGAGGACTGAGAATGGCGAACAAGCGACACAAGCCTGAGGAAATAGTTCAGAAGCTGCGGCAGGTTGATGTGCTTGTCGGCCA